>NZ_JBHWUE010000061.1:0-59999 GCF_042738615.1 Rhodococcus sp. NPDC059968
GTTGGGGGTGTGTACTCGGGGGGTGCCCGGGTTTTTGTCCCCCTGTGTTTTCGTGGGTGAAAACCGGGGGGCCCGGCCCCCCCAACGCCCCGGGGCCCCGCTTCGAGTCGAGATCAGTCGTCGATCGCGCCCGGGGCAGTCTTCGAGACCTGCATGAGGAACTCGATGTTGCTCTTGCTCTTCTTGAGGCGGTCGATCAGCAGATCGATGGCCTGGTGCGAGTCGAGACCCGAGAGCACACGCCGGAGCTTGTGCAGCACCGCGGCCTCATCCGGACTGAGCAGCAGCTCATCCTTACGCGTACCCGAGGGGTTCACGTCCACGGCCGGGAACACACGACGTTCCGCGATCTTGCGGTCGAGCTTCAGCTCGGCGTTACCGGTGCCCTTGAACTCCTCGAAGATCACGGTGTCGCCGGTGGAACCGGTCTCGACCATGGCCGTCGCGATGATCGTGAGCGAACCGCCGTTCTCGATGTTGCGCGCAGCACCGAGGAAACGCTTCGGCGGGTAGAGCGCGGTCGAGTCGACACCACCGGAGAGGATGCGTCCCGAGGCCGGCGACGAGTTGTTGTACGCACGGCCGAGGCGGGTGATCGAGTCGAGGAGGACGACGACGTCCTTGCCCGCCTCCACCAGACGCTTCGCACGCTCGATGGCCAGCTCGGCGACCGAGGTGTGGTCTCCCGGCGGGCGGTCGAAGGTCGAGGAGATGACCTCGCCCTTCACCGAACGCTGCATGTCGGTGACCTCTTCGGGACGCTCGTCGACCAGCACGACCATGAGGTAGCACTCGGGGTTGTTGGTCGCGATGGCGTTCGCGATGGCCTGCAGAACGCTGGTCTTACCGGCCTTCGGCGGGCTCACGATCAGCGCACGCTGTCCCTTGCCGATCGGCATCACCAGGTCGATGACACGGGTCGTCAAGATGTTCGGCGTCGTCTCCAGACGCAGCCGCTGATTCGGGTACAGCGGGGTGAGCTTGCCGAACTCGGGGCGCTTCTTGGCCGCTTCCACGTCGCCACCGTTGACGGTGTCGATGCGGACCAGCGGGTTGAACTTCTGGCGCTGGTTGCCCTGTTCGCCCTCGCGTCCGATCCGGACGGCGCCGGTGATGGCGTCGCCGCGACGGAGACCGTTCTTGCGGATCAGGTTCATCGACACGTAGACGTCGTTCGGTCCGGCCAGGTAGCCGGAGGTCCGCACGAACGCGTAATTGTCGAGGACGTCCAGGATGCCGGCGACCGGCTGCAGGACGTCGTCCTCGCGGATCTCGGTCTCGCGGACGTCACCGCCACCGCCTTCGCCGCGGTCGCGTCCACGACGACGTTCGCGGAAGCGACGTCCGCGGCGTCCGCGACCGCCTTCCTCGTCGTCGCCCGGGCGGTTGTCGTTGTTGCGCGGGCCGTTGTTGCCCTGGCTGCGGTCGCCACGGTTGTCGCGATCGCCCCGGTCACCGCGTTCGCCGCGGTCGCCACGGGTGTCGCCACGGTCACCACGAGTGTCGGCACGGTCGCCGCCCCGCTCACGTCGGTTGCGGTCGCCGCCCTGTTCGCCGGAGCCGTCCTGTTTGGCCGGCTTCTCGGCGGAATCCTGACGGTCGTCGGCCTGCTTGCGCTCGGCCTGCTGCGTGTCGGTGGCATTCGCCGCGGCGGTGTCCTGAGCGTTGCTGCCCTGGTCACCCTGCTCGGGTGCGCCTGCCCGGCGCGCGGATCCGCGGCGCTGACGCCCGCGGCGGCCGCCTTCGGCGGTGTCGGTGTCGGCGGCTGCGCCGTCGCCCGTCGCGGGTTCGGCGGTCTTGGGCTCGGCGGCCTTCTCGGTGGTCTCCGTCTGGGGAGTCACCTCGAGTTCGGTCTGAGCGGACTGTTCGCGCTTCGCGCGCGTCGCCCGGGTCCGGGGAGCGGCTTCGGTCGCGGCAGCGGCCGGGGCGGAAGAGCCGCCCTGACGCTCCTTGATCGCGGCGATGAGGTCGCCCTTGCGCATCCCCGAGATGCCCTTGATGCCCAGCTCACCTGCGAGAGTGCGGAGCTCGGTGAGCACCATTCCGGACAGCCCGGCACCTCGGCGCGCCTCGGCGCGCTTGGTGGAGGCCGTCACTGCACCGGTGCCGGGTGCGGTCGATGACGCCTGTGAAGAGTCGCCTGCCTGCGCGCCAACGGTATCCACCGAGGAGGCGCGCACAGGAGCGGCGATGAGGTCCGTATCGGTCACGGAGGTCCTTTCCTTCCCTCACTCGCGCTGCGCAGAGTCGAGGGTTCGTCCCGTAATTCGGTTTCGAATACCGAATTCGGATGTGCCGTACGTAGTTGCATGTGAAGAACTGCCGGCTTGCCCGCCATCACATCACCTTTGAAACAGGCGCGTACTCGCAATCCCTACACGACAGATAGTGCGGAGGATCGTGCCAGGAGCCGTCAACCCCGATTGACCTGGAGTAATTGCCCTGGTGAAGCACCGGCGTCTGATGCGCACGATGTACGGACATTGCCCAGGATAGCTGTGAACGACCGTAGGGGCAAGGAGACGCCCCTACGGCGTGTCAGCTGGTCCGGACGCCGTCCGCCACGTCCAGTTCGAGAACCTGCAACCCCTCGGCCTCGGCCTGTGCTCGAAGATCCACGGGGAAAGGCTCCGTGGTCAATGCGAGTACGGTCGGTCCGGCTCCCGAGACGGCGGCGGCGATACCCGCCTTCCGGAGGACGGCGATCCATCGCGTCGTGAGTGGAAGGGCCGGAGCGCGCTGTGTCTGATGCAGTCGATCCTCGGTGGCCGCCATCAGGAGGTCGGGACGCTCTGTGAGCGCCACCACAGCGAGGGCCCCGCGGCTGACGTTGAATGCCGCGTCCCGGTGGGGAACCGTCTCGGGCAACAGACCCCGCGTGTGGGCGGTCGACGAGCGCTCGCCCGGCACCAGAGCGACGACGCGGATCGCGGGATGGACCTTCAGCGCGACGGCCGAGTAGATGTCGGTGGCCGCAGGCGCTCCGTCGGTCTGCTCGCCCGCGCAGCTCCACGACACCACGGCGCCGCCGAGCACGCTCGCCGACGCGTTGTCGGGGTGCCCTTCGAATTCGGACGACAGCTGGACGAGCTGATCGAGCGACAGCCCGAGTTCGGGGTCGAGCTTGATCGCCAGACCGTTGGCGGCCGCCAGTCCCCCGACGACGGCGGAGGCCGACGAACCCAGGCCCCGCGAATGGGGTATCGCGTTGCGGCACACCACGTCCAGGCCGTCGGCCCACACGCCCGCCGATTCCAGGCCGCGTTCGATGGCCCGGACCACGAGATGCGACGGACCCCACGGCACGTCGTCGGCACCCTCGCCCTCGACCCGGATGTTCAGCCCCGAAGCCGTGGTCGTCACGGTGATCTCGTCGTACAGCCCGAGCGCGATGCCCAGCGTGTCGAAGCCCGGGCCGAGGTTGGCGCTCGACGCAGGCACGCGGGCGGTCACGGTGAGGCCCGTGGGGAGGGTCTGTGTCATGGCAGCGGTGTGGTCCTGCGGCGCAGTGGGCGTGGGCGCCACCACTACGCCAGCTCGAGGGCCGACGCGACAGCGACAGGATCGACCGGGATCGGTTGAACCTCAGGCATACCCGCCAACGCCGTGTCGGGGTCCTTGAGGCCGTTACCGGTGACCGTGCAGACGACGGTCAGCCCCGAGTCCAGCCAGCCCTCCTTGCGGGCGGCGAGCAGACCCGCGACGCTCGCGGCCGAGGCGGGCTCGACGAACACCCCTTCGGTCCTGGCGATCAGCCGGTACGCCTCGAGGATCTCGTCGTCGGTCGCGGCCCGGAAGGCGCCGTGCGACTCTTCCTTGGCGTTGACCGCACCGTTCCAGGACGCGGGCGAGCCGATGCGGATCGCGGTCGCGATCGTCTCGGGGTGCTTCACCGGTGCGCCGAGGACGAGCGGTGCGGCGCCGGCGGCCTGGACGCCGAGCATGCGGGGCTTCACGCTGGTGAGTCCGTCCGCGTAGTACTCGGAATACCCACGCCAGTACGCGGTGATGTTGCCTGCGTTGCCGACCGGGAGCGCGTGCACGTCGGGGGCCTTGCCCAGCGCGTCGCAGATCTCGAATGCCGCGGTCTTCTGGCCCTCGATGCGGACCGGGTTGACCGAGTTCACGAGCCCGATCGTGGGGAACTCCGCGGTGGTCTTGCGGGCCAGTTCGAGACAGTCGTCGAAGTTGCCCTGCACCTGGATGATCCGCGCGCCGTGCATGACGGCCTGCGCGAGCTTGCCCATCGCGATCTTGCCCTGCGGCACCAGCACGGCGCAGGTCATCTTCGCCTTGGCGGCGTACGCGGCGGCGGAAGCGGACGTATTACCGGTGGACGCGCACAGGACGGCCTGCTGACCGCGGGCCAGCGCGTCGGTGACGGCCATCGTCATGCCGCGGTCCTTGAACGAACCGGTCGGGTTGAGCCCCTCGACCTTCAGGTAGACGTCGCAACCGGTGAGCTCCGAGAGGTGCCCGGCAGGCAGCAGCGGGGTGCCGCCCTCGCGCAGGGTGATCGTCTTCCAGTTCGGTCCGATCGCGAGGCGGTCGCGGTAAGCCTCGATCAGCCCCGGCCAGGGGGTGTGAACGGGGTTACGGGTGCCGGTCATTGTTCGGTGCCTTCCAGTCGCAGCACGCTGGTCACAGCGGTGACGAATTCGAGTTTGCTCAGTGCTTCAACGGTTTCCGACAGAGCAGAATCCGTCGCGACGTGGGTCACGACGACGAGGCGGGCACCGTCGCCGGCGCCTTCCTGCCGCACGGTGGAGATGCTGACGCCGTGCTGCGAGAATTCGGCAGCCACCGCCGACAGGACCCCGGCCTTGTCCGTCACCTGCATGTTGACGTAGTAGCGCGTGGGGATGTCCCCGATCGGCGCGATCTTCAGCTTGGCGTACTTGGACTCGCGGGGTCCGCGGCCACCGTTCACCTTGTTGCGCGCGGCCATCACCAGGTCGCCCATCACGGCCGACGCGGTGGGGGCGCCGCCTGCGCCCTGACCGTAGAACATGAGGCGCCCGGCGTTCTCCGCCTCGACGACGACGGCGTTGAACGCACCGTTGACCGAGGCCAGCGGATGTTCCAGCGGCACGAGCGCCGGGTAGACCCGCGCGGAGATCCGCTCCTTGCCCTCGGGGGTGGTGATCCGCTCGCAGATGGACAGCAGCTTGATCGTGCAGTCGAGTGCGCGAGCCGACGTCAGGTCGGCCGCGGTGATCTTGGAGATCCCCTCGCGGTACACGTCGGCGGCGGTGACCCGGGTATGGAACGCGATCGACGCGAGGATGGCCGCCTTGGCCGCGGCGTCGTAGCCCTCCACGTCGGCGGTCGGGTCGGCCTCGGCGTATCCCAGGCGGCCGGCCTCGGCGAGGGTCGCGGCGTAGTCCGCGCCGGTCTCGTCCATCGCCGACAGGATGAAGTTCGTGGTTCCGTTCACGATCCCGGCGACCTTGTTCACCCGGTCACCCGCGAGGGACTGGATGAGCGGGCGGATCACGGGGATCGCGCCGGCCACGGCGGCCTCGAAGTAGAGGTCGACGTTGTGCAGTTCCGCCGCCTCGGCCAGTTCACCGGTGTGATCGGCGAGCAGCGCCTTGTTGGCGGTGACGACGGACTTGCCGGAGTTCAGCGCCGAGAGGATCAGCTTGCGGGGCAGATCCATGCCCCCGATCACCTCGACGACGAGGTCGACGTCGTCGCGGGCCACGAGTGACTCCGCGTCGGTGGTCTGCAACTCCTCGGGAATTCCGCGGTCCTTACCGGGGCGGCGCACGGCCACTCCACGCAGTTCCAGCGGGGCACCGACGCGAGCCTCGAGGTCTTCGCTGTGCTCCCGCAGGATGCGCACCACCTCGCTCCCGACGTTGCCGAGGCCGAGGACGGCCACACCGATAGCGCGATGCGCCGATTCGCTCGTCACTCCTGTACCTCCAAGCTCAGCAGGTCTTCCACGGTTTCCCTCCGGAGGATCACGCGCGACTGTCCGTCGCGCACCGCCACCACGGCAGGGCGGGCGAGCAGGTTGTACCTGCTCGACATCGAATAGCAGTATGCACCGGTCGCCGCCACGGCGAGCAAATCGCCGGCGTCGATGTCCTCGGGCATCCAGGTGTCGCGGATCACGACGTCGCCGGACTCGCAGTGCTTACCGACGACGCGGGACACCACCGGTGCCGCGTCACTGACCCGCGAGACCAGTTTGGCCTCGTACTCCGCCTGATACAGCGCGGTACGGATGTTGTCGCTCATTCCGCCGTCGACGCTGACGTACCGGCGGGTGAGGTTGCTGCCCACGGTGACGTCCTTGATGGTCCCGACCTCGTACAGCGTCACCGTGCCGGGTCCGGCGATCGCGCGTCCGGGTTCGACGGCCAGCGTCGGCTCCGGCAGCCCGGCGAGCGCCGACTCGTTGCGCACGATGTCGCCGAGTTTGGCGGCGAGCTGATCGACCGGCGGCGGGTCGTCGGTGGGGACGTAGGAGATTCCCATGCCGCCGCCGAGGTCGATGATCGAGATCTGAGCGGTCTTGTCCACACCGAACTCCGCGACGACGTCCCGCAGGAGCCCGATCACGCGGTGCGCGGCCACTTCGAAGCCGTCGACGTCGAAGATCTGCGAGCCGATGTGGCTGTGGAGGCCCACCAGCCGCAGATTGCCGGCGGCGAAGACCCGGCGGACCGCGTCGATCGCCTTTCCGCCCGCGAGCGAGAACCCGAACTTCTGGTCCTCGTGGGCCGTGGAGATGAACTCGTGGGTGTGCGCCTCGACTCCGACCGTCACGCGGATCAGAACGTCCTGCACCACACCGGCTTCGGCGGCCACCTTGTCGAGGCGGTCGATCTCCGTCGCGGAGTCGAGCACGATGTGCCCGACCCCGGCCGATACGGCGGCGTTCAGCTCGGCGACCGATTTGTTGTTGCCGTGCATGGCAATTCGCTCGGCCGGGAAGCCGGCGTGCAGGGCAACCGCCAGTTCGCCGCCCGACGCGACGTCCAGGGAAAGGCCCTCGTCGGCGACCCAGCGGGCGATCTCGCCGCACAGGAACGCCTTGGACGCGTAGTGCACCTTGGCCGTGGGCCCGAACGCACGGGACATGTCGCGGCAGCGGGACCGGAAATCGTCCTCGTCGACCACGAACAGTGGGGTGCCGTACTTCTCGGCCAGTTCGGTGACCGGGATACCTGCCAGGCTGACGACCCCGTCCGCGGCGCGGCGCGCGTTGCGGGGCCACACCTCGGGAGACAGTGCGGCGAACGCGGCCGCGTCGGCGGGACGTTCGGGCAGACCGGGTGCGTGCAGCTGTTCGGCGTGCTTGGGACCTGCGGGGTGCGCGTTCACATCTGCTCCGGAGCGCCGACGCCGAGCAGGGCCAGTCCGTTGGAGAGGACCTGACGGGACGCGTCGCAGAGCGCCAGTCGCGCGATGTGCAGCGGGCCGACCTCTTCGTCACCCTGAGGCAGGATCCGGCAGGCGCCGTAGAACCGGTGGTAGGCGCCGGCCAGCTCCTCGAGATACCGCGCAATGCGGTGCGGCTCACGCAGATTCGCGGCACTGGTGACGACGCGCGGGTACTCGCCGAGGGTGCGGATCAAATCGCCCTCCTGCTCCGAGACGAGCAGCGAGAAGTCGGGATCCGTGACGGCGATACCGAGATCGGCGGCGTTGCGGGCGATGGCCGACAGGCGGGCGTGCGCGTATTGCACGTAGTACACCGGGTTCTCGTTGCCGGTGCTCGTCCACAGTTCGAGGTCGATGTCGATGCTCGAATCCACCGACGACCGGATCATCGCGTACCGCGACGCGTCGACGCCGATCGCCTCGACCAGGTCGTCGAGGGTGATGACCGTCCCGGCGCGCTTGCTCATCTTCACGGCCACGCCGTCGCGGACGAGGTTCACCATCTGGCCGATCAGCACCTCGACGGTGTCCGGGTCGTCGCCGAACGCGGCCGCGGCCGCCTTGAGCCGGCCGATGTACCCGTGGTGGTCGGCACCGAGCATGTAGATGCACAGGTCGAAGCCGCGGGAGCGCTTGTCCTGGAAGTAGGCGATGTCACCGGCGATGTACGCCGCGTTGCCGTCGCTCTTGATGACGACGCGGTCCTTGTCGTCGCCGAAGTCGGTGCTCTTGAGCCACCAGGCGCCGTCTTCCTGGAAGAGGTTGCCGGAGTCCTTGAGCGTCTCGACGGCCTTCTCCACCGCACCGGACTCGAACAACGAGTTCTCGTGGAAGTAGACGTCGAAGTCCACGCCGAACTCGTGCAGGGTGCCCTTGATGTGGGCGAACATCAGGTCGACGCCGATGGCGCGGAAGACTTCCTGCTGCTCGCCCGTCGGCAGTTCCAGCACGTCGGGACGCTGCTGTTGCACCTGGGCGGCGATGTCGGCGATGTAGGCGCCCGCGTAGCCGTCCTCGGGGGCGGGTTCGCCCTTGGCGGCCGCGATCAGCGAGCGGGAGAACCGGTCGATCTGGGCGCCGTGGTCATTGAAGTAGTACTCGCGGGTGACCGCCGCGCCCTGGGTGGACAGGATCCGGCCCAGCGCGTCGCCCACCGCGGCCCAGCGCGTTCCACCGAGGTGGATGGGCCCGGTGGGGTTGGCGGAAACGAACTCGAGGTTGATCTTCTTGCCGGCGAGCGTGTGGCCGGACCCGAAGGCGGCACCCTCTTCGAGAATCTTCGCGACGATCGCGCCCTGCGCGTCGGCGGCCAGGCGGATGTTGAGGAAGCCCGGGCCCGCGATGTCGGCGCTGTCGATGCCCTCGGCCGCGGTCAGCGCCTCGGCGAGCCAGCCGGCCAGCTCACGCGGGTTGGTACCGACCTTCTTGGCCACCTGCATCGCCACGTTGGTGGCGTAATCGCCGTGCTCGGGATTGCGCGGACGCTCGACCGTGAGAGTTTCGGGAAGCACGGACACGTCGAGTCCGCGTTCGGCGAGCACTTTCGCGGCGGTTCCGCGGAGCAGTTCGGCAAGGTCAGCTGGAGTCACAGGTATCTATCCTATGGCCAACGCGTCCCGAGCGGTGATCCGCCTTGCCGCGAGTCCCGCCGCGGGCCCGGCGACCGCGGGCGAGCGTGGCCGCGGCCACTCTCCCAGGTTGCGCTCAGGGTGGGAAAGTACAGTGGTGTCGCCCTGAGTCCCGGCCCTCAGCTTCCGGTTACCGGGGGTCGAGCGCCCGTAACCCACACACCGAAAGATCACAATCGATGCCAAGCGGTTCGGAAAGTCGCGGTCCCGATAAGAACTCGGGCGCGAAGTCGGCGAAGGCCATCAAGGCCGCCAAGAAGAAGAGCGGCGGCGCGAAAGTCTCGGGCGGCGTATCCGCTCCGCGGAACATTCCGTGGCTGACGATCGGCGCCGGAGCGGCCGTTCTCGCACTCGTGGCGATCCTCGCGATCAACCTGGTCCCCAAGTACCAGGCCAAGGAAGAAGCCGCGAAGTACGCGCCGAGCGCCGAGAATCCCGACCCGTCGGTCAACATCGACGGCGTCCTCAAGGTCGACTACCCGGCCGGCATCCACATCCAGCCGACGCAGCGCGTCGCGTACGACCAGTCGCCTCCGTTCGGCGGCCCGCACGACGCCATCTGGGCGACGTGCACCGGCACGGTCTACCCGAACGCGATCCGCACCGAGAACGCCGTCCACTCGCTCGAGCACGGCGCCGTGTGGATCGCCTACAACCCGGACGAGCTGTCCGCCGACCAGGTCGAGACGCTGAAGAACAAGGTGGACGGCGAGACGTACACGCTGCTGTCGCCGTACCCGGGCCTCGACAGCCTGGTCTCGCTGCAGTCGTGGGGCCACCAGCTGAAGCTGGACAGCGTCGACGACGAGCGCATCGACCAGTTCATCACCGCGCTGCGGATCAACAAGAACACCTACCCGGAGGTCGGCGCGAGCTGCTCGTCCATCCCGGGCTCCGGTTTCGACCCCGACAACCCGCCGCCGTTCGACCCGAGCGCACCCGGCGCGGACGCGGTCCCGATGGACGGCGGCGGCATCAGCCCCGACCAGTCGGAATCCGGTGGTGCGGGAGCGCAGCTGCCCAGCGGCATGCAGCTCCCGAGCGACCTGCAGCTGCCGTCCGATCTGCAGCAGGCGCCGGCCGAGGGCGGCAATGGCTAGTTCTGCCGAACCCGCAGACGAACCAGCCCCCTCCCGGCCCAGTCAGCGCACAGCGCTCCTGGTCATCGGGTTGATCGGTGCCATCGCCCTCGGATTCGCGCTCGGGTTCCTCGCCCGGCTCCCGCTCGAGGACTCCGGCGCGCCGGTTCCCGAGGCCGGTTCCGTCGATGTCGGTTTCGCGCAGGACATGAGCGTGCACCACAGCCAGGCGGTGGAGATGTCGGCGATCGCGCTGGCGGGCGCTACCGACCCGGCGGTGCGCGGCCTCGCGTACGACATCCTCACCACACAGCAGAATCAGCTCGGGCAGATGCAGGGCTGGCTCGCGCTGTGGGATCAGCCGGCGCTGCCGTCCGGCGGCTACATGGGCTGGATGGAATCCGAGCACTCCGACGGTCACGACCACGGGTCCGCCGACAGCGGGCACATGGGTTCGATGTCGAAGATGCCGGGCATGGCGTCCTCGGAGGACATGGCCGCGTTGCGTCAGGCCACCGGTCCGGCCGTCGACGTCCTGTACCTCCAGCTGATGCTGCGTCACCACCAGGGCGGACTCCCGATGATGGAGTACGCGGCCCAGCACGCGTCGGAAGACGCGGTCCGCTCTCTCGCGCAGACGATGGTGGACACTCAGCAGAGCGAGTCGACGGTGATGACGAACATGCTCACCGCGAAGGGTGCCGCTCCCCTCCCGATGAACTGACCTCCGGCCTCACGACCACGTCCAGTCGCGCACCTCGGGCATGTCCTCGAGGTGCGCGACGACGTATTCGCCGTGCCTTTCGAGTTGCCGGAGGCAGAAGTCGGCCAGTTCGCCGGCACCGGACGGTTCTCTGCGTGTGCGTCGCAGCGCCTCGAGGACCAGGTGATATCGGCTCATCCGGTTGAGCACGACCATGTCGAACGGTGTGGTCGTGGTGCCCTGTTCGCTGAAGCCGCGAACGTGGAACCGGTCCGGGGCGGGACGTCCGTGGATCAGCTCGTGGACGGCGCGCGAGTATCCGTGGAACGCGAACACCACATCCCTGTCCGCCGTGAACAGGTCCAGGAACGTGCGTGCCTCGAATCCGTGAGGATGTTCGGTGGGTGTGAGCAACCCCATCAGGTCGACGACGTTGACCACCCGCGTGACCAGGTCCGGGGTGTGTTCGCGCAGCAACTGCGCCGCGGCGAGGATTTCCTGGGTCGGGACGTCCCCGGCGGCCGCGAGCACGACGTCCGGGTCGGCGCCCGCCGCGGCTTCCGTCCCCGCCCACTCCCACACCGACGCCCCGGCCGCACAGTGCGCGTGTGCCTCCGCCAGGGTCAGGTACTGCAGGTGCGGCTGCTTGTCGACCACGATGAGATTGACGTGGTCGGTGCTGCGGAGGCAGTGGTCGGCGATCGACAGCAGGGTGTTCGAGTCCGGTGGAAGCCAGATCCGGACGACGTCCGGCGCGAGTGGGATGACGGCATCGATCATGCCCGGCCCCTGATGAGAGAACCCGTTGTGGTCGTTGCGCCAGCAGGTGCTGGTCAGCAGGACGTTCAGCGACGCCACCGGCGCCCGCCACGGCAGATCCACCGCGTGCTGCAGCCACTTCGTGTGCTGGACGAGCATCGACACACTCACCATCGCGAACGCCTCGTAGCTGGCGAACAGCCCGTGCCGCCCCGACAACAGGTACCCCTCGAGCCATCCCTCGCAGAGGTGCTCGCTGAGCACTTCCATCACCCGGCCGCGGGCCGAGAGTCCGTCGTCGTAGTCGGTGACCGGCAGCTGCCAGCAGCGGTCGGTCACCTCGAACACGGCGCCCAACCGGTTGCTGGACGTTTCGTCCGGACAGAACAGCCGGAAGTAGCCACCGCCGTCGGGCGTGGTGGTGGCGGCGTACAGGTCGCGGAGCAGTTCCCCGAGCACCCGGGTGGTCTCGTGGTGGGTGGTGCCGGGCTTCTCGATCGCGAGCGCGTACTTCTCCAGCGGCGGCACGGGAAGATCCGCACGCAGGCGGCCGCCGTTCGCGTACGGCGACGAACCCATCCGCTTGTCGCCCTGCGGCGCCAGCCGCTCGAGGTCCGGGACGAGTGCGCCGGCCGAGTCGAACAGTTCGCCCGGGCCGTACGACCGCATCCACTCCTCGAGTTGACGCAGATGCGCCTCGTTGGTCCGCACCCCCGACAGCGGAACCTGATGGGCCCGGTGCGTGCCCTCGACGAGCACGCCGTCGACGGTGCGCGGACCGGTCCAGCCCTTCGGGGTCCGCAGGACGATCGCGGGCCACTTGGCGGCGCCCCGCCGGCCGGCCCGCGCCTCCCGCCGAAGGTCGGAGATCGCGGTGTGCGCGTCGGTGAGGGCGTGATGCAGCGCCGGGAAGACCTGCCGCGGGTCGTCGCCGGAGACGACGACCGGCGCCCACCCCTGACCGCCGAGGAACGCCTCGATGTCCGCGTCGCTGCTGCGACCGTAGACGGTGGGTCCGGCGATCTTCGCTCCGTTGACGTGCAGGATCGGCAACACCGCTCCGTCTCGTTCCGGATTGAGGAACGCGGGGAGCTTCCACGAACCGGACAGGGGTCCCGTCTCGGCCTCGCCGTCTCCGATTACGCACGCCACCAACAGATTCGGGTGATCGAACGCCGCCCCGGCGGCATGCGCGAGGGCGTACCCGAGCTCGCCGCCCTCGTGGATGCTGCCCGGTGTCTGCACGCTGACGTGACTCGGGATGCCACCCGGCGTCGAGAACTGCCGGCAGAGCCGGTGGATACCCGCGGCGTCGCGGGACACGCCCGGATACACCTCCGAGTACGTCCCCTCCAGGTATGTGGCGGCAACGAGCGCGGGACCACCGTGCCCGGGACCCGTCACGTAGAGACAGTCGGCGTCGGTCCGGCGGACGAGACGGTTCAGCAGCGCGTAGATCATCGACAGACCGGGACTCGTCCCCCAATGCCCGAGCAGCCGGGGTTTGATGTGCTCGGGGCGCAGCGGCTCACGCAGAAGCGTGTTGTCCTGCAGGTAGATCTGCGCGACCGTCAGATAGTTGGCAGCCGCCCACCACCGCAGGTCCAGATCGAGGTCGGACTCGGAATAGTGCCCGTCGGAGTCCTTCGACCCAATCTGCCGTCCATCGGTCATTCTCGACCCCTCCCCGAGAGTTCGCGAGCGTCCACGTCCTCCCGACAGTAGGCGTGTCCGGGCCGCTACCGGGGCGAGTCCAGGAAGTAGGGGGACCGATTTGGTCGATCCCACTACCCATGCGCTACGATTGGCCAGCCCAATCGGCACACCGGTTTTCCGGTGCGCCCCCGTAGCTCAGGGGATAGAGCGTTCGCCTCCGGAGCGAAAGGTCGCAGGTTCGAATCCTGCCGGGGGCACCACGAGAAACTGCGTCGCCTGTCGCGGCGCAGCCTTTCTCTCTGGTGCTACCAGTCTTCCCCGAGTGATCTCCTCGGGCTTTGTCGAGAGCTGCAGCCGCGCCGGCCGATGCCGCGCCCATCGATCGAACGCTGGCCTCCTCCATTGCGGGTTCCGCGGCAACAACTCTCTGCCGAAGACTCTCTCCGGCAGTGTCGACCAAGGGACACCCCTGTGCAGCAACACCGCTCTCATCCACTCACCCTCGGCGTAGTCGCGCGCTCGAGCAAAACCGACGAACGCCGGCTCCCGATCCACCCGCTCCACTTCGACCGGATCGACCCCGACCTCCGTGGCCGCATCCATCTCGAGTACGGCTACGGCGAGCCCTTCGGTGTCTCCGACGAGCAGCTGGCCCTGTCGGTGGGAGGTCTGCGCACCCGGGAGCAGCTGATCGAGCACTCCGACGTCCTCCTGCTGCCCAAACCCCTCGCGAAGGATCTGGCGGATCTGCGTGACGGCCAGATCCTGTGGGGGTGGCCGCACTGCGTTCAGGACACGGAGCTCACCCAGGTGGCCGTCGATCGCCACCTCACGTTGATCGCGTTCGAGGCCATGAACCACTGGAGCGTCGAGGGGTCGTTCCAGCTCCATGTCTTCCACAAGAACAACGAACTCGCCGGATACAGCTCGGTGCTGCACGCCCTGTCGATCGCGGGTTCGACCGGCGACTACGGCCGCCGCCTCCGCGCCGTGGTCCTCGGCTTCGGCGCCACCGCCCGCGGCGCCGTGACCGCGCTGAACGCCCTGGGCATCCACGACGTCCACGTCGTCACGCAGCGCGGGGTCACCGCCGTGAGCTCGCCGATCCACTCCGCGGAGATCGTGCAGTTCGATCACGACGACGCCGATCCGCGCCGCAGCCACGTCACCACGGACGAGGGCCGGATGCCGCTCGCCGGGTTCCTCGCCCGGCACGACATCATCGTCAACTGCGTCCTGCAGGACACGGAATCGCCGCTGACGTTCCTGATCGACTCGGACGTCGAGACCCTCCTGCCCGGCAGCCTCGTCGTCGACGTGTCCTGCGACGAGGGAATGGGCTTCAGCTGGGCCCGGCCCACGTCGTTCGCCGATCCGACATTCATGATCGGTGAGAACACCCGCTACTACGCGGTCGATCACAGCCCGTCCTACCTGTGGAATTCGGCGACCTGGGAGATCAGCGAGGCCCTGCTCCCCCATCTGGGGACGGTCCTCGACGGACCCGCCGCCTGGGACCGCAGCGACACGATTCGGCGGGCCGTCGAGATCCGCGACGGAGTCGTGCAGAACCCCAGGATCCTGTCGTTCCAGCACCGCGCGGCGGAGTACCCGCACGCGGTCGTCGCCTGATCGACCGGACGGCTCAGGCCGGGGCGCCGCGGCGCATTTCGCGGCGGAGGATCTTTCCGCTGGCCGTCTTGGGCAGTTCGTCGACGATCTCGACGCGCCTCGGGGCCTTGTAGCTGGCCAGCCGCTCCCGGCAGTACTCGACGAGGTCGTCCGTCTCGGCCGTCTGCCCGGGGCGGAGGCTGACGAACGCGGCGACGGTCTCGCCGCGGTAGCTGTCCGGCTCGCCGACGACGGCGGCCTCCCGGACCGCCGGGTGCCGGTACAGCACGTCTTCGACCTCGCGGGGCCAGACCTTGAAACCAGATGCGTTGATCATGTCCTTCTTGCGATCGACGACGTACACCCAGCCCTGGGCGTCCATGAATCCCACGTCGCCGGTGAGCAAGCGGCCGCCCGGCAGCGACTGCGCCGTGGCGTCCGGTTTGTTCCAGTACGCGGGCACGACCATCGGCCCGTCGACGACGATCTCCCCGACCTCGAGCGGGTCGAGGTCGTGCCCGTCCTCCCCGACGATCCGGATCACGGCGGAGGGAAGGGGCAGGCCGATCGCCAGCGTGCCCGACGACGGATCGACCGGGGCCTCCAGGTTCGGCGGGACGACGACGCACGGCGCGCTGGTCTCGGTGAGCCCGTAGCCGTTGCGGATGTACTTTCCGGTCAGCTCCCGGAACCGTTCGACGATGGCAGGGGGCAGCGGGGCGCCACCGGACATCACGGCCTCCAGTGAGGCGAAGCGCTCACCGGAGAAGTCGGGGTGGGCCATCAGCGCCATGTAGGCGGTGGACGGGCCGACCATGAACACCGGCTGCTCCCGCTCGAGGGCGTCGAGCACGACCCCAGCGTCGAACCGGTACGCGAGGATCAGCGGCGACGCCAGGTCGATCGCGGTGAGCAACTGGCACACCATGCCGGTGATGTGGAACAGCGGTGCGAGCGCGAAGATCGGCGAACCGGCGGGCTTGCCCTCGTACAGGCGCAGGATCGAACTGTTGACGGTGAGATTCCGGTGGGTGTTGGTCGCTCCCTTGGGGACTCCACTCGTTCCGGACGTGTAGGACACGAGTGCGATGTCGTCCGGGACCAGCCCGGGATCCGGCACGTCGGCCCCAGCACGTGCCCGGGCCACCTCGAGCAGGTCCGGCACGCCCTCGGCGCGCACCCGGGTCACGCCCCCGAACACCCGTGCGTCGTCTGACGTCTGGATGTCGAGTTCGCTCGCGGTCAGCGCGATCCGCACACCCGCGGCGGACGCCCGCTCCGCCACCCGATCGGCCCATGCGTTCTCGCTGCACACGATCGCGGTGACTCCGGCGTGTCGGTGAGGATGTGGGAGAGCTCGTCCCGGTACATCGGGTTCAGCGGGACGACGACACCGCCTGCCTTCCACGTCCCGATCAACACAAGCACGAACTGCGGGATGTTCTGCAGGTAGATCGCGAGCCGATCGCCCTTCTCGAACCCGTTTTCGGTGAGGTAGGCGGCCACACCGTCGCTGAGTTCGTCGACCTCGCGGTAGTCGAGGGTGCCTCCGAGGTACCGGATGGCCGGCGCGTCCGGGGCGGATTCGACCGCGGCCGAGAACATGTCGAGCGCTGTCCGGGCGGGGATCTCCCCCACTGAACGCGTGTTCTCGTCGTACCGGTCCATCCAGGGCCTGTCGTCGTACCAGCTCATCGCCGCCGTACCGCCTCTCGCTCGTTCCGTGTTCCGACTGTGTGCCGCGCTGTTCAGCGTGTTCCCGAGATCCCGCCGTCGACGGGGACGACGATGCCGGTGAGGTATGCCCCGGCGCGCGAGGAGAGGAAGATCGCCGTGCCCGCGACGTCTTCCGGTGTGCCGACCCGGCCGAGCGGCACGGACCCCTCGACCGCCTCCTTCCGCTCCGGGTCGTCGAGGATGAACGCCATCATCTTGCTCGGAAATGGTCCCGGTGCAATGGCATTGACGGTGATCCGCTCGGCCGCCAGCGTCGCGGCGAGCTTGCGGGTGAGCAGGTGGACCGCGGCCTTGCTCGCCCCGTACGAGAAGTTGTCGGTGCCCGACACCACGAGTCCGTCGATCGAGCCGATGTTGATCACCCGGGCGGGGTCACCGTCCGTCGCCGCGGCCCGCAGACTCGGCAGCAACGCCTGGGTGAGCATGAACACGCCCTTGACGTTGATGTCGAAGATCTTGTCGAACCCGGCGGCGGGGAACTCGTCGATCGGCGCACCCCACGTCGCTCCGGCGTTGTTCACCAGGACGTCCAGCCGGGGCGAGATCTCGGCGACCCGTGCGACGAGGCCCTCGATCCCCTCCTCGGTGGATAGGTCGGCGGGGTGTGCGTGACACGTCCCCGGCCCGGCGGCGGACAGTTCGGCCGCGGACTTCTCACACGCCTCCGCCTTGCGGGCGGAGATGATCACGGTGGCCCCGGCCTCGACGAATCCCTGCGCGATCATCCGGCCGATACCCCGCGAACCTCCGGTGACCACCACGGTCTTGCCTGCGACGTCGAACAGTGAACCTACGTCCATGTGCGTTCCCTTCAGGGTTGGAAGACGAGACGGCCGACGGTGTTGCCGTCACCGAGCCGGCCGAGGCCATCGGCCACATCCGCGAGCGAGAGCCGCTCGCTGATGAGCGGCTTGATCGCACCGGAATCGGCGAGACGGGTCAGTTCCTCGTGACAGTCGGCGATCGCCTGCTGGTTGTACTGCGTGTACAGACCCCAGTGCAGTCCGATGATCGAGTAGTTCTTGATCAGGGCGTGATTGAGACCGGGTGTCGGGATGGTGCCGCCGGCGAAGCCGATGATCAGGATCCGGCCTTCGAACGCGATGCACTTGGTGGACTTCGCGTAGGCGTCGCCCCCGACCGGATCGTAGACGACGTCCGCGCCGCGTCCTCCGGTGAATTCCTTGACCAGCGGAACGAAATCGTCGGTGTGCCGGTCGATGACCAGATCCGCCCCCAGCCGGCGGCAGTACTCGACCTTGTCGGCGCCTCCGACGACACCGATCACCTTCGCTCCCGCGGCCTTGCCCAATTGCACTGCGGCGCTGCCCACTCCGCCCGCGGCAGCATGAACGAGCAGGGTCTCCCCCGGCTTCAGTTGGGTGCGCCGGTGGAGGGCGAACCAGCTCGTCTGGTAACCGATACTCAACGCCGACGCCTCGGCGTCGTCGAGCGCGGACGGGGCGGCGAACGTGTTGGCCTCGTCCATCACCGCCAACTGGGCGAATCCGCCGCCGGGCAGGTTGGGGTTGCCGATCACCCGGTCGCCGACGGCGAAGCGGGTAACGCCGTCCCCGACCTCCAGCACTTCACCGCACAGCTCGACTCCGGGTGTGAACGGCAGCGGCGGCTTGATCTGGTATTCGCCGCGGCACAGCAGCACGTCGGGGAAGTTCGCCGGGGCGGCGAGAACCTTCACCAGCACCTGGCCGGGGCCTGCCGTCGGGTCCGGGACCTCCTCGAGTTGCAGCGCGGTGCGCGGCTCGCCGAGTTCGTGGACACGCCATGCCTTCATGGATTGCTTCCTGACTGTCGGTGGTGTGGCTCGGGTTACGCGGGCAGGTCGATCAGGTCGGCGAGGCGCGCGCGGTGACGGTACGCGGTGCCGAACGCGAGCTGATCGCTCTTCGCCCTCTTCAGATACAGATGTGCGGGGTATTCCCACGTCATGCCGATGCCGCCGTGCAACTGGATGCACTCCTCGGCGGCGTGGACGGCGACGTCGCTGCAGTACGCCTGCGCGACGGCAGCCGCGACCTCGGCGTCCGCGTCGCCCCGGGCGGCGGTGTCCGCGGCGTAGCGGGCCGCGGCGGCCGCGGAGGTGACCTCGAGCCACAGGTCGGCGAGGCGGTGCTTGATCGCCTGGAACGACCCGACGGCGCGGCCGAACTGGGTTCGCTCCTTGACGTACGCCAGGGTCGTCTCGAAGCACCACTGCGCCAGCCCGAGCTGCTCGGAGGCGAGCAGTGCGGCGCCGACGACGAGGGCCTCGCGGACCGCCGCCGCGGCGTTGTCCTCGTCGATGCGGATGGACGCGGCGGCGTCGAACGCGACATCCGACAGTGGCCGCGTCATGTCGAGCGTGAGCACCGGCGTGACCGTGACGCCGGCGGTGCCCGCGGGCACCGTGTGCAGTTCGAGTCCACCCGGACCCAGGGCGGGCACGATCAGGATGTCGGCCTCCGAGACCCCCGCGACACTGGTCACGGTGCCGGTCAGGGAGTCGCCCTCCCGGCGCACGGTCGGGGCGAACAGGCCCGGTGCGGTCGCGAGCCCGACCGTGAGTGCACCGGTGGTCGTCCCGTCGGCGAGTCCGCCGACCGTCTTCGTGTCTCCCGCCTTCAGCAGCGCGACCGTCGCGAGTACGGCGCTGGAAAGGTACGGGACGGGCGCCACGGCACGTCCGATCTCCTCCATGACCACCGCGGCCTCGCGTGCGCTCGCTCCGGCGCCGCCCAGGTCCTCGGGCACGAGCAGGCCCGCCAGTCCGAGTTCGACGGCGAGGGATTTCCATACTCCGGAGAAGTCGGCGGGTGCCCGGTCGTACGCCCCGACCACCAGTTCCGGTGGGCAGCGGTCGGCGAGGAGGCGGCGGAGGGAGTCGCGCAGGGCGTCTTCCGTGTCGGAGTACAGCAGATCTGCGGTGCTCATCGGGGCAGGTCCTTCCAGGCGATGTCCTTGTCGACGCGGTGCTCCGGCGGGAGGCCGAGGACGCGTTCTGCGATGACGTTGCGCAGGATCTCGGACGTGCCGCCCTCGATCGAGTTGCCTTTCGCGCGCAGGTACCGGTAGCCGGGTTCGCGGCCGGTGAAGTCGACCTTGTCCGGTCGGCGCATGGTCCAGTCGTCGTACCGCAGCCCTGCCTCGCCGTGGAGTTCGATGTCGAATCCCGAGATGGTCTGCGCGAGCCGGGCGAAAGCCAGCTTCAGGCCGGATCCCTCCGGGCCGGGTTGCCCGGCCTCGAGTTGTTGCCGCAGGCGCTCCCCGGTGAGCCGCGCGACCTCCGCTTCGACCCACAGCCGGAGCAGTTCGTAGTGCATCGCGGGGTCGCGGAGTTCGGGTTGCTCCCGCCAGGCCTGGGCGACCGGACCGATCATCCCGCTCTCGCGGGCGGCCGCGGAACCGCCGATCGCCACCCGCTCGTTGTTGAGGGTCGCGGTGGCCACCCGCCAGCCCTGTCCCTCGTTGCCGAGCCGATCGGAATCGGGAATGTGGACGTCGGTGAGGAACACTTCGTTGAACTCGGCCTCACCGGTGATCTGCCGCAACGGCCGGACGTCGATACCGGGATCGGTCATGTCGCACAGGAAGTAGGTGAGCCCGGCGTGCTTGGGCACGGTCGGATCCGTCCGGGCCACGAGGATGGCCATCTGCGCGTTCTGCGCCCCCGATGTCCACACCTTCTGCCCGTTGACCGTCCAGCCGTCACCCTCACGGACCGCTCGCGTCGCGACCGCCGCCAGGTCGGAGCCCGCCCCCGGTTCGCTGAACAACTGGCAGTAGATGTGCTCGCTGGTGAAGATCGGCCGAAGGTACTTCTGCTGTTGTTCCTCGGTGCCGAACGCGGCGATGGTCGGCGCGGCCATGCCCAATCCGATCCCGTTGCGGCCCTTCGCCGGACCGGGCGCTCCGGCGGCCGCGAGTTCGGCGTCGACCTGCGCCTGGAAGGTCTGCGGCAGCCCGAGTCCGCCGCGTCCCGGCGGGAAGTGGACCCACGCGAGGCCGGCGTCGAACCGGGCCCCGAGGAACCCGGTCGGATCCGACAGGTCGTTCTGTTCGACGAGAGTCACGACGCGATCGCTGAGGTCGCGTGCGATCGCCTGTTCGTCAGTGGTCATGTTCCTCAGTCCTTCGGTCCGCCGGCCACGTAGATCACTTGCCCGGACACGAATCCGGCACCCTCACTCGCCAGGAACGACGCAGTGTTGGCGATGTCCTCCGGCTGCCCGACGCGGTTCACGGGGATCTGCGACGCCGCCGCCTTCTTGAAGTCTTCGAAGCCGACGCCCATGCGTTCGGCGGTGGCGGCGGTCATCTCGGTCTCGATGAAGCCGGGCGCGATCGCGTTCGCGGTGACGCCGAACTTGCCCAGTTCGATGGCGAGGGTCTTGGTGAAGCCCTGCATGCCGGCCTTGGCCGCGGAGTAGTTGACCTGCCCGCGGTTGCCGAGCGCGGACGTGCTCGACAGGTTCACGATGCGGCCGAACCCGGCGTCGACCATGTGCTGCTGCACGGCCCGCGACATCAGGAACGCACCGCGCAGGTGCACGTTCATGACCGCGTCCCAGTCGTCGACCGTCATCTTGAACAGCAGGTTGTCGCGGGTGATCCCGGCGTTGTTGATCAGAATCGTCGGGGCACCGAGTTCGGTCGCCACCCGCTCGACCGCCGCGGCCACCGACGCCTCGTCGGCGACGTTCGCACCCACGGCGAGTGCCCGGCCGCCGGTGGACTCGATGGCGTCGACGGTTGCCGCGCAGGCAGACTCGTCGAGGTCGAGCACGGCCACCGCGTCCCCGTCGCTCGCCAGTTTCTTCGCCACCGCGGCACCGATGCCCCGTGCCGCGCCGGTGACGATTGCCGTTCTCTTCATGAAGTTCTCCTTCGTCGTTCGATCAGATTCCGGTCCGGGCGGCGATGTCGCACGCCTTGGCCACGAGGTCGTCGATGCGCTCGACGGTCGGGGTTCCCGCGGCCGCCTTGTTCTGCGGTTCGTCCCGCGCGCGGCGCATGACGCCCTCCGCGATGACCGCGACCTTCCAGAGGCCGAGGACGTGCCAGAACGCCAGGGCTTCCGGGTCGCGCTTGGTCTCGTCGAGGTACACCCCGGCAATCTCCACCCGGTCCGGGAATCCGTCGAGGGTGGACGCGGGGAAGTCGCCGCCGGTGGTCTCGCCCGGCTCCGGCCAGTACGCGAGCAGGCTGCCGACGTCGGCGAGCGGGTCGCCGAGAGTGCACAACTCCCAGTCCAGGGCCGCGGTCACCTCCCCGGTCTCGTGGGACGTAATGACGTTGCGCAGATGGAAGTCGCCGTGCACCAGTGTCAGTTCCCGCTGCTCCGGCACCGAGGCGGCGAGCCGCCGCGTCAGGTCGTCGAGGGCGGGCAGCTCGCGGGTCTTCGACTTCTCCCACTGACCCGACCACCGCTTGAGCTGACGCTGCGCGTACGGCTTGTGACTGGCCAGGTCGGACAGCCCGGTCCGGTCGAGGTCCACCGCGTGGATCTTCGCCAGCGTCCGCGGCAGCGACAGACCGATCGCCCGGCGACGTTCCGGGGTCAGGGACTCCGCGATCGACATGCGATCGACGACCTGTCCGTCGACGAACTCCATCAGCAGCAGCGGTACCTCGGTCACCTCCGGGTCGTCGGTGAGCCCGAACACCCGTGGGGTGGGCACCGCGGTGCCCTCGAGGGCGGAGAGGATCCGCGCCTCGCGGGCGACGTCGTGGGCCGACGCCAGCAGGTGTCCGAGGGGTGGGCGCCGGAGCACCCACCTGCCACCCGCCCGGTCTTGGACCAGGTAGTTGAGGTTCGACTGGCCGAGTCCGATCCGGTCGAAAGTCAGCGGTCCGGCACTGTCGATACCGAGCGTGCCGAACCAGCGGCTCACGGCCTCGGTGTCGATGCCGACGACGTCCACGCTAGACACCGAGCTGGGCCCCCTGCCGGAACGGGACGGCGTCGCCGAGCAGTTGACCGCCGTCGATCACCATGGTTTCGCCGGTGATCCAGCTCGCGGCATCGGAGACGAGGAAGGCGACCGCGGCCGCGATGTCCTCGGGTTCGCCGATCCGCCCCAGCGCCGTGGACGCCGACACGGCCTGCTCGTGTTCCTTCCAGAGCGCCTCCGCCAGCTTGGTCCGCACCACACCCGGAGCGACGGCGTTGACCCGCACCTTCGGCGAGAGTTCCAGTGCCAGTTGCTTGGTGACGTGAATCAGTGCGGCCTTGGACGCGTTGTACAGGCCGATGTTCGCTTCGAAGGCCATGCCGCCGATCGAGGCGGTGTTGACGACGGCCCCGCCGTGCTCGCCCATCCACGCCTTCGTACCGAGCCCGGTCCACAGCACCGGCGCCCACACGTTCACGTCGAAGGTCTTCGCGAATCGTGCGTGGTCCTGGTCGATGATCGGCCCGAACGAAGGGTTCGTTCCCGCGTTGTTGACCAGGATGTCCAGGCTGCCGAAGCGTTCGAGGGTGATGTCGATGCAGCGCCGGGCGGCCTCTTCGTCGACGGCGTGGGCGGCAATTCCGATCGCGGTGCCCCCGACCTCGGCCGCGGCGGCGTCGGCCGATTCCTGCGACCGGGACGTGAGCACCACGTTGGCGCCGGCGGCCGCGATGGCCTGGGCGACGGCCAGGCCGATGCCCCGCGAGGCGCCGGTGACGATCGCGGTGCGTCCGGTGAGGTCGAGTCCGGCCATGTCAGCTCACCGCAACCTTGTGTCCGTTGGTGGAGGCGCTGACGGCGGCGTCGCGGTACTGCCGGAGTTCCTGCCGCGCGATGGCACGCTTGTGGACCTCGTCGGGACCGTCCGCCAGGCGCAGCGTGCGCAGGTGCGCCCAGGCCATGGCGAGCGGGAAGTCGTCGGTGACCCCCGCCCCACCGTGCACCTGAATCGCCCGATCCACAATCTTCAACGCAATATTCGGAGCCGCCACCTTGATCGCCGCGATCTCCGTCCGCGCCTCCTTGTTCCCCACCGTATCCATCAGATACGCCGCCTTCAGCGTCAACAACCGAATCATCTCGATCTCGATCCGCGCCTCCGCAATCCAATCCTGAACATTCGCATTCTCACTGACCGGCTTCCCGAACGTCACCCGCGACGACGCCCGACGACACATCAACTCCAACGCCCGCTCCGCCATCCCGATCGCCCGCATGCAATGGTGAATCCGCCCCGGACCCAACCGCGCCTGCGAAATCGCGAAACCCTCCCCCTCCCCCTTCAACACATCCACCACCGGCACCCGCACATCCGCGAAATCGATCTCCGCATGCCCCTCCCGATCCTGATACCCGAACACCGGCAAACCCCGCATCACCGTCACCCCCGGCGCATCGATCGGCACCACCATCATCGACTGCTGCCGATGCGGCGCCGCCGACGGATCCGTCTTCCCCATCACGATCAACACCCGGCAATTCCGGTGCAACGCATTCGACGCGAACCACTTCCGCCCGTTCAGCACATACTCGTCACCGTCCCGGACCATCGACAACTCCACGTTCGTCGCATCCGAACTCGCCACCGCCGGCTCCGTCATCGCAAACGCCGACGCCATCGTCCCCGCCAGCAACGGCGTCAAATACTTCTCCTTGTGCTCCGCCGTACCGAACAACTCGAGCACCTCCATGTTCCCCGTATCCGGGGCATTACAATTGCACGCCTCCGACGCAATATGGCTGCGCCCCATAATCTCCGCCAACGGCGCATACTCGAGATTCGTCAACCCTGCACCCGTCCCCGGATGCGGATGAAACAGATTCCACAACCCCCGACGCCGCGCCTCCGCCTTCAACTCCTCCAACACCGGCGGCTGGAAATGCGGATCCCCCGACTCCCGCATCTGCTCCTCGTACACCGCCTCCGCCGGATACACATGCGAATCCATGAACTCCAGCAGATCGGTCTGCAACTGCTGGGCGCGATCCGAGATGTCAAACAGGGACATGGGAACTCCTGACGGGTAGTGAGGGAAATGTGGGTGTGCGCTTGTCGAGGTGGCTCTGTACGCCCTCGACGAGGTCGGCCCCGCGGAACGCCTGCAACATCAGGCCTTCCGCGCGGGCCACGGACTCGGCGTAGGTGCCGTCCGCATCGTTCTGGAGTTGGTCCTTGATGACGGCCATCGATGTCGGGGAGCAGTGCGTCGACAGCTGTTCGGCGTAGGCGACCGCGGCGTCGACAACCGAACCGTCCGGCACGAGGTGGTCGACGAGTCCGATGCGCAGCGCCTCCTCGACGTTGACCATGCGGCTCGACAGCAGCAGGTCGGTGGCCCGGCTGGGTCCCACGAGCCGGGGCAGCAGCCAGGCGACGCCGTACTCGGCGATCAGTCCCCGCTTGGCGAAGGCGGTCGTGAACCGGGCGGACGCCGACGCGAACCGGACGTCGCAGTAGAGTGCCTCCACCATTCCGAGACCGGCGGCGACCCCGTTGATCGCCCCGATCAGCGGTTTACGCAGTGTCGCGGGAAGGTCGCGGGGGCGCGGCCGGAGGAGGTCCGCTTCGGAGACGTCCCCGACGGCCTGCAGGCGTCCGAGGTCGGCGCCTGCGCAGAACCCGCGCCCGGCTCCGGTCACGACGATCGCGCGGACGTCCGGGTCGTCCTCGGCGTCGCCGAGCAGCGTGAAGTACCGGTCCTCGAGGTCGTCGGTCCAGGCGTTCAGCTTGTCCGGCCGGTTGAACGTCAGCACCAGGACCGGTCCGCGTCGCTCGGCGAGGACCAGGTCTGCGTGCTCGGGTGTCACGCGTGCTCCAGCAGCGAACTCTGGTAGCGGCGCATCCCGCGGAGCCAGCGGTCGTAGTCGGACCCCTTCTGCCGGTACATGGCGAGGACGCTCTCGTGGGGCAGGATCAGGAACGTCTCCCGGTCCACGGCGTCGAGCACGATGTCGGCGACCTGCTCCGGCTGCAGCACGTCGCCTGCCGAGACGACGGCCCGGGTGGCCGCGACGCCGAGTGGATCACCCGAGTTCTCGCCGGAGCGCATCAACTTCGTCTCGACTCCCATCGGACAGAGGCAGCTGACCCGGACTCCGTTGTCCCCGTACGTGACCGACAGCCATTCGGAGAACGCGACAGCCGCGTGCTTGGTGACGGCGTAGGTGGCCGAGCCGATCTGAGTGAGGAGCCCGGCCGCGGACGCGGTCGACACGAAGTACCCCTCGCCCCGCTCGATCCACTTCGGCACGAGTTCCTGGGCGGCGCGGATGTGGGCGCGGACGTTGACGTCGATCGCGAGATCCCAGCCGGCGTCGTCGGCGTCGAGGCCTGGTGCTCCCGCGATGCCGGCGTTGGCGAAGTAGAGATCGACCGGGCCGAACTCGGTCTCCGCGCGCTCGATGATGCGCCGGATCTGATCGGTGTCCGCGACGTCGGCGCCGTCGGCGACGGCTGATCCGGGGTGGCGTGCGTTGATTCCGTCCGCAACCGCGGCGGCTGCGCTGGGGTCGAGATCGGCGACCAGCACCTTGGCGCCCTGGTCGGCGAGACGGTCTGCGATCGCCCCGCCGATACCGCCTCCACCGCCGGTCACGATGGCGACCTTCTGTGCAACCTTCACGAGGTGTCCTCTCCTTCGCCGTGCGTTGTGACTCGCGTCTCTCTTTTGTATAGTTGAATCCGTCGTCAAGTTCAAGTGTTGGAGTTCGAGAACACTGCGAAGTTCGATGCAGCCAACGTGACACATCCAGGCCCTGCACCACCCGGAATTGAGGGAGACAGATGACCGACACCACCGCACTGCCCGCTCGCCCCGCGAGCTTCGACGAACTCACGGCGTTGATCGGTAAGGAGCTGGGCCCCACCGACTGGCACGACGTCACCCAGGAACGAGTCAACGCCTTCGCCGACGCGACCGGCGACCACCAGTGGATCCACATCGATCCCGAGCGTGCCGCCGCCAGCCCGCTCGGCGGCACGATCGCGCACGGGTTGTACAGCCTGTCCCTCGGACCGGCGCTGTCGGCGACCCTGCTGCGGTTCGACGGTTTCGCCCACAGCCTGAACTACGGCTACAACAAGGTCCGTTTCCCCGCGCCGGTGCCGGTGGGTTCACGCATCCGGATGCGCGCCACCGTGCAGTCCGCCGAACAGGTCGGGGGCGGCATCCAGGTGACGATGAGCCAGGTCGTCGAGCGCGAAGGCTCCGACAAGCCGGTGGTCGTGTCCGAGTCCGTCGCCCGTGTCGTCGAGGCCGGATAACCGCCCATGCCGTCGAGGCCGGATAACCCTGTACCGCGTCGGAGGTTGACGACATGGCAAATGTGATCGATCCGGTGTCCCGCCACGCGGACGCCACTCCCGACAACATCGCACTCCGAGGCGCGGACAGCACCCTGACCTACGGACAGTTGCAGGCCGCGAGCACCCGGTATGCGGGAGCACTCACCGCAGCCGGCCTGTCCCCCGGCGACAGAATCCTCCTGGCCGCACCCTCCGTGCCCGAATTCGTGGTCGCGTATCTGGGAATTCAGGCGGCGGGGTGCGTCGTGGTCCCGGTGAACACGATGTCCACCCGGCCCGAGACCGAGTACGTCCTCACCGACGCCGGCGCCGCGCTCGCCGTCGTGTGGCACGAACTCGGGCCCGCGATCGGCGCCGCCGCGGCCGCGCTGGACATCCCAGTGTGGACGCTCGCACCCGACGCCGCGGCACCGGACGCCGAGCCGGCCCCCGTCGCCGAGCGTAACCGCGACGACACCGCCGCCATCCTCTACACGTCGGGCACCACCGGGCGGCCGAAGGGCGCGGAGCTGACGGTCGGGAACCTGTTGTCCGGCGGTGAGATCGGCGCCGAATGCAGTCGCGGTTCGGGTGCCGACCGGACGGGCACCGGACTGCCGCTGTTCCACGTCTTCGGCCAGGCCTCGGTCATGATGGCGACGTTCACGGGCGGCGGGTCGCTGTCGCTGCTGGCGCGGTTCGACCCGGCCGCGATGCTCGCCCTCCTCCGACGCGACCGCCTCACGATCATGGCCGGCGTGCCGACGATGTGGAACGCGATGCTGCACGCCGCGGACGGCGCCGACTCGCAGGACTTCACGCAGCTCCGCATCGCCATCTCCGGGGGCGCCTCGTTGCCGGGCGAAGTGGCCCGCGAATTCGAGTCCCGTTTCGGGTGCACCATCCTCGAGGGGTACGGGCTCACCGAGACCACCGCGTTCGGCACGTTCAACGACATCGACCGCGGCGGAAAGATCGGCTACACCGGACGCGCGGTGCCCCGGCTGGACGTCGAAGTGCGGGACCACGACGACACCGCCTGCCCTCCCGGCACCGTCGGCGAGGTGTTCGTGAAGGGGGCGACCGTGATGAAGGGCTACTGGAACCGGCCGTCCGACACCGCGGCCGTCCTGGACTCGGACGGGTGGCTGCGCACGGGCGATCTGGGCGAGATCGATGCGGACGGGGATCTGCGCATCGTCGACCGGGTGAAGGACCTCATCATCCGCGGCGGCTACAACGTGTACCCGAGTGAAGTCGAGGAGGTGTTGTACACACACCCCGACATCCTCGAGGCGGCCGTCGTGGGTGTTCCCGACGATCACTACGGCGAGGAAGTGGCCGCGGTCGTGGCCACCGTCCCCGGTTCCGATCTGGACGGCGGCGAACTGACAAGCTGGGCGCGGGAACGACTGTCCGCATACAAGATTCCCCGGATCGTCGCGATCGTCGATTCCCTCCCGAAGGGGTCGACCGGAAAGATCCTCAAGCGGTCGATCGACCGGACCGCACTGAAGAACCACGCACTGACCGCAGAAGTACTCGAAAGGTGAACACCGTGACATCCGTGAACAGGCAGGTCCGACTGGCGAAGCGTCCGGTCGGCCGTCCCGACGACTCCACCTGGGAGATCACGTCGGAACCGATCCCCGAACCCGCAGACGGCGAATTCACCGTCAAGGTGGACTACGTGTCCCTCGATCCCGCGATGCGCGGGTGGCTCGACGACGTGAAGTCGTACGTTCCGCCGGTAGCGATCGGTGAGGTGATGCGCACCCATGCCGTCGGCCGGGTGGTGACGTCGAAGAACGCGAAGTTCCCGGAAGGACAGCTCGTCTCCGGACAGTTCGGCGTGCAGGAGTTCGCGGTCTCCGACGGCCGCGGCGCTCTCGCCGTCGACGAGTCGCTCGCCCCGGCGCCGACGTGGCTGGGCGCGCTCGGGTTCCCCGGCATGACCGCCTACTTCGGCCTCACCGACGTCGGCAAGCTGGAGAAGGGCGACACCGTGCTCATCTCGGGGGCGGCGGGAGCGGTCGGGAGTATCGCCGGGCAGATCGCCAAGCTGAAGGGCGCCACGGTGATCGGCATCGCCGGCGGCCCGGAGAAGTGCGCATGGCTGACCGAGGATCTGGGTTTCGACGCGGCGATCGACTACAAGTCGGAATCGGTCGGGAAGGCCCTGCGTGCGGCCGCACCGGACGGGATCGACATCTACTTCGACAACGTCGGCGGCGAGATCCTCGACGCCGCACTGGCCCGGCTCCGCAAGAACGCCCGGGTCGCGCTGTGCGGCGCGATCTCCGGATACAACGCCACCGACCCGCAGCCCGGCCCGTCCCGGTACCTGTCGCTGCTGGTCAACCGAGCGTCGATGACGGGGTTCATCGTGTTCGACTACCTCGACCGGTTCCCCGAGGGCATGGAGGCGATGTCGGAGTGGATCCGCGCCGGGGAGATCGTGACCCGCGAACAGGTCGAGACCGGGGGCGTCGAGGCCTTCGGCCGCACACTCAATCTGCTGTTCGACGGCGCCAACACCGGAAAGCTCGTGCTGAAGATCAGCTGAACTCTTCCTCCTACGACGATGCCCACCGCCGAGATCCGGCGGTGGGCATCGTCGTGAATGGGCAGGATTGCTAGTAGAACTGCGCGCCGGGTACGGCGGTGGGATCGTTCCGGACCTCGGCGGTGTTGGTCTCGTGGAGCTTCCACGCGCAGAGGAACGTGACCAGCCCCATCAGTGCGACGAAGGCGGCGACGAACGTGGTGGTCCCGGTCTTGGCGATCAGGGCGGTCATGATGAACGGAGTGCCGCCGCTGACCGTGATCGCCGCCAGCTGGTATGCGAGCGAGGCAGCCGAGTACCGGACGCTGGGAGCGAACAGTTCACCCATGTACGCGGCGATCGGCCCGTACGTCATGGACTGGAAGACGCTACCGACCGTGACGGCGATGAAGAACAGCAGCAGGTTCCGGGTGTTGATCAGCCAGAAGTACGGGAACGCCCACACGATGATCATCGCCGCGCCGATCAGGATCATCGGCCGGCGCCCGATCTTGTCGGACATGTGCCCGGACCACAGCACGACACCGACCGTGAGCGCGGCGCTGAGCAGCGAGATCGCCAGCAGGTCGTTGCGCTTCAACCCCAGTTCCGCGGTGCCGTAGCTGAGCACACCGGCAATGGAGATGTAGAACAGGGAGTTGGTGGCCGCGAGCAGGCCGCAGCCGAGCAGGATCTTGCGCCAGTGTTCCTTGATCGCTTCGGTCAGCGGTGCCCGGACGACGGTCTTGTTCTTCTTCTGCGCCTCCTCCTGCAGGTCCCGGAATTCGGGGGTGTCCTCGACCTTGGTCTGGATGTAGAGCACGACCGGGAACAGCAGTGCACTCGCGAAGAACGGGATCCGCCAGCCCCAGCTGAGGAACGCCTCGTTCGAGATCGCCGCAGTGGCGCCGAGGAACACGAGGTTGCCGAGCAGGACGCCGAAGGAGACGCCCATCTGGCCGAAGGTCCCGGAGAATCCCCTGCGCTTCGGGCTCGCCGATTCGGTCAGCAGCAGGACGATCCCACCCCATTGACCACCACACGCGAGGCCCTGAACGAACCGCAGCGCCACCAGCAGGATCGGGGCTGCGACACCGATGGTTGCGGCACCCGGAAGGCAGCCGATGAGGAACGTCGCCAGTCCCATGAACAGCAGACAGGTGACGACTGCCGGCTTGCGGCCGTACTTGTCCCCGAAGTGACCGGCGACGAGGCCGCCGAGCGGGCGTGCGACGAAGCCTGCCCAGAAGGTGCTGAACGAGAGCAGGGTGCCCATCAACGCCGACGAGTCGGGGAAGAAGACGTGGGGAAAGACCAGTGCCGCAGCGGTTCCGTACAGGAAGAAGTCGTACCACTCGATCGAGCTGCCGACGAGCCCCGCCGCAAGCAGTTTCCGATGCGCACGCTTGCGCGAGACGACTGTGTCGCCGGTTGCGTCCTTACTCGGCTGCACCGCGGATGTAGTCATCCGATCACTCCTCGAAATAGGTCTTCGTGTGGATGTGGGAATGAGATTTTTCAGAACATGACGCCAACTTCAAGTCAGTGAGCGCTTGCTTAGCGTGCTTGAATAGCTGTGTGATGTCAATCACTCGAGGGGATTGATCTTGCCGAATCCCGCCGGTGCGGACGAAGCTCGATGCGGCGGAGAGGACCACCGATGACCGAACTGCGAGACAACGTGTCCGCGACCGAGGAGCCGAGCCCGGGTCCGCCGACATCCGAGGAACGCCTGCTCCGGGCGGCGACGACACTGTTCTCCGACAAGGGTTTCGAAGCCACCCGTACGAGGGACATCTCCACCATGGCCGGGATGAGCCCCTCCGCGCTGTACGTGCACTTCCCCTCCAAGGAGGATCTGCTGTTCCAACTCGTCCGCCGGTCGAATGAGCGCGCGCTCGCGCTGGTGCTGAAGGCCGTGGCGCCGTTCACCGACCCCATCGACCGCGTCCGGGCACTGGTCCGCGAATTCAGCATCATGCACGCCCGGAACTTCCGCCGCGCGCGCATTGCCCAGTACGAGAGCAGGCATCTCGACCCCGAACACCGCGAGGTGGTCGCCGAGACCCGGCTCCAGATCCGGGTCGCGGCAATTCGAGAGGTGCAGAACGGGATCGATCAGGGGGTGTTCCTGATCCCCGACCCCCGCGTCGCGGTTCTGGCGATCATGTCGCTCGCGGTGGACATCTGCCGGTGGTACAGCCCCGACGGCGAATTCACCCCGGAGGAGCTGGGCGACATCAACGCCGACCTCGTTTTGCGCATCCTCCACGCACCCGGCTACTGACGGGCCCTCACACGCGGTCGGGGACGCGCAGCGCGTTCGTCCACATCCGCGCAAGTCCGGCGGTCAACTGCTCGAACGTGAGCGATCTCCGCTCGCTCGGCGGTCCGACGAAATAGCTGTAGGCCATCCTTCCGACCATGGCGGACAACGCCTTCGACGTCAGCATCGGATCGAGCGACGCGTCGGCGAGACCGCGGTCCTGCAGATCGGCGATCGCCCGCGCGTTGCGCCGGTAGAACGTCTCGTCCCGCGAGCGTTCCAGTTCACGGAACGCGGGGTCGACGTGCGCGACCTGCTCGAGCAGGGCCAGCAGTCGCGCATTCCGGCGGCACGCGTGCAGGTAGGCGCGGATGCTCGCCTCCACGACCGCGTGCACGTCGCCTTTGTCCGCGACCCGTCCCATGCCGGGATGCAGCAGGTCGTTCTGCGTCACCTCGACGACCGCCGCGAACACCTCCTCCTTGTTGGTGAAGTAGGTGTAGAACGATCCGGTCGAGAGTCCGGCCTCCTTGCTGATGTCGACGAGACGGGCGTCGAGGTACCCCTCGCGCTCGAACACCACCCGGGCCGCGGCGACGAGACGATCGCGGGTGCGGACGCCTCGGGCCGTGACCGGTGGCGTGGGTGCGATTCGCGGGCGCGACATGTCAGTAGGGCTCGACGTTCTCGAAGTATCGCCGAGGCACCTCGACCAGCATCTCGGTGATCATCTTCTCGGTGACACCCCGCTCGCGGACATAGGGCAGCACGTCGTTCTCGATGTGCAGGTAGTGCCACTGCGGGAGCGCGGCCATCAGGTCGGGGTCGATCCAGTCGATGTAGCAGGAGGCGTCCTGCGACAGGACCATCTGCCCCGCGAATCCCCGGCGGCACATCTCGACGAGCGTGTCGGCGCGGGCTTCGAACGTCGTCTCGAGGTTGATCCCGAACCGATCCATCCCGAGGACGAAGCCGGCCTCGGCGAGGCTCGTCAGATGCTCGACGTCGGTGCTGTCTCCGCTGTGCCCGAGCACGATCCGGTCCGGCCGCACCCCCTCCTCGTCGCACATCACGCGTTTGACGTGCAATCCGGCCTCGCTGCCGGGGTGCGTGTGCACGGTGATGGGCACGCCGGTGCGCCGATGCGCCTTCGCGACGGCCCGCATCACCCGCTCGACACCGGGCGTCGGACCCTGGTGGTCGATCGCGCACTTGAGCAGTCCCGCGCGGACCCCGGTGTCGGCGATCCCCTCTTCGATGTCCTTCACGAACATGTCCACCATCGGGTCGGGGACCTCGGCCCCCACCATCGCGTCCAGCGCCGGACCGCGGTAGTGGAAGAAGAACGGCACGTCGTCGTAGGTGTACAGCCCTGTTGCGGCAACGATGTTCAGCTCGGGAAGCAGTTCCGCGACCCGCTGGATGCGCGGAATGTACCGGCCGAGGCCGACGACCGTGGGGTCGACGATGGTCCGGACACCCTGCTCCGCCAGCGCGCGCAGCTTGGTGACGGCGTCGGCGACCCGCTCGTCCTCGCTCCCCCACTCGTCCGGGTAGTTCTGCTGCACGTCGGGCGTCAGCACGAACACGTGCTCGTGCATGTACGTGCGTCCGAGTTCGGCGCTGTCGATAGGTCCGCGGACCGTGTTGATCTGGCTCATGCAGACTCGCCCTCTCCGGGTGTGACCGTCGTCATACCCCCGAGCCCAGCGTAGAGCTAACTTGAACCTGACGTCAACATTTAGTCAGGAGCGAATACACCCCGGGCGAGACGGAATCCGACGTCGTCGATCCGGTACGTCGGGTGACTGCGCCGGCGCACCGACGCACGGCAACTCCAGTGCTCGTCGAACCACCCACCGCCGCGCAGTACCCGGTACGGGCCGTACACCTCGGGGTCGTACAGATCCCAGCACCACTCCCACACATTGCCCAGGGTGTCGTGCAGACCCCAGGCGTTCGGCTCCTTGCCGCCGACTTCCTGTGGCCGGCCGCCGGAGTTCTCGCGGTACCACGCGATCGCATCGAGGTCGCCGTATCGCGGACCGGTCGTTCCCGCCCGGCAGGCGCGTTCCCACTCGGCCTCGGTGGGAAGCCGGAACCCGTCCGCGGCGGTATCCCACAGGACGTCGTCGCCGTCCGGCCGATAGGCGGCGGCGAGACCGGCCCGCTCGGACAGGGTGTTGCAGAAGAGGATCGCGTCCCGCCACGACACGCCTTCCACCGGCAGTCGCGAGCCCCGCGTCGTGCCCGGCCACTCGCCGGTGACGTCGGCGTACTCCCCCTGCGTCACGGGGTGGACGGCGATCTCGAAGGCACCCAGCTCGACGCTCCAGCTGCGGGTGGTTCGCCGATCCGACAGCGTGACCTGCCCGGCCGGGACGGCGATCATCGGGCCGCTAGCCACCGCCGGCAGCAGCCTGGATCGGTGCCATGTCGAAGTAGTCGCGCCAGGTGGTGATCTTGCCGTCGGTGATCTCGAAGACGCCGACGACGGGTAGTTCGACGACGTTGCCGTTGAGCGTGAACACGTCGATCCGCTCGTTCATCACCACGCCGCTCGATTCCTCGGCGTTGGGGCTCTGACCGCCGTCGGTGACCTGCCGGTGCACACGGAAGTCGATGCCGCCGAAGGCCGCGATGAATCCGGCGACGAACTCGCGGATCGCGTCACGCCCGATGACGGGTTCCATCGGAATGTTGTGGTAGACGGCGTCTTCCGCGAAGTACTCCGCGATCTTCGCCGGATCGGGCTCGATCCACTCGGCGCAGAATTGGGTGACCAGTTGATCCGGGGTCATCGTTTCTCCCTTTCGATCGCGGACGGTTCGATGATGGCCATGACGGACTGGATCGCCCCGGCCGGGATGTCGAAGTGTTCCGTGATCCGAACGGACGTAACCTCGGTGGGTGTGGCCCCGAGGTCGAGCACGAACCTTGCCACCACGTTGTCGCCCCACTCGTGGAAGGAGAGTTCGCGCACGGCCTGGATGGCCTGATATTGCAGGCCGTTCTCGAGTTCGTCCCGGATGAAGGCCCCCGTTTCGCCCGTGTGCTGCCCGTTCTCCACCCGCCATGCGTTGTCCGCGAGACGCACCTTGGTGGCGTCGTGGCTGACCAGCGCATCGATGTAGGCCCTGGCCATCGCGACCCGGCCGCTGTCGGCCGTGTCGGTGGCGTGTGTCGCGATCGCGGCGAGCAGCGGCCGCGCGAGCTCCGGCCGGCAGATCAGCAGGTCGGGCAGGTAGGGGTGAGACTCGTTGTAGTCCAACGGGGTTCCGTCGATTCGCGAGCAGTGCAGGCCCGCGGCCGCGGCGACGCCCACAGGTGCGGCCGAGTCCCACTCCCACTGCCCGCCCGCGTGGATGTAGGCGTCCACGTCTCCACGCAGCACGGCCATCGCCTTCGCTCCGGCCGAACCCATGGTGGTGACCTCGGCGCCGATCTCCGTCGCGACGGCGTCGACGAAGTCGGGCGGTCTGCTGGCGGACACGACGATCCGCGGGCGTGCCGGGAGCTGTTCGGCATGCACCGCGTGGCTGTCGTCGTCACTGGCATACACGGCGCCCAGCGCCGGTTGCGCGACCGCTGCCGCCGTGATGCCCCGACCGCGTTCCCACAGCGCGACGTGCACGGCCCAGTCCGAGTGACCGGGCAGTCCGTACTCCTTGGAACCGTCGAGCGGGTCGATGATCCACACCCGCGAACGCTCCAGCCGCGACCGGTCGTCGGCCGACTCCTCGGACAGGATCGCGTCGTCGGGTCGCTCCGCGGAGAGCTTACCGAGGATGAACGCGTCGGCGGCGACGTCGCCCCGCCTGCCCAGTTCACGACCGTCCGCCGATCCGAGTCCCGCCGTGCGGATGTCCAGCAGCAGGGCACCGGCACCGGAGGCGATGTCGGCCGCGAGTCGTGCGTCAGTGATCACGTCTCAACAATTCCATAATTCTCTCGGCTTGTTCGGTCGGCGTGCCGTCCCCGGGCCGGAGGACGAGTTCGGCGTTCTCCGGGGCCTCGTACGGGTCGTCGACCCCGGTGAACCCGGTGATCTCCCCCGCGCGGGCTTTCGCGTACATCCCCTTCGGGTCCCGTGCCTCGCACTGCTCCACCGGCGTGTCGACGAACACCTCGACGAAGTCGAGCCCGGCGGCACGATGCTGCTCCCGGACGCGGTCCCGGTCGGCCCGGTACGGGCTGATCAGCGACGCGATCGCGACCACCCCGGAGTCGGCGAGCAGTTGCGCCACGGCGCCGACCCGGCGCACGTTCTCGGCGCGGTCCTCCGCACTGAAACCGAGGTCGGCGTTCAGGCCGTGACGCAGGTTGTCGCCGTCCAGCCGGTAGGCAGGCACCCCGGCCGCGACCAGGCGGCGCTCGAGTTCCACCGCGACCGTCGACTTTCCCGACGCCGACAGTCCGGTCAGCCACACCGTGCGACCCCGCGTCGCCCGTTCGTCCCGCGACACGGCCGCGGCGTGCCACACCACTTTGGAACGCGACAGCGTCGGCCCGGTGATCATGCCGGCGGCGACGGTGTTGTGGGTCGACTCGTCGACGAGCACGAAACTGCCCGTCACGTGGTTGCGGCGGTACGGATCGAACATCAGCGGCTGCGACGTCCTCAACTGGATACGGCCGATCTCGTTGAGCGAGAGCGACTGTGCAGACTCGTCGCGGTGCAGGGTGTTGACGTCGAGGCGGTAGTCGAGCCGCACGACGGACGCCCTGGTGGCGCGAGTGGTGTGCAACAGCGTGTACCGCGCATCCGGCGTCAGCGAGGACTGTTCGCTGAACCAGCAGACCATGGCGTCGAGTTCCTGCCCGACGAGCGGACGGTTGTTGGGGCGGCACAGCACGTCTCCACGGCTCACGTCCAGCTGGTCGGCGAGCTGCACGCACACCGCCGACGGTGCGAACGCCTCGTCGAGGCGGGTTCCGCCGGGACCCCAGATGGCGCTGACGGTGGAGGTGAATCCCGACGGCAGTACCACCACCTCGTCGCCCGGCTTGAACACGCCGCTGGCGACCGTGCCCGCGTACCCACGGAAATCGTGCAGCGCGGAATCGGTCTGGCGCTGCGGCCGGACGACGTACTGCACCGGGAACCGCGCGTCGATCAGGTTGCGGTCGGATGCCACGTGGACCTGCTCGAGGTAGTGCAGCAGCGACGCGCCCTCGTACCACGGCATGTTGACGGTGCGTTGCGCGATGTTGTCGCCGCGCAGTGCCGACACCGGGATGAACGTGAGGTCGTGCACCTCGAGTTTGATCGCGAACTGCCGGAACTCCTCCTTGATCTCCTCGAACCGTTCCTCGGACCACCCGACGAGATCCATCTTGTTGACGCACAGTACGAGGTGGGGAATTCCGAGGAGGCTGGCGATGAACGCGTGACGGCGCGTCTGCTCGAGAATCCCCTTACGGGCGTCGACGAGGATCAGGGCCAGGTCGGCGGTCGACGCGCCGGTCACCATGTTCCGGGTGTACTGCTCGTGACCCGGCGTGTCCGCGATGATGAACTTGCGGTGCGGCGTGGCGAAGTAGCGGTGCGCGACGTCGATGGTGATGCCCTGCTCGCGTTCGGCGCGCAGACCGTCGGTGAGCAATGCCAGGTTGGCGTGCTCGTCGCCCCGTTCGCGGCTGGTGCGTTCGACCGCCTCGAGCTGATCCTCGAAGATCGCCTTCGAGTCGTACAGCAGCCGGCCGATGAGGGTGGACTTGCCGTCGTCGACGCTGCCTGCGGTCGCGACCCGGAGTAGCTGCGGCATCAGAAGTACCCTTCCTTCTTGCGGTCTTCCATGCCGGCCTCGGAGATCCGGTCGTCGGCCCGGGTGGCCCCGCGCTCGGTCAGCCTGCTCGCGGCGACCTCGGTGACCACGGCCCCGGCGGTGGTTGCCGACGATTCGACGCAGCCCGTGCACGTGGCGTCGCCGACGGTCCGGAATCGGACGAGGGTCTCGTACGGCTCGTCACCGGGAAGCAGGGTCAGGAACCGGGTGTGCGCCAACAGCATTCCGTCGCGCGGCACGACCTCCCTGCGGTGCGCGTAGTACAGGGGCGGCAGTTCGATCTTCTCCTCGCTGATGTACTGCCAGATGTCGAGTTCGGTCCAGTTGGACAGCGGGAACACCCGGATGTGCTCCCCCTTGCGGTGCCTGCCGTTGTAGAGGCTCCACAACTCCGGACGTTGCGCCCGCGGATCCCACTGCCCGAACTCGTCGCGGAAGCTGAACACCCGCTCCTTCGCGCGGGCCTTCTCCTCGTCGCGGCGGGCGCCGCCGAAGATGGCGTCGAAACCGTTGTCCCGGATCCCGCGCAGCAGCGCCGCGGTCTGGAGTCGGTTGCGGCTGGCCCGCGGGCCCGTCTCCTCGCTGACACGGCCGGCGTCGATGTCGTCCTGCACGCTGGACACCACCATCCGCAGGTCGAGGCGTGCGACGGTCCGGTCGCGGAACTCGATGACCTCGTCGAAGTTGTGACCGGTGTCGACGTGCATGACGGCGAACGGGAGAGGTGCGGGCCAGAACGCCTTGGCGGCGACGTGGAGCATCACCACCGAGTCCTTGCCGCCGGAGAACAGCAGAACCGGACGCTCGAACGTGGCGGCCACTTCTCGGAAGATGTGCACGGCTTCGGCTTCGAGCGCGCCGAGGTGGGACAACTCGTACACGGGCGGTGCGGTCATGGGCGACTCCTCGTCGCGAGTGCCTTGCCGGTCTCTGGTCCATATTTGGACCAGCCCGGTCGAAAATGATTGCACCTCCGAGAATAGAACGTGTTTCAGATTGCGGTCAATGCCCGTTCGTCACCGCGGCCGGCGGCCGCCCACCTCCGTCGTGATCGCGTCCGCGGCCGCGGCGAGAGCCTTGCCCCGCCGCGCGATCTCGGACGGCGCGAGTTCGGCGCCCACATAGAGCGTCAGGACCATCGCCTGATGGCCCTCGGCGTCGTACGTCGGCGCGGCGATGAGACTGACGGGGTGCGGCGCGGCGGGATCCGCGTGTTCGGCGTCCAGGTACACCCGCTCCCCCAGGCTGGACACCATCTCACCGAGCACGTCGCGCAACTCCGGAGGCAGGTCGTGCGCAGCGACCCCGGCCATCAGCGTGTGCAGGCGCTGACCGACCGGAGTGAGAGTCTCCACGAGATACCCGGTGCGGGAGCACTCGTCCACCACCGTGCGCAACCGGTCCCGGTCGAGGCGCACCGGCAGGGTCGGCTCCCGGCGCAACCACGACTGCAGCGCGTCGTCACCGTCCCACAGCACGTACATCAGGCCGACGGGCGGCGCGAACGGGTACATCTCCCCCACCTTGGCGGCGGCCCGCACGCCCGGCGGACTCGTCAACTCCAGGACGGCGATGCGGTCGCCGACCACCGCCGACGCCGTGCACGTGGTCCGGAACTCCTCGCTGAGCACGGCGAGATGCCTGCGCGCCACCGGCCCGGCCGCGAATCCCTGCTGCGCCGCGCGGCCTGCCGCGATCAGTGCGGGCCCGAGGCCGTACGCCTTCGTGGCGGGATCCCGGACGAGGTAGCCGCCACGGGCCAGTTCGGTGAGGATTCCCAGGCAGGTGGGCTTGCTGATGTCGAGTTGCCGGGCCAGCTCCGACAGCCCGAAGCGGTGCTCCTTGCGCGCCACCAGGAAGTCGAGCACCTGCACCACACGTTCGGTGGGCGGCGACCGTCGGCCCTGTGCCCGGTCGGGCGCCTCGTCCTCGTGCCCCATTGACCGCTCCTTAGAACACGTTCTATTGTCGGTTCATCAACGTTCTACCACGCAGGTACATATTTGTACCACCCCATCGTGAGGAGCACGGTGTGCTGACCGACCCATTCGCCGACGCCATGGCCGAGGCCGAGAAACTGATCGAGAGTGCCCCCCACATCCGCACCGAACAGGATCTGCTCGAGGGCTACCAGTACCTCGCCGGCGGCATTCTCGCCACCACGCACGCGGCCTGGGCCACCGAACAGTCGCACCCGACGTTCATCTCGGGCACCGGCCCATACATGAAGATGGGCCTCGACAACCCCGACACCCTGTACTTCGGCGCGCGCGTCAACGACGACGTCGAATACGTGGTCACCGGGCGGCGCGGTACGACAGCGGACCTCAGCTTCCAGGTGCTGAGCGGAAACTACACGGCCGCACACGTTCCCGGCAGCGTCACTGCGTTCGACGACCGGGAGATCGACATCGCCCCCGACGGCTCGTTCGAGGTGCGGTTCGGCCCCGCCGAGAGTGCCGGCAGGCGCAACTACTTCACCCTCGCACCGGGTTCGTCGCAACTGGTGGTCCGGGAGGTGTACAGCGACTGGAGTCAGCGGCGCGGCACCATCCGCATCGCCAGGGCCGATACGACGGGTACGGCCCCGGGTCCGCTCACGCGGGAAGCCGTCGAGAAGCGTTACGCCCGTGCGGGCAAAGCCCTGGTCTCGCGGGTCAAGACGTGGCTGCAGTTCCCGGAGTGGTTCTATCTGAACCTGCCGGTGAACACGATGACCGAACCGCGGCTGACACCGGGCGGCCTCGCCACGCAGTACTCGTCCGTCGGGCACTACGAACTCGACGAGGACGAGGCCATGATCATCACCGTCCCGAAAGCCGATGTGCCCTACCAGGGTTTTCAGCTGGGCAGCATGTGGTACATCTCCCTCGACTACGTCAACCACCAGACCTCGCTGAACGTCGCCCAGTCGCAGGTGGATCCCGACGACCACATCCGGCTCGTCGTGAGCGAACGCAATCCCGGCGTCGCCAACTGGATCGCCACTGTCGGGCACCTCCGCGGCTACCTGCAGTTCCGCTGGCAACGCGTCTCCCGCGAACTGACACCGGACGACGGACCCCGGATCGAGGTCGTGAAGTTCGACGAGATTCATCGGACACTGCCGTACTACGACTCCAACAAGATCTCGCCCGAGGACTTCGCCGAACGCATCGCCGCACGCCAGGCCGCGGTCGCCGACCGGATGCTGGGGTGACCGCCATGACTACTCCGCAACTCCTGCAGGACAGGGTGGTCGTCATCTCCGGCGTCGGACCGGCGCTGGGCCGCACCCTCGCCGTCCGCTGCGCCGACGCCGGCGCGGACGTGGTGCTGGCCGCCCGCACCGCATCGCGTCTCGACGAGGTGGCCAAGGAGATCATCGCCGTCGGCCGGCGCGCGGTGACCGTCCCGACCGACATCACCGATCAGGCATCGGCCGAGAACCTGGTGTCCGCGGCCGTAGACGCGTACGGCAAAGTCGACGTGCTGATCAACAATGCGTTCTCGGTTCCGTCGATGAAACCGCTGGCCCGCACCGAGTTTGATCACATCCGCAGCAGTTTCGAGCTGACCGTGCTCGGGGCGTTGCGGCTGACGCAGCTGTTCACCCCCGCGCTCGCCGATGCGAACGGGGCGGTGGTGAACATCAACTCGATGGTGCTCCGGCACTCCCAGGAACGGTACGGCAGCTACAAGATGGCCAAATCCGCCCTGCTCGCGACGTCACAGTCGCTCGCAACCGAGTTGGGCCCACAGGGAATCCGCGTCAATTCCGTTGCTCCCGGCTATATCTGGGGAGACACGTTGAAACAGTACTTCACGCACCAGGCCGAGAAGTACGGAACAACCGTCGAGCAGATCTACGAACACACCGCCGCGAACACAGATCTGAAGAGACTCCCCACGACCGAGGAAGTGGCCGACGCCGTGATCTTCCTGGCCTCACCGTTGGCGAGCGCCGTGACCGGCCAGTGCCTCGACGTCAACTGCGGCGAATTCCATCACTAGCGACGAGAACCGGAGCATCATGAGCGAGCGCACCACCGTCGGCACGGTCGAGGACCTTCACGCCTCGGCCACCCGCCTGACCGGCCTCACCGACTTCGGCGTGGACGACTACACCGAGGCCCTCGGCATCCTGCTGGACTCGTATCACGTCGACGAGCAGCTGACCCCGCTCGGGAGCAAGGTGTCCCGGGTGTTTCTCCGCGGCGCCCTGGTGGCGCGGCTGCTGAGCGAGGCGGCATGGAAGCAGAACCCCGAGCACGCGGACGTGCGGATCGAGCGGCCCATCTTCGTCACCGGGCTTCCCCGCACCGGGACGACGGCGCTGCACCGGCTGCTCACCGCGGACCCGTCGCATCAGGGCCTGGAGATGTGGCTGACCGAGATGCCCCAACCCCGGCCGCCGCGCGCGACCTGGGAATCGAATCCCGTGTTCCAGAAGATCGAGGAGGGCTTCAGCCGCCACCACATCGAACGCCCCGAATTCATGGGCGTGCACTACATGTCGGCGAGCGAGGTCGAGGAGTGCTGGCAACTGCTGCGGCAGACGTTCAAGTCGATCTCCTACGAGTGCCTGGCGTCTCTCCCGACATATTCCCGCTGGCTCGAAGGCCAGGACTGGACCAACGCCTATCAGCGGCACAAGAAGAACCTGCAGCTGATCGGGCTTCCCGATCGGGACCGCCGCTGGGTGCTGAAGAACCCCAGCCATCTGTTCGCGCTCGACGAGTTGCTCGCCGTCTATCCGGACGCCCTGATCATCCAGACCCACCGGCCGCCGCGCACGATCGTCCCGTCGGTGTGCAGCCTGGCGGAGCAGGCGACGGAAGGGTGGTCGGAGAAGTTCCGGGGCACCGTCATCGGTGAGAGCCAGCTCGAGCTGTGGGCCCGTGGACTCGAGCAGTTCACCGCGGCCCGCGCCCGGCACGACCCCGCTCAGTTCATCGACGTCGACTACCACGATTTCGTGGCCGACCCGCTCGGCACCGTCGAAGGGGTCTACACGCACTTCGGGCTCGATCTCAGCTCCTCTGCCCAGGCGGCGATGGAGTCGATGCACGCCGAGAGTCGCAGCGGCGACCGCCGCCCCTCGCACAAGTACACGCTCGAGGACTTCGGGCTGACGGCCGCGCAGGTGGACGAGAGATTCGCCAACTACCAGTTCAGCGCGACCAGCTGACGGGATAGTCGAGGATCGACGACGCCGCTCGCGCCGCGATCAACGGCCTCGGCGACAGCGGCAGGTGGACGACCGGGGACGGCGGCGGTTCGGGCTCGGGCTCGTGTTCGAGTTCGGGTTCGGGTTGCCGTTTCGTGCCGCTGCCGAGGTCGAGTGCGTCGAGCAGCGGTATCAGTTCGGCGGCGATCCGATCTCCCACCTGCGTGAACGCCGCCTCGCCGAGGCCGACGGGGTCGCTGATGTTCGCGTCGTCGATCGCCCCGTACTCCCTTCGGGCGACGGCGAGTTCGGCGACGGTGCGGACACCGGTGTCGGTGGCGATCCGGCGGGCCTCGCGAAGCGTGAACGTGCAGTGGCTCGTCCCGAGCAGCAGTTCCATCGAACGATCCCGGATCTGCTCGGTCATCGCGAGGACGAGGTCGGCGTGTTTGATCATCTCGGGCCGCAGGCGACGCGCCCGGAAACCGTCGGCGCTCGCGCCGAGGCCTTCGATGACGCGGGCGGCGACGGGTTCGATCGGAAAGCCCACGAGGGCGCGGACACCGGCGCTCTCCGCGGTGAGGTGCGGCAGGTCGCGGGCGAGCGCGTACGCGTGCGTCAGCCGCTCTGCGATCGGCGAGCGGCAGACGTTCCCGCTGCAGACGAACAGAACGTGCATGAGGGCAACCTAACCAGCGAGTTCGCTCTCGCGCGCGGGCAATTCCACTGTCCGAGCGGTCTGTTTCTGACGTTCATCTCCCCTTGGCAAGTCGTTCATCCCTTGGACTCCTCGTGGTCACCTCGAATCACGAACGCCCAGTTCACAGCGGTCGACGCTGGAGTAACGCCACGTACGCGATCTGCGTCACATTCCCAGGTGGGTGCGGCACCGTCGTCGGGGTTGCGAACCTCCCCGGCGCGGGTCGTCTGCCCACAGCAGACAATCGCCGGTCCGGCGCCGGCGCGGCGGTAGTAATGAGACATGACCACAGCCGCACTACCCGACCTGAACTACCGCGACCTGTTGGCGGACAGACTGTTTCGCCAGCGCACGATCCTCCTCACTGGCGAGGTGGACGACGCCATGGCCGAGCGGGCCTGCTCCGAACTGGTGCTGCTCGCGGCCGCCGACCCCAAACGCGAGATCGTGCTGTACATCAATTCCCCGGGCGGATCCGTCTTCGCCGGCCTGGCCATCTACGACACGATGAAGCTCGTACCCAACGACGTGGTGACCGTCGCCATGGGTTTCGCCGCCAGCATGGGCCAGGTACTGCTGTGCTCGGGCACCCACGGCAAGCGGATCAGTCTGGCGCACAGCCGCATCATGATGCACCAGCCGTCGGCGGGCATCGGCGGCACCGCCGTCGACATCGCCATCCAGGCCGAGAGCCTCGAACGGATGAAACGCCAGTCGCAGGAGATCCTCGCCGCCGAGACGGGGCATCCGGTCGAGCAGATCGCCGAGGACAGCGACCGGGACCGGTGGTTCACCGCCGACGAGGCCCGCGACTACGGGATCGTCGACCGCGTCGTGTCCTCGTTCGCCGAGATCGCCCCGCACACCACCGCCCCGAGAATTGGATTGTGAAGCCATGTCCCAATACACCATTCCCCACGTCATCGAGCGCACCCCGGCAGGCGAGCGGTCGTTCGACATCTTCAGCCGACTGCTGAACGAACGGATCGTCTTCCTGGGCACCGAGATCGACGACGGAGTCGCCAATGTCGTGATGGCACAGCTGCTTCACCTCCAGGCGGACAGTTCCGATCAGGAGATCGGGCTGTACATCAATTCGCCCGGCGGCTCCACGACCGCGATGCTCGCGATCTACGACACGATGCAGTTCCTCCGACCGACCATCGCCACCTACTGCATGGGTCAGGCCGCGTCCGCTGCCGCCGTGCTCCTGGCGGCCGGAACCAAGGGACACCGCCACGTCCTGGCTCACTCCCGGACACTGCTGCACCAGCCGTCCACCCAGGGCAACGGCACGATCTCCGACCTGGCGCTTCAGGCCGCGGAGATCATGCGGGTCCGTTCGCAGACCGAGGCGATCCTCAGCAAACACACCGGGCAGACCGTCGAACGCCTGCGGCGGGACACCGATCGGGACCGCATCTTCACAGCCGAGGAGGCCATCGACTACGGCCTGGCCGATACGCTCGTCGCGGCCTGACAGAAGACGCTACGCGGCGAGCAGCGTGGGCACCTGCCGGTTCAGGCTCCTCGTCGCGGGGTTCCGGTTCGCCGCGCCGAGCCGACGCCCGGACCGGAACAGCAGGTGTTCCACCGGCAGACCGAGCGCGCCACACACTGCGCGCAGCATTTCCGACGAAGGCTCCTTCTTCCCGCGTTCGATCTCGGAGAGGTACTGCTTCGACATGCCGACGGCGGCGGCGACGTCCTCGAGGCTCCGATCCTGGTCCCGGCGCGCCTCGCGGAGCACTCGCCCGTACAGCTCACGCACCAGCGGCTCCTCCCGTGATTGCTCGGGAGCGGCCGTCACCAGCGTCAGTCTGCGCTGAGCTTCCATACCTCCGGAGTCTTCCAGACGACGCACCCGGACGCGGCGGCGTTCACCGACAGCGGACAGCGAATTCAGTACCGCCCGACGGCGAGCGCGACGTTGTGCCCGCCGAAACCGATCGAATTGCTCAGTGCGTAGTCGATGCGCTGACGCCGGGGTGACCCGGCGACGACGTCCAGGTCGATGGCGGGGTCCTGGTTGTCGAGGTTGAGGGTCGGTGGGACGATCTGTTCGCGCACCGTCAGGACGGTGAGGATCGCCTCGAGGGCTCCGACCGCGCCGATGGAATGCCCGAGTGCCGATTTCGGTGCGTACACCGATGCCTGTCCGGCGACGGCGGCGATCGCGGTGGCCTCGGAGGCGTCGCCGATGGACGTCGAGGTGGCGTGGGCGTTGACGTGATCGACGTCCGCGCCGCTCAGTCCCGCCGTGTCGAGCGCCTTCCGCATGGCGCGCGCAATTCCGGCGCCCTGCGGATCGGGGGCGACGATATGGTAAGCATCCGAGGTAATTCCGGCCCCCAGAATCCGGCCGTGGATCTCCGCGCCGCGAGACCGGGCGTGCTCCTCGGATTCGAGTACGAGCACCGCGCCGGCCTCACCGAACACGAAACCGTCCCGGTCGCGGTCGAACGGCCGTGATGCCCGTGCGGGTTCGTCGTTGCGGGTGCTCATCGCGCGCATCATCGCGAAACTGGCGATGGGCACCGCATCGATCTGCCCCTCGACCCCGCCGGCCACCACCACGTCCGCCTCGCCGGTGGCGATCAGCCGCCAGGCGAGCGCGATCGCCTCCGATCCGGACGAGCACGCGGACACGGGCGCGAAGACCCCCGCCTTCGCGCCGATCTCCAGCCCGACGGTGGCGGCGGGACCGTTCGGCATGACCATGGGAACGGACATCGGCGAGACCTTGCGGTACCCGTTCGCGCGCATCGCGTCGACGGCGTCGACCAGGGCGTCCCCGCCGCCCAGTCCGGTGCCGATCGCGACGGCGAGCCGCTCGCCGTCGACGTCGGGTGCGCCCACACTCGCCCAGGCCCGCCGACCGAGGACGAGCGCGCTCTGCTCGACGAACGACAGGCGGCGCTGCTCCACGCGAGACAGATGCTCGGCCGGGTGCGCCGTCAGTTTGCCGCCGATCCGGACGGGAAGGTCGTAGTCGTCGACGAACGGCTCGTCGAGCGCACCGATGCCGGACTGGTTGCGCAACAACCCTTCCCACGTGCCGTCGACGTCGTCCGCGATCGACGTGGTGGCGGCGAACGCCGTGACCACCACCGGCCGCCCGAACTTCCGCATTCCTGAAGCAGTCGTTACAGTCATGCCGTCATGAATACCTGTACCGTCCGCTACAGTCAACCGCATGGCCCGCCCCCTCGACCACGCCAAGCGCGCGCAGCTTCTCGCCGACGTCGTCGGCTACATCGCCGGACACGGACTCGCGGACCTGTCGCTCCGGCCGCTCGCCGCCGAGCTAGGCACGAGCTCCCGCATGCTCATCTACTACTTCGGCACCAAGGAGGAGCTGCTGGTCCAGGCGCTGGCGACGCAGCATCCCGGGTTCTCGTCCCTGTTCTCCGGCGTTTCGGACCGGGACGGGCTGCGTGCAGGTCTCGCGGAGTTGTGGACGTCGACCACGCAGGGCGAGTCGTCCGTCAGCACGAAGATTCTGTTGCAGGTGATGGGGGTGGCGAGTGTGCAGCGGGGCCCATTCGCCGACTTCGCCACCTCGGCCATCCACACGCTGATCGACGCCGTCGCCGATGCGATGGTCCGATGCGGAACCTCTGCTCAGGACGCCCGCGAGAATGCGACGGTCGCGGTGTCCGGACTGCGGGGAATCCTCCTCGACCGCTTGGTCACCGGCGACGTGGCGCGGACGGATCGATCGGCGTCACGACTCATCGAGCAGGTGGTCGCCGAGTAGTTCGTCGACGCGTTCGGCCGCCTCGTCCGGGATCCAGTGGCTCACGCCGCGGAGCACCTCGTAGGTGTACGGGCCGTCGACGAAGCGCGAGGTCAGCTCCGGTCCGACCGGCCCGATCGCCGTGTCGCCGTCGCTCCACACGAAGAGCGTGGGCACCCGGACCTTCCGGGAGGCCGATCGGGGTGCGGTGAACGGCATGGCCCGATACCAGTTGAGGGCGCCCCGGGCCCGCGTCCGGTCGCGCATGGGCTGCATGTCGCGCTTCGCCCCGTCCGCGGACTGGCCGCTCGCGCGCAGCGCCCGGTAGCCGTAACTGTCCGAGGCAATCACCCGCTCCGGAATCCACGGCAGCTGGAAGGCGAACATGTACCAGGACTTCAGGATCTGGCGACTGGTGAGTATCGCCCGCACGAACGCCGCCGGGTGCGGCACCGACAGGGCCGTGAGCGTGCGGACCCGGTCGGGCCGTTCCGCCGCGAGACCCCAGGCCACCGCCGCGCCCCAGTCGTGCCCGACGACATGCGCGGGCCCGAGGCCCGCCTGGTCGATGAGCGCGACGACGTCCGCGACCAGTTCCGAGCTGCGGTACGCCCAGCGGGCGCGGGGCCGGGCCCCGGCCGAATAGCCGCGCTGGTCCGGCGCGAGGGTGCGGAAGCCCCGCCGGTGCAGCAACGGTGCCAGCGCGTCCCACGACCGCGAGTCCTGCGGAAATCCGTGCAACAGCACCACCGGAGTGCCGTCGATCGGGCCCTCGTCGCGGACGTCGAACACGAGCCCGTCACGGGTGAACGTGGTGATCCGCTCCGTGCCGCTCATCGGACAGCTGTCTCACGCTCGCTGCGGTCGGCGGCCGACGCACCGGCGCGGAGGAACCGTCCCGTCTTGGTGACGCCGAACCCGCCGGTGAACTCCCCGTCGCGGTAGACGAGCCTGCCGTTGATCACCGTCGCGACCGCCGCGCCGTCGCTGCGGTTCACCATCCGGCGCAGACCGCCGTACTCGGGGACCTCGGCCTCGAACAATCCGTCCACCGTGGCGTCGAGACCCGCCGGATCGATGACGACGAGATCGGCGCGGTCCCCTTCACGCAGGTGGCCGGCGTCGATGCCGTACCAGTCGGCCAGCTCTCCCGTCAGCCGGTGGACGGCACGTTCGACGGACAGGAACGGCTTGCGGTCGGACTGCGCGTCCTTGACCTTCTTCAGCAACCGGATCGGATAGTTGTAGAACGCCATGTTGCGCAGGTGCGCTCCCGCGTCGCCGAATCCCATCTGCACGCCGGAGCTGGCCGCGAGCTTCTTCGCGAACTTGGGACGATGGTTGGCGATGGTGGTCCGCCACCGCAGGTCGGTGCCGTACTTCACGACGAGATCGAGGTACGCGTCAACCGGGTGCACGCCACGCAGGTCGCCCACCGCTCCGAACGTCTTGCCGATCAGCGTCTCGTCGGGGCATCCGACGATCACCGCGTCGTAAAAGTTGCGGTGCCAGATGCGGGGGCTGAACTTGTTGTCGTAGTCCTTGCGGAACCGACGCCGGTAGGACTCGTCCTGCAGCAAGGCATTTCGCTCCACCTGGTCCTGGAGATGCAGCGCCGCCGCGCCGGCACCGAACTCCTCGAACACCACGAGGTCGATTCCGTCCGCGTAGACGGTGAACGGCACCGGGAGGTGCTGCCACTTGAAGTCGGTCTTGGCGAAGCGGTTCAGCAGCGGCGCCGCGGCGAGCATGAAGTACACGATTTGAGGGTAGGCCTTCGAGTCCGCGCCCGACAGCAGCGACGTCTTGAGGGGCTTGCGTCGTCCCAGACCCGAACTCTCCGCGAAGAAACCCGCGATGTTGGGGTGCAGGTTGATCGTCGGCGCGCTCTGCAGGATCTTGCCGCGCTCGCGCAGGATGCGGTTGAGGAAGCGGAACTCCTTCCACCGCGCATACGTGGACGGCAATGAGCGCGAACGGTATTCGTCGCCGTCGATCTTGTCGAGCGCATTGGTCATCGAGGAGAGGCCGAGGAAGCCGGCGTCCACGGCCTCGGTGAGCATCGCGCCCATCCGCTCGAGTTCGCGAGCACTCGGCTTGGTCCGTTTGTCGGTGCCCCGGCCGAGGCCGAGCACGTGGGTGCGGATGTCGGAGTGCCCGATGAAACCGGCGATGTTGGGACCGAGCGGCAGCGACTCGAGTGCCTCGACGTACTCCGCCGGACTCTGCCAGATCTTGTTCTCTTCCAGGATCCTGAGCACGGAGTCGTGCGGCACGGCCTCGACCCGGCTGAACAGGTCGGCGCACTCGCGCGGCGTCGAGTACACGGTGGAAAGGGAGCAGTTCCCGAGGACGACGGTGGTCACGCCGTGTCGCACCGACTCCGGCAGTCCGGGGCTGACGAGCACCTCGGCGTCGTAATGAGTGTGCACGTCCACGAACCCGGGGACCACCCATTTGCCTGCCGCATCGACGATCTCGGTGTCGGGTCCGACGGGCAGCGGACGATTCGAGGCGCGGACGACGACGCCGTCGCGAATGCCGAGATTGCGGCGCCGGGGCGCGGATCCGGTTCCGTCGAACCACAGCCCACCATTGACGACGACATCGAAATCCGACATTGTTGCGCTCCTCACACTCAGTATGTGTAACCCGAGGTTACGTATCCCGTTGAGTAAAAGTCAATGGACGGTTCGAACGTTCATCAATAGAGTGCAGAAGGTGGCCGCCGCACCCCGCTCTCCCGAAGATAGGCGCGCGCAGATCCTCGACGTGGCCGTCCGACTTCTCGAGACGGTGCCGTTCGACGACCTGTCGATGGACCAGGTGGCGGCCGAGGCGGGCGTCTCCCCACCGCTGCTGTTCCACTACTTCAAGAACAAGCTGGGCTTTCGCAACGCCGTCCTCGAGGCCTCGGCCTCCGAGCTGCAACGCCGGATGACACCCGATCCGACACTCCCCGTGTCCGGACAACTCCGAGCCGGCGTCGAAACATTCGCGGACGCGGTGATCGAGCACCCCACCATCTACCTGGCGGTCATGCGGATGGCCGGTAGTGGCGACGAGCGGATGCGGCAGATCTATCGCGGCATGCGGCGGACGTTCACCCACTGGATAGGCGCGTCGCTGGCCGCGTTCGGCGTGCCGACGACACCCGCACTCGAGGCCGCGATCTCGGGCTGGCAGGCGTTCATGGAAGAGATCGTGCTGTCGTGGCTCGACGAACCGACCATGGACCGCACGGACATGATCGATCTCTGCGAACGCGCTTTCTACCACCTGCTTCCGGCGGCAGGCGTCGACGTCGACGCACTCGACGTGACACGCTGATCCGAACCGCACGGGAACGACTCGAAGGGGTTCCACAGTGGGCGAGCTGATCTATGCTCCGATCATGTCGCTCGACGGCTACATCGCCGACGAGAACGGCAATTTCGACTGGGCCGCGCCCGACGAGGAGGTCCATACCTTCGTCAACGACCTTGAGCGGCCGGTCGGCACCTACCTCTACGGGCGCCGGATGTACGAGACGATGACGTACTGGGAAACGGTGCCCGGCCTCGCCGACGAGCCCGCCTGCATACAGGACTTCGCGGAGATCTGGCGGGCGGCCGACAAGGTCGTCTACTCCACGACGCTGGAGGTGGCGTCCAGCGCCAGGACCCGCATCGAGCGGGAGTTCGACCCGGCGACCGTCCGGCATCTGAAGGCGAAGACGGAACGGGACCTCACGGTCGGCGGCGCCGGACTCGCCTCCCACGCATTCGCGGCCGGGCTGGTCGACCGATGCCACCTGTTCGTCGCACCCGCCGTCGTGGGAGGCGGCACCCGAGCCCTCCCCGACCGCGTCCGGTGCAGGCTTAAATTGCTGGACGAGCGCCGTTTCGACAACGGCTTCGTCTTCCTCCACTACCGCGTCGCGAGCTAGGAATTCGGAGTGCGTCGGTGAATCCTAGGACTTACCGGATGTCACTGACCGGCACGCTGAGCCTCCAGGAAGCGCCGTCCCGGCGTCGGGTCGACGCCGAAGCGCTCGGCGTAGCGTTCGTGAACTTCCTCCCACTGGTCCCACGAACCGTGCGCCTCCGCCTCGGAGAGGTACCCGCCGGCGAGATGAGGCTCGAGCCGCGCGAAGTAGGTCTCCCAGCCGGCCGCGGTCTGCGCTGCGACCGCACGGTCGCCGAAGACATGGATGAAGATCAACCGGCAGCCGTCTCCCTCAGCGGTCAGATCGAAGCTGTACCGCTCGCCGCCGAAGTTCCACGCCAGCCGATGGGGCGCATCGACCTCGGTCACCTCGCCGGTCGCGCCGTAGGCCTCGAAGGTCTCCCCCGTCGCCGGCGTCCAGTCGGCAGCGGCGGGAAACCAGCGCTCGAGCTCTGCCGGCACACTGATTGCCCTCCACACGCGCTCGACCGAGTGCGCGAGCGTGCGCTCGAAGCGCAGTGCCGGGCGACCGTCGATCGTCTCCAGGGTTCCGTCGGTCATGGGTTCTCCTCCAGGTGTCGTTCGAGGGCGTCGAGGCGCCTCGACCAGAACGCGCGGTACGGCTCCAGCCATTGGTCGACCTCGGCGAGGGGTTCCGGGCGCAGCGCGTACAGACGTTGCTTGCCATCCGCGCGCACCACGACGAGCCCGGCCTCGCGCAGCACCTTGAGGTGCTTGGACACGCCGGGCTGGCTGAGCGCGATGTGCTCCACCAGATCTCCGGCGGGCCGCTCACCATCACGCAGCAGGTCGAGAATCTGTCTCCGGTGCGGCTCGGCCAGGGCGGCGTAGGCGCTCATAGCCTCATATTGCCAGACGGAAATATGAGTCGCAACCGTCGCCGAGGTCGTGCCGGAAACAGCAGTTCCCGCCGGGCGCCCGAGGGGCACCGACTTGACACGCCTCGTGTGACACACGACACTTGCCGACACCGACCGAACGAGTGATCGGTCGGCCGCTCGAATTCGGACATCCCGTTCGGACCGGAGCCGGAGAAAGGGGACATGCGGTGTCGTCGACGTTCACCAACGACGGAATCCAGGAGCCACCCGTAGTGACCACTCTCGACGCGTGGCGGTCGCGCGTGCAGGCGCATCCCGATCACCCCGCCGTGGCCTATTTCGATGGCGCCCTCACGGCGCGCGAGGTCGACGACCTGTCGGACGCCCTCGCCGTCGCGCTGGACGAGTGGGGTGTCGGGCGTGGTGATCGGGTGGGAATCTACCTGCAGAATGTGCCGCAGTACGCCCTCGCTCTGCTGGCGCTGTGGAAGGTCGGCGCGGCGGCGCTTGTGCTCAATCCGATGTACCGCGGAAACGAACTCCGCCGCCTCGTCGACGATGCCGAACCGATCGGCATCATCTGCGAAGACGTGAGCGCCGGGGCCACGGCCGAGACCCTGCGCGGCAGCAGCGTGCGATTCTCGATCAGCACCAGCGCCCTCGATTTCCAGACCCGCAACGATCCGCGGGTGTTCGACTCCACCGGGCGGGCCACGCCGGCGGCCGACGGCGACCTCGTCGAACTCCTCGCGCGCTTTCGCGGCAGGCGGCCTCCCCCGGTCGAACTCGGCGGAGACGACCTCGCGCTGCTCACCTACACCTCCGGGACCACCGGCCCGCCGAAGGGCGCGCTCAACTCCCACGCGAACGTACTGGCCACCGCCCTCGACTTCGGTCACTGCGCCGGCGTCGTCGACGGGGACGTCGTGTTCGCCGTCGCCCCGCTGTTCCACATCACCGGTGCCGTGCTCAATGCCGGCGTGGCCCTCGTCCGGGACTGCGTGCTCGTCTTCGCGAATCGGTTCAACGCGGCCGTCGCACTGGAGACTTTGGTGGAGCACCGGGTGACCTACACGATCGGCTCGATCACCGTGTTCAACGCACTCTCCGAGGTGCCGGGTGTGAGCGCGGACCACTTCGCCTCGGTCAAATCCCTCTACTCGGGCGGCGCGCCCATCCCGCCCGCCACCGTGGAGAAGTTCGAAGCCAGATTCGGCAAGTACATCCACAACGCGTACGGGATGACCGAGACCACGGCCGGAGTGATCGCGGTGCCACCCGGCCTGCGGGCGCCGGTCGACCCGACGAGTGGCTCACTGTCCATCGGTCTCCCGCTGCCGCGGGTGGACATCCGGGCGGTCGACCCGAATGGCGACCCCGTTCCGCCGCACACCGCCGGCGAACTGGAAATCGCCGGACCGCAGGTTGTTTCGGGCTACTGGCGCAACCCCGATGCCTCCCGGGACACACTGCCCGGTGGACGGCTGCGCACCGGGGACGTCGCGATCATCGACGAGGCGGGGTGGGTGTACCTCGTCGACCGGCTCAAGGATCAGATCAACGTCTCCGGCTACAAGGTGTGGCCCCGTGAGGTCGAGGACACCCTCTACGAACACCCGGCCGTGCACGAAGCCGCCGTCGTCGGGCAACCCGACGACTACCAGGGTGAATCGGTGGTCGCCTACGTCTCGCTCCGCAAGGGCGCGACCGCCACCGAGGACGAACTCGTCGCGTTCGCCCGCGACCGGCTCGCCGCGTACAAGGCGCCCCGGCTGGTGCACATCGTCACCGACCTCCCGAAGACGCAGACGGGCAAGATCCGTCGCAGCGACCTGCGCTGACGACTCCTCCCCTCGACCTTTCGACTCCGCGACCCCGACGAAAGTGACTGCACGTGAACGTCGACCTCACTCGCCAGGCGAAGCCTGACACCCATTCCGGCCCCACCCTCGCATCCCGCAAGAAATCGCTCCTCGCCAGCTCCGTCGGCAACGTCCTCGAGTGGTACGAGTGGAGCGCCTACGCGGTGTTCGCCCCGTTCATCGCGGCGGCGATGTTCAGCAACTCGGACCCGGTCTCCGCCCTGCTGTCCACGCTCGCGGTGTTCGCGGTCGGCTTCCTGATGCGCCCGCTCGGCGGGATCATCTTCGGCCGGATCGCCGACAGACGCGGGCGCAAGTTCGTCCTCGTCACGACCATGCTGATGATGGCCACGGGCAGCCTGATCATCGGCGTGATGCCCACCTATTCGACCATCGGCGCGTGGGCGTCGCTGATCCTGCTCGCGGCACGCGTCATGCAGGGTTTCGCGCACGGCGGCGAGTCCGCGACCGCGTATTCCTACGTCGGTGAGATCGCGCCTCCGCACCGGCGCGGTATGTGGGGCAGCGTCGCGTTCATCGCGATCTTCGGCGGTTCGGTGCTGGCCTACACCGTCGGCGGCGTCGTCACCTCCTCCCTGTCCGACACCGCGGTCGGTCAATGGGGTTGGCGTATTCCGTTCCTCATCGGCGCGCTTCTGGCACTGTTCGCCCTCTACCTCCGCCGCAGCATGGAGGAGAGCGACGTCTTCGACGCTGCGCAGAAGGAGGACGATCAGCCGGGCATCCCCCGCCGCGCCGTCGTCCGGGCGATCCTCCTGATGATCGGGATGACCTCGGGCATCACGGCCGCGCACTACACCTGGACGTCATACATCTCCACGTACGCGATCACGCAGCAGGGCATGAACCCCGACACCGCATACTGGATGCTGGTGATCGCTCAGCTGATCGCTCTGGTCTCGCTGCCGTTCCTCGGGTTGCTCTCCGACAAGATCGGCCGGCGGCCCATGCTGGGCGCCTTCGCGGTTCTGATGTTCGCCCTGCAGTTGCCGCTGACGATGATGATCACGTCCGACGGGTGGACCCTGCTCGTCGCCACCACCGCCGCCCTGCTGATCGTCGCGGTCCCGGCGTCGATTCTGTCCTCCACGCTGTCGGAGAGCTTCCCGACGCGGCTCCGCACCCAGGCGATCGGATTCGCGTACTCGTTCTCCGTCGCGGTGTTCGGTGGCACCGCCCCGTACCTGAACCAGCTTCTCCTCGGACTCGACCTCGGCTGGGTGTTCGGCGTCTACATCATGGTGCTGGCCGTCCTCACCGGCGTCGCGTGCCTGTTCATGAAGGAGACCAAGGGCATTCGCCTCGAAGACGTGTGAACACGCACAAGAGAACCGGCAGGTGCATCACCTGCCGGTTCTCATCGAGCGAGTGACGGGATTCGAACCCGTGTGAACGGCTTTGCAGGCCGGTACCTCAACCACTCAGTCACACCCGCATCGATGATTACTGTGCCCGGCCGGTGTCCCGGGCGCGAGGTTTGCGCTCACGGTGATTCTGAAACCGACACGCCGGGGCGGGAACAAACCAGGTGCCCTCGTTGCTGTGTTGCTTCATGACCGATACCGACGAACGCGCCGCGCCGACCGGCGACCGGACAACCACCCGTCCCAGCCTTCGGGTGATCCTGGTACTCGGCGCGATGGTGGCCCTCGGCCCCTTCACCATCGACATGTACCTGCCCGCGCTTCCGGACATCGGAACCGACCTCGGCGCATCCTCGTCCGCGGTACAGCTGACCATCACCGGCACCCTGCTCGGCCTCGCGCTGGGGCAGTTGATCGTCGGACCGCTCGCGGACGGCCTCGGGCGCCGGCGCCCCCTCATCGCCGGTATCGGTGTCCACGTCGTCGCGTCCGTGCTCGCGGTCTTCGCGCCGACCGTGGCCGTGCTGGGTGTGCTCCGCGTCTTCCAGGGCATCGGGGCCGCCGCCGCTGCGGTGGTCGCGCTCGCCGTGGTGCGCGACCTGTTCTCGGGGAACACCGTGGCCGTCGTGATGTCGCGACTGATGCTCGTCCTCGGCGTCGCACCCGTCCTCGCTCCGAGTATCGGCGGGGCGCTCCTCATCGCCGTCGACTGGCGCGGGATCTTCGTCGTCCTCGCCGTGATCGGCACGCTGACGGCGTTGATCGGTGTGTGGGGTCTGACGGAGACGTTGCCGCCGGAGCGGCGGCGCAAGAGCGATCTGCGCGCTGTGCTGGGCACCTACAAGAGTCTGCTCGGCGACCGGGCGTTCATGGTGCTCGCCCTCGTGTCGAGTGTGGCGATGGGATCGTTGTTCTCGTACGTCTCCGGTGCGTCGTTCGTGTTCCAGGACCAGTACGGCCTGGACGAGCAGCAGTTCGCGCTGCTGTTCAGCTCCGGCGCGATCGCTCTGATCGGCGCCTCGCAACTCAACGTCCGCGCCCTTTCACGCCGGTCACCGCTGCAGATCACGGTGGCTGCCCTCGCCTTCGCGACGGTGGCCGGGCTGGCGCTGATCACCACCGCCCATTTCGAGTTCGGCGGGCTCGTCGGGTTCGTCGTTCCGCTGTGGTTCCTCCTCGCCGGCGTCGGCTTCGTCCTGCCCAACGCACCCGCGCTGGCCCTCGGCCGCCACGGAGAGGCGGCCGGCACCGCTGCCGCGCTGCTCGGCGCCCTGCAGTTCGGTGTCGGCGCACTGATCGCTCCCCTGGTCGGCGTGCTCGGCAACACCGGCGTCGCACTCGCGGTCACGATGACGGCATGCGCGGGACTCGGTCTGGTGGCGTTGGCGGCCGCGGCGAAGGCGGAAGCGGAAGCGGAAGCGCACTGACGACACGCTCGGCAAACTTTCGCGGCCCATCACCCGACATGGGATGATCGACGCATGCCACCACCGTCACCACTTCATCTCGACCCCATCGAAGAGGCCCACCGGCAGTGGACGAAACACGGCTGGGGTGATGTCGCCGACGGCATGGCCGCGGTGACCTCGGTGATGCGGGCGCAGCAGATCATGATGGCCCGGGTGGAGGAGGTTCTGAAGCCGTCGGGGCTCACGTTCGCCCGGTACGAATTGCTGACACTGCTGACGTTCACGCGCACGGGCGCGCTCCCGATGGCGAAGGCCAGCGCGCGCCTTCAGGTTCACCCCACGAGCGTCACCAACGCCGTCGACCGGCTCGAGACGGCGAATCTCGTGCGGCGTGTCCCGCATCCGAGCGATCGCCGTGCGACGCTGATCGAAATCACTGACGCGGGAAGGAAACTGGCTGTCGAGTCCACCGAGCGACTCAACGCCCAGGTGTTCTCGCGCCCCGGGGTGTCCGGCGACAAGCTGGAACAGCTGGTCACGATCCTCGCCGAACTGCGCCGCGAGGCAGGCGATTTCGACACTGGGGACGCCCCCACCAAGTGGTGAGAGACGACTGTCGCCCCGCACCGGATCCCGGTGCGGGGCGACAGTCGTTTTCAGGGCTTCTAGCGGTGTTTGAAGACGGGCGAACGCTTCTCGACGAACGCCGCCATCCCTTCCTTCTGATCCTCGGTGGCGAATGTCGAATGGAACACCCGCCGCTCGAACCGGACGCCCTCGGTGAGGGTGGTCTCGAAGGAGCGATTCACCGCTTCCTTCGCCATCATCGCGACCGGAAGGGACATCTCGGCGATGGTGTTCGCGGTCTGCAGCGCGTCCTCCAGGAGATCCGCGGCGGGCACGATCCGCGACACCAGCCCGGCGCGTTCGGCCTCCTCGGCGTCCATGTTCCGGCCGGTCAGGCACAGTTCCATGGCCTTGGCCTTACCCACCGCCCGCGTCAGCCGCTGCGAGCCGCCGATGCCCGGAATGACACCGAGTTTGATCTCCGGCTGACCGAACTTCGCCGTGTCGGCGGCGATCAGGATGTCGCAGAGCATCGCCAGTTCACAGCCGCCGCCGAGTGCGTAACCGGCGACGGCAGCGATCGTCGGCTTGCGTGCCGCGGCGAGCCGATCCCACGCGGCGAAGAAGTCGTCGAGGTAGACGTCCATGTACGACTTGGGCTGCATCTCCTTGATGTCGGCGCCCGCCGCGAAGGCCCGGTCGGAACCGGTGATCAGAATGGCACCGATCTCCGAATCCTTCTCCAACTCCTCCACCGCCGACACGACCTCGCGCATCAGCTCGGAGTTCAGTGCGTTGAGCGCCTTCGGACGGTTGAGGGTGATGATCCCCACCCGGCCCTTGCGCTCGAGCAGGATGGTCTCGAAGTCGGTCACTGGTCTCCCTCGGTAGAACGTTCGCGGATGTCGTTGATGATGGCCGAGAAGTCCTGGCCACCACCACCGGCGGCATGGAACCGGCTGTACAACTCGGCAGCGCGCAGCCCGAGGTCCGCCTCGACGCCGTTGGTCTTCAGCGCGTTCGCGGCGAGACCGAGATCCTTGTCCATCAGCGCGGCCGCGAAGCCCGGCTGGTAGTCGTTGTTGGCCGGGCTCGTCGGAACCGGTCCGGGCACAGGACAGTTGGTGGTCAGCGCCCAGCACTGACCCGACGCGTTGGACGCGACATCGAACAGGGCCTGGTTGCTCAGCCCCAGCTTCTCGCCGAGGACGAACGCCTCGCTGATGGCGATCATCGACACGCCGAGAATCATGTTGTTGCAGATCTTGGCGGCCTGACCGTTGCCCGGATCGCCGCAGTGGACGATTTTCTTGCCCATCACGTCGAGTAGCGGCTTCGCGGACTCGAAGTCGTCCGCCGTGCCGCCGACCATGAACGCGAGCGTTCCCGCGGTGGCGCCGACGACGCCACCGGAGACGGGTGCGTCCACCGAACGGTGGCCCGCCTCGACGGCCTCGTCGTGCGCCGCCCGGGCGTCCGCGACGTCGATGGTGGACGAATCGATGAACAGGGTGCCCGGCTTCGCGGCGGGCAGGATCTCGGCGTAAAGCCCGAGAACGTGCTTGCCGCTCGGCAGCATCGTGATCACGACGTCCACCTCACGCACGGCCTCGATGGCCGAATCAGCGACGGTGACACCGTCTTTCACTGCCTGTTCGAGTGCGGCGGGCGCGAGGTCGAAGCCGACCACCGTGTGCCCCGCCTTGACGAGATTGGCCGCCATGGGACCACCCATGTGGCCGAGTCCCAGAAATCCGACGGTAGTGCTCATAGCAGTCCCTCCTGGACGCGTGTGGCTGGTGGTTCAGTGCTGCGGCTGTGGAGCCGTCAGGCCGAGTTCGAGGTCGCCGAGCGGTGTGAAGAACGCGTCGACCCGCGCCGGGTCGACCTCCTCGATCGTGGCGGGCGACCACCGCGGGTTGCGGTCCTTGTCCACGACCTGCGCCCGAATTCCCTCGACGAGGTCGGGCGAGCTCAGGCAGGCCACCGACACCCGGAATTCGTCGTTGAGCACCTCCTCGAGGCTGCCGGCCCGCCGCGCCCGGCGCAGCGAGGCCAACGTGACCGCGCACGCGGTCGGCGACTTCGAGCGCACCTGCCCGGCCGCCTTCTCCGCCTCGGGCACCCCACTGCCGCGCAACCGGGCCACGATCTCGGCGACACTGTCGGCCGAGTACGCGGCGTCGATCCAGCCCCGCTGCGCCAGCAGCTCCGAGGCCGGAGCCGGTTCGGTGAACGCGGCCAGGGCCTCGTCCACCGATGTTTCCGTCAGCCTCTGCACGAACCCGTCGATCCTCTCGGATGGGAGGAAGTGGTCGGCGAAACCACATGCGATCGCGTCGCCGGCACCGAGCCGCGCCGTCGTCAACGCGATGTGCGTACCCAACTCCCCCGGGGTACGGGCCAGCAGATAGGTGCCCCCGACGTCCGGGACGAAACCGATCCCGGTCTCGGGCATCCCGATCATCGACCGCTCGGTGACGATCCGCACACTGCCGTGCGCCGACACCCCGACCCCGCCACCCATCACGATGCCGTCCATGATCGCCACATACGGCTTGCCGTAGCCCGCGATGGCCGCGTTGAGGATGTACTCCTCACGCCAGAACTCCCGCGAACCGGTGCCACCCTCCTTCGCGTCGTGATAGATCGACACGATGTCGCCGCCCGCGCACAGGCCACGCTCGCCGGCGCCGGTGAGGACCACCGCGCGCACCTCGTCGTCGCCGGACCACTCCGCCAGCGCCGCCGCGATCCGCCGCACCATCGCATGATTGAGGGCGTTGATCGCCTTGGGCCGATTCAACACGATGCGGCCCAGCCCGCCGCTCTTGCCGATCAGAACTTCCGGTTCCACCGATACCGCGTCACTCATGCCGCTCCCTGCTTTCCCTGTCCTGGCTTTCCCTTACCCGCGCCGCCGACGACGCTCCGGGCGATGACCACCCGCATGATCTCGTTGCTGCCCTCGAGGATCTGATGGACCCGCAGGTCGCGGACGATCTTCTCGAT
>NZ_JBHWUE010000062.1:0-59589 GCF_042738615.1 Rhodococcus sp. NPDC059968
TAGGGGAAGGGGTGGGCGTGGTCGACGGCGAGCGGTGTGAGGACCGGGAAGATCTGGTCCTGGAAGTGCACCGTCAGCCGGCCGCGGTCGTCGTCATCGAGATCGGACCAGCCGACGATCGAGATGCCTTCGGCGGCCAGGGCGGGGCGCACCGAGTCGAGGAACACCCGTGCGTGTTTGTCCGAGATCTCCTGGGTGCGTGTGGCGATCAGTGCCAGTTGCTCACGAGGGGTGAGGCCGTCGGCGGACCGGACCGACAGACCGGTCTCGTCGCGGCGTTTGAGACCGGCGACCCGGACCATGAAGAACTCGTCGAGGTTGGAGGCGAAGATGGCGAGGAACTTGGCGCGTTCGAGCAGCGGGAGCGAGGTGTCCTCGGCGAGTGCGAGTACCCGGGAATTGAAGTCGAGCCAGGTGAGTTCGCGGTTCAGGTAACGATCTTCGGGGAGCCCGTCGGCGAGCACCCTCGCCATTGCGCTGGTGGAGGCTGGCGGTGCCCCGGGAATGGTCGGCGGGGGTGTCAGGACGCGACCGTCGCGTCCTCCGGTCTCCACATTGACGTCGGTGTTCTGATCGGGTGCGTCGCCGGTGCTCACTCCTCGATCATCGCACCCTCGGTCCGAATCCGTTCTGCGGAAGGATCGTCCTGCCGCACGGCAAATTGGTAGTGAGACCGTGTGTCGCCGCCGTGCCCGCGAGCGCAACCGAAGTCTTGTCGGCGTGCTCGAAAGGTCGCCGAAAGCCGACGAGGAGGCGGAAGGCTAACGGTGCGAGGTGGACCGTGGCTTCAATTCCCGACCGCAGATCGGGCGTGTGACCCGATTCGGCGTACCCGCGCGGATGGTGGAATTCACACCACACGGGAGGACGTACGCCTGCGCCGTATCGGCAGCATCCGGCGCTGTCTCGACGGTCACGTCTCGATCAAGGTGGCGAGCTTGGCGGTCGCGGTGCGCTCGATGAGCAACGGAACGAAATCCCGAATGCGCCCGCTCTTGAAGTGTGCGGCCGCTTCTTCCACAGCGGTTTCCACCACCTCCGGCGAGGCGGCCGGGAACTTCGTGAGCAGCCGCGTGGTGACCTGCGAGATCTGGCGTGCTTCTTCCGCGGAATTCATAATACGAATTGTTCTTGCCCGCGACCTCCCAGGTCAATCCAGCACCGAGCGTCTGTGACCAACGCATCTCCGCGCTTCATCCGCCCGGTCCCGCTCACGCGTTCGAGTGGTGTCGTGCGCGGTGGATCATGATCGGGCACGGGCTGTGGTGCAGGAGATGGTGGCTCACCGATCCGAGGATTGCACCGGCGAGACGACCGTGGCCATGGCTGCCGACGACAACCAGTTGCGCGGCGGTGGCCCGATCGAGGATCAACCGGGCCGGAGTCGTCGGCTCGACCACCTCGGTGACCGCTACGCCGGGGTATCGCTCCCTCACCCCGGAGAGGTGCGCGGCCAGCACATCATGTTCGGAGTCCTCGAGAGCGTCCCGGTCCACCAGGAATGGGATGGTCACGTTCCCCGCCGCGTGCCGGGGCGACCACGCATGGACGGCGACCACGGGTGCACCGAACAGGTGCGCGAACTCGAAGGCAGAGAACACGGCGGCGGCGCTGGAGTCACTGTCATCGATGCCGACGACGACCGGGCGCCGATCCGGGAGCATCTCGGATTGTTGGCGGCACACCGTGATCGGGCAGGTGCCATGCCTGGCGAGTGCGATGGCGGTCGATCCTGCCGCCGATACCCCCACACCCGATGGGATGTCGGCACCGAGCACGATCATCCTTGCGGTCGCACCCGCTGCCGCCAGGGCCGGAGCGGTCGGGCCGGGTGCTAGGTCGGTGTGCACGTCGAGTTCCGGAAAGCGGAGCCGTACTTCGGTGGACGCATCATCGAGAACCTTCTCACCGGCCGCGCGGTGCTGGGCGATGGCCGGCCCCTGCCCCATGACCGCGGCGTCGGTCATCAGGTAGAGGGCCTCCGGGAGGGCGTGCACGACCCGCAGCGGTGCCCCGGTGCGGGAGGCGAGTGCCGCTGCCCACACGGCCGCCCGACGAGCGGCCGGTGATCCATCGACACCGACCACCACCACTGGACCTGCCGGTGTGTTCATGTCGAGTCCTTTGGTAGGAACACGATTGGTAGGAACACGATTACGCCGACGACCCCGACCCCGACCCCACGTCGCCGAGCACTGTCAGTGTGCACGAACGTCGTTTCACAGCGCAGGAGCTCGCCTGGGGTGGTTGACTCCTGCGGTACGTGGGTCGGTCAGGTTGCGGGTGCGATGGGGTTGCCCTGCCATCGGGTGGACGGGGGGACGGTGTCGCCGCGCATCACCAGTGAGGCGGGGCCGACGGTGGTGCCCTCGCCCAGGGAGGCGGCGGGAAGGGCGACGCAGTGCGGTCCGAGGGTGGCGCCTGCGCCGAGGGTCACGGTGTCCATGCTCATGATGCGGTCGTGGAACAGGTGGGTCTGCACCACGCAGCCCCGGTTGACGGTGGCGCCGTCGCCGAGGTGCACCAGATCGGCCTCGGGGAGCCAATAGGTTTCGCACCACACGCCGCGTCCGAGGTGGGAGCCCATCGCCCGCAGCCACACGTTCAGTGCCGCGGTGCCGGTGGCCGCCCGCGCGAACCAGGGTGCGGCCACCGTCTCGACGAAGGCGTCGCAGACCTCGTTGCGCCACACGAACGAACTCCACAACGGGTGCTCGATCGCCTCGATCCGTCCGACGAGGGCCCACTTGGCGGTCACGGACACCGCGGCGGCCACCGCACCTGCGAGGATGAGGACACCACCGGAGAGCGCGGCCGCGGTGAGGAAGCCGAAGGTATCGGCCAACGCCTCGAGCGTGAACAGCACGCCGAGCCCGATTCCGAAGGTGACCATCACCGGAATCAACCGGCACGTCTCGACAGCGGCGCGGGCGATTTTCAGCCGCCGCGGCGGCTCAAAGGTGCGGGCGGCGTCCGTCTCGTTCACGGCACGGCGCAATCGCACCGGCGGGCTGCCCAACCACGACGAGCCGGCCTTCGACTTGTTCGGCGCCGCCGACAGCACCGCAACCAGACCGTTCTTCGGTACCCGGCGGCCGGGCCCGGTCATGCCGGAGTTGCCGAGGAAGGCGCGTTTGCCGACCTTGGCCTGTTCGATCCGCAGCCACCCGCCGCCGAGTTCGTAGGGGGCGATCATGGTGTCGTCCGCGAGGAACGCGCCGTCGGCGACGGTGGTGAACTTCGGCAACAGTAGGACGGTGGAGGCCTCGACGTCCTTCCCGATCTTCGCGCCCAGCAGGCGCAGCCACCCCGGGGTGAGCAGGCCCGCGTAGAGCGGGAACAGGAAGGTGCGGGCGGAGTCCATCAGGCGCTCGGTGGCCCAGACCTGCCAGCCGATCCGGCTGCGCACCGGGTGATACCCCTCATGCAAGCCGATGCCGAGCAGCCGGACGGCGAGCACGGTCAGGGCGGCGAACACGATGAGTGCGAGCAGGGTTGCGGCGGGAAGCATCGGCAGCGCCGCGGCGGCGGCGTCTCCCACGGTGTCGGCGCCGCGGATCCACCAGCCGAGCAACAACAGGCCGCAGCCCAGCGCGATCAGCGGCATCGCGGACAGCGCGAGCGACGTGAGCCCGTAGACCGGCACCCATCGGGTCGCGGGCTCGGGACGCTGCGCCGGCCACCGGTGGCGGGCCTTGCCGACCTTGGCGGCGGGTGATCCGGCCCAGCGTTGACCGGCCTTGACCCTGCCGAGCACCGCGGACCCGGGGGCGATCTCGGCGTCGCGCCCGATCGTCGCCCCGGGCAGCAGCGTCGACCGGGCGCCGACCGTTGCGCGTTCGCCGATGCTGATCGACCCGACATGGACTACGTCGCCGTCGATCCAGTACCCGGACAGGTCGGTCTCGGGTTCGACGGAACAGCCGTCGCCGAGTTCGAGCATCCCGGTGACCGGGGGCAGGGTGTGAAGGTCGATGCCGCGGCCGATCCGGGCGCCGAGCGCGCGGGCGTAGTAGATCATCCACGGCGCACCGGACAGGTTCGCGGCGCCACTGGCCTCGACAAGGCGTTCGGCCAGCCAGATGCGCAGGTGCACCGACCCGCCCCGCGGATACGTGCCCGGTGTCACCCTCCGCAGCAGGATGCGGGCACCGACCACCGAGGTGGTCATTCGGCCGAGCGGGGTGATGACCACCAGGAACATCGCCGCCACCGCCCACCAGGACAGAGTTGGTGCCCAGGCGACATCGACGAACCACGCCAGCACGTTGTTCGCGACGGCGAGCCAGGTCAACCATTGCAGTCCGGTCAGTGTGGTCAGTGGCACGGACAGTGCAAGCTGCGCCCACTGGGCGCGGCGCGGTGTGGGGATCACGGTGCGCGCTTCGACCGCTGCCGCCGGGGCCAGGTCGTCGAGGAACTCGGCGAGTGACCCCAGCCGCGGGTGGTCGTACAGCTGGGCGACGGTGACCTCAGGGAACCGCTCCCGCAGCGCACTGACCAGCTGGGCGGCACTGAGCGATCCGCCGCCGATCGCGAAGAAGTCGTCGTCGAGCCCGCCGGCCTGGGCGCCCAGAATCCGAGCCCACAGATCGGCGACCCAGGCCGCGGTGCCGTGGAGGTCCGTGGACGCGGCATCTTGTGTGCCGGTCCCCGGCAGCGGCCAGGGCAACGCGTCCCGGTCCACCTTTCCGGAGGTGCGGGTGGGCAGGTCGTCGACCACCGCCAGCCGAGGCACCAGTGCGGCCGGAAGCTGTTCGGCCAGCCACGTCCTGGCTGCGGTGATGTCGAAATTCTTTGGTGCGGCGAGGTAGCCGACGAGCACCTTGGTGCCCGAGGCGGTGGTGCGGACCGCGGCGGCCGCCCCGGAAACCCCCGGCAAGGCCTGCAGCGCCGCGTCCACCTCGCCGAGCTCGATGCGCCTGCCGCCGATCTTGACCTGGTCGTCGGCACGTCCCTGGAACAGCAGTCCTGCGCGGTCGAGCCGCACCAGGTCGCCGCTGCGGTACGCACGATCCCAGCCCAGGGTCGGCATCGGCGCGTACTTCTCGGCGTCTTTGGCCGGGTCGAGGTAGCGGGCCAGCCCGACGCCGCCGATCACCAGCTCACCGACCTCGCCCTCGGCCACGGGGTGGCCGTCGGGGTCGACCACTGCCAGGTCCCAGCCGTCGAGCGGCAGCCCGATCCGGACCGGGCCGGTCCCGGTCAGCGGGGCAGCGCAGGCAACGACGGTGGCCTCGGTGGGGCCGTAGGTGTTCCACACTTCGCGGCCCGGGACGGCGAGGCGCTGCGCCAATTCGGGTGGGCAGGCTTCCCCGCCGAAGATCAACAGTCGCACCGATTCCAGCGCTTCGACGGGCCACAGTGCGGCCAGGGTAGGAACGGTCGAGACGACGTTGATCTCGCGGGAGATCAGCCACGGGCCGAGGTCCATGCCGGTGCGCACCAGCGACCGGGGCGCGGGGACCAGGCACGCCCCGTGCCGCCACGCCAGCCACATTTCCTCGCAGGACGCGTCGAAGGCCACCGACAGCCCGGCGAGGACCCGATCACCGGGGCCGAGCGGGGCGCCCTGTAGGAACAGCCGGGCCTCGGCGTCGACGAAGGCCGCGGCGTTGCGGTGGGTCACCGCGACGCCCTTGGGGGTGCCGGTCGAGCCGGAGGTGAAGATGATCCAGGCGTCGTCGTCGGGTGTCGGGACACACACCTCGGCCGGTACCGACGCGGATGTCTGGGCGCCTTCCGCGGTGATGATCGTCTTGACCCGCGCCTGGCCGAACACGAGCTCGGCGCGTTCGTCGGGATCGTCCGCGTCGACCGGTACGTAGGCGGCGCCGGCGGCGAGGGTGGACAGGATCGCCAGATACAGCTCCCGCGAACCCGAGGGCATCCGGATGCCCACCCGGTCGCCGGCGCGGACGCCGCCGCTCGCGAGCCGCCGTGCGCCCTCGCGCACCTGCATCATCAACTCTGCATACGTCACGGTGGCATCGCCGTCGTCGATCGCGGGTGCGTCGGGGTACCGGCGGGCGGTCGCGTCGAGGATGTCGAGCAGGGTGCGGGGTGGGGCCGCGAGGTCACCGCGGGTGAATTCGGTGGGAAGGATCCGTTCGCTGAGTGAGACGGACATGGAGAACCGTTGTTCCTCTCTGGGGTGGGCACGCCGGGGTCTGGGATGGGCAGGCCGGGGCCAGGTACCCGAGATCGATGAGCGACAGTGGCGCGGGCGACGGAGGTCGCCTCGGTGTCAGGCGCCGATGTCGGCGAATTTCTTCGGATGACCCAGGGCGCGCAGCGCGAGCCGATGCAGGGTCCGGCGATCCGTCGCCGTGAGGTCGGCGAACAGTGTGTCGGTGGCGCCGTCGACCAATTCTTCGGTCCGGGCCACCGCCTGCTCGCCGTCCTCGGTCAGCGAGAGCAGCTGCTTTCGCCGATCCTTGGCGTGTTTTCTTCGCACCACGAAGCCTCGTTTCTCCAGGCCGTCGACCAGGCGCACCATGTCGCTGCGGTCGACGGCGAGAACGTCGCACACCTGGCGTTGGGTGAGCTCACCCTCCTGCTTCAGGCACGCAAGGATCCAATGCATTCGAAGGGATAACCCCTCATCGGCCAGCGCAGAATCGAGCTGCACACGCCCCACCCGATGGAGGTCGGCAACGACGAATGCTGCGCTGCGCAGCAACGCGTCGGGCGGGGTGGTCGATTTGGGCACGCCGACCACCGTAGCACTTTGCGGGGGATGCAGATGATGGGTAACACCCGCAATCCTCGGCGTGTCGCCGCAGGTAACGGTCCTGACCAGCGGCGATGCCAAAGATTATTGATCGACTCACACCCACGCACTCGGCGTGGTGGGACAGTGGAGTCATGGGGTTCGCCGACCACCGAGGAGGGCTCCGATGAACACCACACAAGCCCCCGCCGTCGAGGAACGACGCAGCCGCAAGTCCCGCGAACCCGGCGAATTCCTCCGCCGGTACCTGCAGCGGGAGATCCACAATCTCGGCCTCGCCGACACTGCCGTCAGGCGTGACGAGCCCGAGGCGATCCACGACATGCGCAAGGCGGCGCGCCGCGCCCGCAGCGCCCTACAGGCCTACGCCCCCGGGCTCGGACTCACCGAGGCGGCGCAGCCGCTCGTCTTGGACCTGCGATGGCTCGGCCGACGACTGAGCGAGGCGCGCGATGTCGAGGTTCAGTGGCAGCGGATCATCACCCGGATCACCGAGTCCGCGGCCCTACCCGCTCAGGAATCCGTCTACGCCCGCGTGAACGAGTACTTCGCCGAACAGGCCGAGGTGGCCCGGAACACGGCGCTCGGTGCACTCGATTCGGACCGCTATCGAGCGCTCCTCGATTCGCTGAACGGAATCGTCGGCGAACTCGCCACGAGATCCGGACCAGGCCCGTCGACGCCCGCACCGGCCACAGGCGCAGCGACCGGGAACGCGACGGCGAGGGACCTCGTGCGGACGCTGAAACAACTGGCCACCAAGGTGTCCAAACGGGTCGACAAGGTGAGCGACAGCACGTCCCGCACCGAGCGCGACGAGCGGATCCACCGCGCCCGCAAAGGCGCGAAACGGATGCGCTACGCGATGGAGGTGATCCGTCCCCTCGCCCCGAAGAAGACGAAACATGCCCTGGACCACTTCAACGACTTCCAGGACGTCCTCGGCGAATTCCAGGATTCGACGGTGGCGCGGGAGCGGCTGCTGAGCATCATCACCGCGCACGATCACACCGCACAGTCGAGTTTCGGGCTCGGCATCCTCTATCAACAGGAACTGCAGATCGGCGACGAGCAGGCCGAACGCCTGGACGGTCAATGGCGGGCGGCACGGAAAGCGGCACGCCCCCTCTGGCGATGACCGGCCGAGCAGGACGATGCGCTCCGATAGAGGGTTCGTCGACAGGGGTGCATTGACCGGAACGCGATTTAGTTCTGATGTGCCGACTCGGGTGACGGAATTGTCGAACCGCAGTGTGGCGCAATCGGCTGCCACCCATTCGCAGGTGCCGGACCGCTTCGCTGGTGCGCCTGGGTCAGGATTGCCGCTCGTGTGCGAGGTCGACGAGGCGATGTGCGAGCGCCGGGGCGAGCTGGAAGGTTCGGATGAGGTGACCGGCGTCGTACCCGGACCAGGCCGCCCAGAGCCGCGCAATCTCTTCGAATCCCATCCCAGCCGACTGGCCGGGCGGAATGTTCGGCCGCCGCGACGCCCTGATACCTGCGCTTACAGCGGCGCGGGCGTACCTCCGTGTTCTCGTCCAGCACCGTTGCGGACCTCTAGGGGACGGTGCGGGTCGTGGCACTGCCGGTCCCGGCGTGCCGGCACCCGCCGCGCGAGGAGATGGGGATCTCCTCGAATTCGCCGCCGGGCAGCTGGATGTGGACATGGGCCTCGCCCGCCACCACCCCGAGGGGGCCGAGCCCGAGCAGGCGGGCCAGGACATAGGTGGCACTGAGGCTGGTCACGTCGCGGGTCACCCCCAGCGGCAGCAGCGACCGGGTTTCCGCGAGCACCTCCTGCTCCCCGGCCCGCAGCACCAGGCGCAGTCCCGGCGCGATCGCCTGGGCGGCGAGGGAGACCGCGATGTTGTCGCGGTCGTCGGACCCGACGGCCGCCGGCGCCACGGCACGGTGAATGCCGATCCGCTCCAACAGTGCACTGTCCCCGCCGTGGCCGACCACCGCGGGAATGGTCAACTCCCGCACCAGCCGCAGGTTGCGGGCGTTGGTGTCGCGTTCGACGCCGACCACCGGTATCCCCAGCGCGCGCAGTTCCCGGCACAGGCGCAGCCCGACCTGTCCGAGCCCGACCACGATGACGTGCCCGGACCGGGGCACCGCCCGGGCACCGATCAGGGCGGTCAGCCGCGGGCCGAGCAGCCGGTCCACCATTCCGGCGGTGAACATCGCGGTGAAGACGATGGTCATCAGCATGGCCGTCGAGGCGACGACCGCGTACGGGGTGTTGCCGTGCGGATCGGCGGCGGGCCCGACCGTGGTCACCACCCGCACCGCCTCGTGAAACGCGTCGGCGGCGCCGTGGCCCTCCCCGGCCGTCAGCCACACCCAGTCCCCGACCAGCACGGCGGCGAGCCCGAGCAGCCCGGCCAGCAGGATCCGGGTGCCGGTCTCGTGCGAGCCCCACAGGCCGGCCACCTGCATCGGCCAGGTGCGCCAGCGGCGGTGCGCCCGGAGGGTGACCGGGACCTCGTCGAGCACCGCACCCACGCTGCGGATGCCCCGCGGCCGCTCGCCCACCCGGGTGACCGCCAACAGGCCGGGTTCGATGCACGGACCGGCCAGTGACGGGGCGGCCAGATCCGCGGGTGAGGTGACATCGCACTGAGGCAGGAACCGCGCCAGCTGGTCCCCGATGGTGCGGTCGAAAATCGTCACCGTCATCGGCGCCGACGGCTGGATATGCGCGGCCGCCAGCGCGTACCGCAGCGCGTGCACGTCGTCCTGCAGCAGGATCGCGATCCCCCGCACCGGTGCCCCGTCGAGGGTCCGACGGAGTTCGTCGTCGTCGGGCCCGACAAGGTGGCGCACCTCGTGCCCGCGCTGCGCCAGCGACGAACACACCCGCCGGGCCACCGTGGTGTCCCCGATCACGACGAAGGAATCTGCCGCCATGTGTTGCCCACCCTCCGAACTCGCGGGGGAAGATCTTCCTGTCCAGGACAACACCGCCCGTCGCAGTGCGCACCCCGAGGAGGCGGCGGTGTGACCGAATCCGTCCGTACGGGCACCTGTGACCGCCCCGGCATTGCGGCGAGTCCCTCCCGAAAACCCCTCAACTCGGCCACATCTCGCGAAGCGGAAGCGGCTGTCATCGTGCGGGATGGTCGTCCGCGCACGCCACTGATCTTGCACCCAAGCGCATTTGACTCGGGCATCCTTCCGCGATCCGGCAGCAGCTTTTGAATTCCCCACGGGCGGGTTGGGTGCGGACGTCACGGGTGGTCGGGATCCGCCCACTGCTCGAATCGTTTCCGCAGGTCCGGAGCGGGGGTGGGGAGACCGGCGCCGGCAAACGCGCGGCGCACCGCCAACTCGTACACCGCGGCCGAATCGTCGAGCCACACGAGGTGGTGATTGACCTCCAGGGTCACCGCACCGTGAAACGCCGTCCAGACGACGGCGAGCTCCTCGGCCGGTAGCTCGGGGGAGTCGAGGTCGGCCAGGGCGTCGACGATCGGGGCGAACACCGCGGTCTGTGCGGCAATGGTCGGGCCGCCCGGCGGGGCCTGATAGCCGGGCAGCTGGTCGGAGAAGATCAGGTTGAATTCGCTGCGATGTGTCAGGGCCCAGTGCCGGTAGGCCAGGGTCCCGATCATCGCCCGGTCCACCGGCGGAGCATCGTCGAAGACGGTGACCGCGGTCGCGGTGGCCGCGGCCAGGCTCCGGTAGCTCCCGAGCAGGAGCAGAGTGAACACGTCGTCGAGGCTGGCGAAGTAGGTATAGAGCGAGGCGGCGCCGAGCCCGACACCGCGGGCGATCGCCCGCATGGATACCGCTCCGGGCCCACCCTGGGTGAGCTGGCGCCGCGCCTCGACCTCGATCTCGGCCAGCAGTTCGCGGCGTTGCCGGTCCCGTCGGGTCTCTCGGTTCCCATTCGACATCGGTCCACCCTACCTGGGAAACGGCCCTCTTACGAACATCGTTCGGGAACCGTACGCTAGTCGACATCGAACACTGTTCGGTGTTCGACCAATAGTCGGAAAGTTCCGTTGTCCTGGCAACACTCGTGTTCGCCAGCGTCGACAACACGTCCGCCCCGCTCGAAGGAGTCACCCAAATGACCACCACATCTCACGTTGTGCTCGGTGCCGGTCCGGTCGGACGCGCCGTCATCTCCTCACTCGCCGGCCGCGGGATCACCCCCACCGTGGTGACCCGCTCCGGACAGGCGGTTCCCGGCGCGGTCAGCCTGCGGGCCGACCTCGGCGACCCGTCCGCGGCCGCCGCCGCGACCGCGGGTGCCGAGGTGGTGTTCCAGTGCGCGCAACCCGCCTATCACCGCTGGCCGCAGGAGTTCCGGGCGCTGCAGTGTCGTGTAGTCGAGGCGGTCGCCGCGTCCGGGGCGCTGCTGGTGGCGGCCGAGAACGTCTACGGCTACGGTCCAGTTTCTGGACCGCTGACCGAGGCGCTCCCGCTGGCCGCGACCACACGCAAGGGCCGGGTGCGGGCGCAGATGTGGCGCGACCTCGCCGACGCCCACCAAGCGGGGCGTTTGCGCGTTGTGGCCGGGCGGGCGTCGGACTTCTTCGGGCCCGGCGTCACGGCGTCTGCGGTCGGCGACCGGTTCTTCGCACCGATCTGTCGCGGCGAGCGGGTGGATGTGGTGGGCGATCCGGATCGCCTCCACACCTTCACCTATGTCCCCGACTTCGGGGAGGCGCTGGTCCGGTTGAGCGAGACGCCTGCGACCTGGGGGAGTGCCTGGCACGTCCCGAACCCCACTACCGTCACTACCTGCGAGTTCGCCGCCATCGCCGCGGGCCTCGCCGCGGCGCCGCTGCGGTTGCGCCCGGTCCGGGCCTGGCAGTTGCGTCTGGTCGGGACGGTGGTGCCGCAGGTTCGCGAGATCGTCGAGATGCTCTACGAGTTCGACGAGGACCACGTCGTCGACCACACCGCGTACACCGGCGTGCTCGGTGACCCCGCGACACCGTTGGAGGAAGCGGTGGCGGCCACCGTCGCGGCGTACACCGCGCCCCGCCGCCACGCCGAGCACGCCAACCGCCTCATTCGTCGGCGCGCATGATGGGGCGCAGTCGTTCGGTCTTCTCCGGTGTCCACCCGGGTGGTTGGAGGACGGTGGCCCAGCCGTTGGCGACGTCTTCGACGTAGCGGTGGCCGTGCCCGTCGGGGACGTCGATCGCCACGGCCATGTCGGCCGAGACCTGCAGGAACGTGACGACGGGGATCCATTGCATGTCGTCGGGGACGTCGTAGCCGCGGGGTTCACGTAGCCAGTCCGGCTTGGCGAACAGCAGGTCGGGGTTCCACCAGGCGATCGGGTCGGAGGCGTGCTGTAGGTACACCACGCGAGGATTTGCCCATGGGTCGGCAGGGCGTTCCAGGTTGTCTGGACGGGCGACGAACCGGATGTTGTCGCCCTGCTGGTAGATCGGCAGCCATTGCGGTGAGCCGTCATCGCGGTGGGCGGTGACGTCCTTCCACATGGTGTTGTTGAACGTGGGACCGCTGAACAGGGCGCCGTCGGTGCGGGCCTCGATGTTGTTGGGTGACAGGAACGGCGCCTCGCCGCCGAACGATCCGAGGCTTTCGCCGAACACGACGAGCTTGGGGCGCTGGCCTTCCGGCAGCGCCCGCACCCGGCGGTCGACCGCCTCGAACAGCGCCTGCCCGGCCTGACGCGCGTTTTGCTTGTCCACCAGAAACGACAGCCAGCTGGGCAGGTACGAGTACTGCATACTGACGATTGCGGTCTCGCCGTTGAACATGTATTCGACCGCGTCGGCCTCTGCCTCGTTGATCCAGCCCGTGCCGGTCGTGGTGGCGACCGCGACCACCTTGCGCTGCAGCCCGCCGGTGCGCTCGAGTTCGCGCGCGGCCAGCTCGGCGGTGGCCTGGATCCCGTTGGCCGAGTTCAGGCCGGCGTAGGCCCGGATCGGCTCGACCGCGGGCGCGCCGTTGAACGCCGACAGCTGTGCGGTGGTCGGCCCGCCGTCGACGAAGATGCGGCCCTGATGGCCCAGCGAGTCCCACGACACGAACGAGCCGGGGCCGCCCGAGCGCAGCGGCGACGCCGGCGCCGGGGTGTTCGGGCTCTGTTCGTTGTTGAGCGCCGCGAAGGTGCTGTTGAGCGTGTGCATCGCGAACTGCACCACCACGCCGTTGAGGAGTGCGATACCCAGCGCCACCACGAGCAGCACCGCCACTACCGCAGAGACCCGGGGCGGGGCGACACGATTGAGTTGTCGGATCAGGTACCGGATCAGCCTGCCGATGAGTTGGCCTATCTCGACCAAAACGAACAACACCATAAGGGCCAGGGCCGGGGTCAGCAGGTAGTCGGGCCTCGTCAGCCGCGGCACACCCATCAGGTCGCGCACGTGGTCCTGCCACACGTGGAACCAGACGATCATCGCGATCGTGCCAATCACGCCAACCACGATCAGCCCGATCCACGCCACCCGTGGCGCGGGCGGGCTGGCATCCTTCGAGGTCATGTAGCGCACCAGCCACACCGCGAACACCCCGATTGCGTAGCCGATGGCGCCCGCCGCCGCGCTGACCAGTCCCTGGAACAGCGGCCCACGCGGAAGGAGCGACGGGGTCATCGACAACCACACAAACACCAGCCCGACAGCCGTTCCGGTGAATGTGTAGTGGCGCTTCCACCAGTCCGGCTTGGCTGCCGGTTTCGTGGCCTCCTCGGTGTGGGACTGAGCTCCGGCCTCGTCCTGCTCGGGAGTCGATGACTGCGTCGTGTCAGATTCATTCATCTTGTGCACGTCTTTCGCTCACGCCAAGGGGCTGCACAGCCCCCTGGCGATCGGCGGCAGCCCCGCGCGGGGCTTCGTGGTCGCGAGCGTTCAGGTCGGCGTAGGCCTCGGTGAAACGGGTGAACGCGATGCCGGCGTCGCCGTCGCTGCCGTGGTGGGCCGTGATCGCGACCCGATTGCTTGTGCGGGCATGCGCGCGGCCCGGCGCGTATCCGCAGGATCGCCCGGTATCGGCGAGCAGTTGTGGGTGCATTGCCTCCACCGTTTGCCGAGTCCGTCCAGTCACGAAGTCGACGCACGTAGTATAGCGGTGGGTTTGCCCAGCTCAACTGGGTGTTCGCTCGTCCTCACGGCTGCAGCTGTGGACTGTTCGACTCGCTCGCTACGACCACACAGGTCGGCCGGAACGAATCGAGACGGCATCCAAGATGACGGCCATGGACGCGCCGTGTAGTCCACTTGCTTGGGCGAGTGGCGGGTTCCGTGGAGCTGCCGGTGGCGGGATCCCAGCCGGCTGCTGGCCGACCGGGCCGAGTGCGATGGCCGCGGTGGTCGGAGCCCGAATCGACCGGTCAGGTTGGAGGGTTCGGCCCGACATAGCGGGGACGGCGGTCAGGATGCACGATCCACAGACCACCCTTCGCGGTCTTCCCGGTCGGCAGAAACCGTGCGGCACTGTGGGCGGTCGCGGCCGCAGCCAGTTGGTCGAACACCTCCCCGTGGGTGCACCAGAGGGTCCCGTCGTCGCACCGGCCGAGCGCGGAGAGCAGCGCACCGACCGGGGCGTCCCTGACCAGACGCGGGTCGTCGACGATCGGCAATCCACGCGCCACCGCCAGGGGTTGCAGGGTTTGCCGACAGCGCGCGGTGGGACTCGAGAACAACGCGGACAGTGTGACATCGGCGAGGGCATCGACGAGATGAGCGGACTGCTGGTGGCCGAGAGGGCTGAGAGGGCGGACCGCGTCCGGGCCCTGCCACGCCTTCTTGGCGACGGCGTCCGCGTGACGCACCAGAACGAACATGGTTGCCCTCCCGGGGACATCGGCGCGGCGTTGTGCCACCGCCGGACAGGATAGTGCCGGCGGTCCTCGGGCAGCGGGCAGACGCCGACCGGCGGGATGCCCGACCGAACGCCCCGCCGATGCGCCGTTCGCGTTCGGTCGACGCCCAGTCGAGGGGTCGGCCCGCGAGCAGTAGGTCTGATCGAGTGTCATTCGGGCGAGTGCCACGTCCTCACCGCGAGATCGGTGTGAGTGGGTGCCGCGCTCATGTAGGAGTGCGGGCGAAGGTACGGTGCGGTTGCGTGCCCGACGAGTTCACTGCACCGTCAAGGGGTTTCGCGACGCCTGTTGGCCGTCGTGAGGCCGCCGCGATGGATCGACACCACTTCCAGTGCACCCTTGTGCGGATGGGTGACAGTGACGGCGGGGGAAAGTGTGCGCACCCTACGGGCGTCGTGTTCGTGTCCATCCGGTGAAAGGTTTGTTGCTGGTTCCCACGAATCCGACTGTGAGGCAAGTTGTTTCATTGGCACTGCCGCCCGCGGCGGTTGCGTCGGGCGTGCGAGCCGATAGGCTGTGGCAGCGAGATCGATTGTTCGACCGTCCCCCTCCGTCCGCCAGCACGACCTGGGAGTCATCGTGTCGTCCACCTCCATGCGCCTTGCCTCGTTCAATGTCGAGAACCTCTTCTCCCGTCCCCGCGCGATGGGCAGCGCCCCGGACGAGGTGGCGAGCGAGATCCTCGACGCGCACGCCCGCCTCGGGGCCCTGATCGCCCAGGACACCTACACCGACGGTGACAAGAAGCTGATCCTCGATCTGCTGGTCGCGTTGGATCTCGACCGGTCGGACACCGCCGCCTATGCGGTGCTGCGGCAGGTCCGCGGCCGTCTGGTCAAACGCTCGAAGGGCCTGACCACCGTCGTCGCCGAGGGTCGCGGCGACTGGGTCGGCTGGGTCGATCTGACCACCGAACGCGTCGACGCACTCGCGATGACCCACACCGCCCAGGTGTTGCGGGAGGTGAACGCCGATATCACCGCCGTGATCGAGGCCGAGGACCGGATCGCCCTCAAACGCTTCACCGAGGCCGCGATCGTCGACCCGGAACGCAATCCCGTGTTTCCGCACGTGATGGTGATCGACGGCAACGACGACCGCGGCATCGACGTCGGGGTGCTGTCGAAGGCGGCGTACCCGCTGCGGGGGATCCGCTCGCACGTCGACGACCTCGCACCGACCGGGCGCCCGATCTTCAGCCGCGACTGCCCCGAGTTCACCTTCGCCTTCCCCGACGACAGCGCCCTGGCGGGATCGTCGTTGATGGTGCTGGTCAACCACCTCAAGAGCAAGGGATACGGGCGGCCGGAAGACAACAACGCCCTGCGCCGCCGGCAGGCCGAGCGGATCGCCGAGATCTATCGGCAACTCCGCTCCGACGGGGCCGAGTTCGTCGCCGTCGCCGGCGACCTCAACGACACCCCCGACAGCGAACCCCTGGCGCCGTTGCTCGCCGACACCGACCTGCGGGATGTGGCCGAGGTGAACGGGTTCGACGACGGCGGCCGGCCCGGCACCTACGCCAACGGCACCGCCGGAAACAAGATCGACTACGTGCTGCTCTCACCCGCGCTGTTCGACCGTGCTACCGGTGGGGCGATCTTCCGTCAGGGTGTGTGGGGCGGCAAGCATGGCACCCTGTTCGAACACTTTCCGACCATGACCTCCCCGGTCCACGCGGCCTCCGATCATGCCGCGATCTACGTCGACATCAAGATCGGCTGATTGCACTCAGTTCCTAGCCGTGGGCCCGTGCTGAGGGGGTCCAGTCGCTCGGCATAGCGGCGCCGTCGAAGCTGCCGTTTTTTGACACTGCCGCCGGCGCAAACACCAGGACGTTGGCCGACCGTGCGCCTGAGGGGGGTGCGAATTCGGTGTCCGAGGTTCGTCCGCGCAGGGCGGCGCGGGCGCAGAGCACCGCGAGGAACGCGAGAACAATGGAGACGACGACCTCGGCGCGGACACCAGCGGCACCGCCACCGCGAGGATCGCCAGTGCGAACGCCGCCCGCGCCCACCAGCGGCGGGCTCCGGTCGCGGTGTCGGGGGCGGCGGATCGGTCGTCGCTCACCGTCACGTCCCCGGGCGTGCGGTGATCCGGCCGTCGCCGATGGCCTGGCGCAACGCGGCGTGGTCGCGGGCGTTCTGGTCGGCGTAGGACTCGGCGAAGGAGGCCAGCGCCTTGTCGAAGTCGTCGTCCGAACCGAGGTAGCCGGCGATGGCGAACCGGTCACCGGCGCGGGCGTGCGCGTACGCGAGGACCCGGGCACACAACCGTCCGTAGAGGGCCATGGCGTCGGGATTCATGGTCTCGACGACGGCGGAGCCCTTGCCGTCGCGGAGTTGGCGGATGTAGTAGTCCCGGACCGCGCCGTCGGCGTCGGGTCCGTGCTGCCAGCCGAGGAAGATGTCGCTCGCGGCCTGCATCAGGCGTTGCCCGGTCACGACGCGTTCGCCGTGGTTCGTGAAGGCTGGGCCGTCGACGTATTTTTCGAGGACCGACGGCCCTGCCTCCTTGGCCTGCAGGAACAGGGGGTCGCCGCCGGGGCCGCGGAGCAGGACGATCCAGGCCCGGGTGCCGACGCTGCCCACCCCGACGACCTTCCGTGCCGTTTGGACGTACTCGAATCGATCGAACAGGACACGGCGGGCGGGCTGCAGGGTGTCGCGGTAGTCGCGCATTCGCCGGATCAGCTCCCGGTTGATCTGTTCGGCTTCGGTGTCGGTGAAGATCTCCTCGATGGGGACGATCAGCGGCGGCGTGCTCACGATCCGCGGCTGCCCGTCCACCAGGGTGGTCAGTTTGGACAGTGCCTGCATGCTGTCGCGGCCCCAGGATTTGTCGATCGTCTTGCGGACCCGTTTGCGGGTCGAGGAGTCCAGGACGTCGCGGAGCTCGTCCAGCTCGGTCGCGGCGTCTATGTGGGAATACCAGACCGCGAGCTCGCCGCGGTCGGCCTGGTAGGTCATGGTCTCGCGGTATTCGGCCGCGCAGGCGCGGGTGATCCGTTTGCGCTGTTTCCGGCTGAACCCGTTGACGCGCCCGGCGACGGCGAGGCTCGCGACGAGTCGTTTGACGTCCCATTCGAACGGTCCGGGATAGGTTTCGTCGAAATCGTTGACATCGAACGCGAGTTTGCGCTCGGGTGTGGCGAAGAGTCCGAAGTTGCTCAGGTGGGCGTCCCCGCACAGTTGGGTGTGCAGGCCGGTGGCCGAGGCGTGGGAGAAGTCGTCGGCCATCACCAGCGCCGCGCCGCGGTAGAACGCGAACGGTGACTCGGCCATCCGCCCGTACCGGATGGGGACGAGGTCGGGGACCCGGGTGGCCGCCTGGGACTCGAGCAGGCCGACCGGGTCACGGTCGCGGTCCGGGGCGTGTTCGGCGATGGCGTCGAACGGGATTCGGCGCCGAACCGTTTCGCCGTGTTCGATCCGTGCCGCCCGGGTCGGAGGGTCGCCCGCACCGGCGGGTGAGGGATCGGGGAATGGGTCTCGTTCTGTCATGGCGTGGTCCCTCGGGTGGCCTTCGTCCGCGGATCAGGGATGACCACGGCCTACATCGAACCGGCCCCACCATCTTGCGCGACCGGCGCGCCCGCTGTTGGCAATCGGTGGTCTCGGACCTGGCCCCTGCGCGGGCTGGAAGCGATGAAGGACCTGCATCCGTTGCAGCGAGGGCCACGATCTTCACCTGTAGCTCCACCTCTAAGAGTGCCTCGGCGGCCATCATCCCCTCTACCACTGGGGCGCCGAAGGCTTCGGCTACTGCGCGGATGTTTGCATTACCGGGGCCGCACCCGAGGTGAACCACCTCGACGCGGTCGACGGGTTCAGGTGCGCCCGCTTGCTCACCGTCGCCTGATCTCACTCGTTGGCTTCCATTCGTGCTCGCACGTCAGAGCTTCAACCGGCGCACACGTCGTTGCACTGGAGACCGCTGACAGCAGATTCCTTCAATCGCCGGACCGGTCAGAGTGCCCCGTCTGTGCTGGTTGGGGTCGCACTCTGCCTCCGGTATGAATCGAGAAGCAGTGTCTTGGATTCGAAGGAAATGAGACGGCCGTCCTGATGCATTGCTGGTCGCGGTTGCTGCCCTGTACCGGCGTTTCGATCGATTCGCGCACGTGTGCGAGGAGCACCGCGACGAGGATCGTCGAGGTCCGCTCGTTGACCCCACCTGTGGGCACGGCGGAGGATTTTCTTCATGACGCACGATGAAGAGTTGCTGCACATCGACCAAGTCATCGACCGCCTCGATACGCGGTTCCCGGACCTGCCCCGGGAGAGCATCGAACAGGTGGTGCGTTCGGCGCACGAGCACTTCGCGACCGGGAAGGTGCGGGACTTCGTTCCGCTTCTGGTCGAGCGGCTCGCCCGAGAGAAACTTCAGGGGCTGGTCCCCGTCGTCCCGGTCGTCCCCGTCGAGCCCGTGGCGGCGCCGAAGGCCGGTGCCGAGGTGATGGGCTCTGAGGTGGCCGGTTCCGAGGTGATCGCACGTCGCAGGTCGTGGGCGGGCTGGCTGCGGGGCTGGTACCCGGACACCCGGATGTCGATCGCCGCAGTGGTTCCGGAATAGGTGTTTCCCGGCTCGGATCGGACCTGATCGTCCGATCCGGATCACCGGTCCTCGAGGTCGTGTCCGTCGCTGAAGACGAGCCGACCCTCGTCCAACGCGACAGCCCACCGCCGAACGGGCGCCCAGTCCCGGCCCAGGTGAGCGTTGGCGGCGACCTCGTCGCAGTAGTCCTCGACCACCGTGCCGGGTAGCCGGTCGAGATGGTTGTCGCCGGCACCGCCGCGGAACCACACCTTCGAGCCGACCGTGAATCGGCCTGGTGCGCTGCTGTTCGGCTGGTCGGGCACGGCTGTCATTCTTCCATGGAAGAGGCTCGCCGGTCGCCTGGCCGCCACCACGTTCGTGGGGCGGTGCACCCCCACTTCCCGGGTCGGGGACGAATCCGGCTCCGGACGAGGATGTGGCTCTGCCATGGGGCAGTGCGCACCGCGGCTCCCCCTGACAAAGGGGGTTCTGGTCCATTAAAAAAACAAGAGGCTGGCTCATGGTTCGGATGTGACAACGACGGGCATCGCAACAATGTGGCCGAAGAGTCGCAGGGCGGGTACCGATGGAGAGGAGACCCTGATGGGGGTTCCGGGAGTGTCGCGCGGACGATCAAAGGTGTACTGGGAACATCAGGTGGCGATCGAAGCGCGCGGCCCCGAGTTCATCGTGCGTGCCGAATCGACGACGTCCAATGAACAGGCGTCGATCAGTGGCGACTACCCGTCTGCTCGGTCCGGCCGAGGCGCCGACACCGCACCCGGGGATCAACGCGACTGATCCGGCCCACTCAGTCGCCGTGGGTGGTCGGCCACGCCTCCACCGCAGCTTCAGAGGCCCTGCCATGGCCGGGGCAACCAGGTCACGTCACGGCCGGGATTCCCCGCGAGAAGGACTGATTTCCCCGGGAGGGGGTATTCGCAGGTAGCGTGCCGCCGAGCCCGAGTGTCTCGGACAGCCGGGTAATCCAGAGCGAGAGGGAATCCGGGACGATGCGGGAACAATTCGACGAACAGCTCGAGGAGCTCAGGGAGGATCTGGTCGAGCTGTGTGCCTTGACCGTGGCCGCGATCGATTGCGCTACCCGGGCCTTGCTCGAGACCGACCTGACCGCCGCCGACCGGGCCGCCGAGGTCAACACGGACATCGACACCCGGAGTCGGGAGCTCGATCATCGCGCGCTCACGCTGATCGCGCGTCAGCAACCGGTGGCGCAGGATCTGCGGGCCCTGATCGGTGGCATGCACAACATCGCGGACCTGCGGCGGATGGGCAGCCTGGCGGCGCACATCGCCGAGGTGGCGCGGCTGCACCACCCCGAGCCGGTCGTTCCCTTCGAGCTGCGGGGCATCATCTCGGACATGGGCGCCGCGGCGACGGCGCAGGCCGCGGCGGCCCGGGAGGTCCTGCGGACCCGAGACGAGGCGGCGGCGTTGGACCTGATCTGGGCGGACGAGCGGACCGACGAGCTGCTCCGCAAATTGTTCGCCGCCACCAAGGGCGACGACTGGCTGTACGGGGCCGCGTCCGCGGTGAACATCACGCTGCTGGGCCGGTTCTATGAACGGTTCTGCGATCACACCGTCGAGATCAGTCGCCGCGTCATCTTCGTGATCACCGGAGAATTTCCCGACGAATGACTATTCGGGCTGGTGGGTCCTCAGGTCGGGTTCGTGCCGGGTGTCGCCGGTGGCCGGGTCGGCGTGGCCCATCCGCTCGAGGTGGGCCTTGATCCATTCGGTGGTGTTCCTTCGCGCGGGGTATTCGACCGGTATGTCGGTCATGGTTTGCCTTCCGTCGTTGATCGGTGCGATCGGAACGCGGGGACCATTGACCCGCCGCCGATCGCTGTGGTCGAGGTGGGCGGGCGCGGGCGATCAATACCGTACCGGCGGTGAGGAATCCGGTGGTGGTCACCGCGATCAGGATCATCGCCGGTGTGGTCAGGGCGCCGATCCCGAATACCAGCGCGGCCCCGGACACCGCACCCAACGCCAGGCAGGCCGCACCCGCCGTCACGGTCACGAGCCCGGCCACGCTTACCTGCCCGATCCGGTAGCGGGCACGCACCGCGGCTGTGCGGGTCGCGGATGTGGTGGGCCGGTGGGGTGGTCGGTGCTGCGGGCGGCCCGTCACTGGACGCGGGGATCGTTCTCGGCGCCGGGACGGGGAAGCAGCCGCCCACCGGTGAGGTCCTCGACCTCGACGGCGAGGTCGGTCGTGGACAGGTGCCTGTCCGGGCGAGGGTGCGGGATGCGCTCAGCGGGTGGGTGTCGGGGCGAAAGATTCGTCATCAGCGGGTGACCATCCGGTTGATGTGCTGGGTGCGCCACCATCGTATGCGGCGTGGAGCAACCACCGCGTTTCCGGGAAGTGAGGTCGTCGTGACTTCTCGGGGCGGGGTGGACGACCCGACCACCATCGATCCTGCGATGGTCGAGCAGCGTTGCGGCGTGGGGCGGTGTCGTCGTCCTCGGCGGCGGTGTCGCTCCCGGAATGGGGGGCACTTCAGTCCCGGTAGGTCGGGGCGGGTGGATCGGGGGGCGGGCCGAGCGCGGTCAACCATCGTCGGTAGAGGGTCGTCCACGTCCCGTCCGTGCGCATCCGCTCGAGGGTGCCGTTCACCCGGCGCACCAGGTCGGTGTTGGTCTTGTTGATCCCGATGCCGTATGGCTCGAATTCCAGTGCGGGACCGACGATCTCGAATGTCGGGTCCTGGGCGGCGAGGCCCTCGAGGATGGTGTCGTCGCTGCTGGCGGCGTCGGCCTGACGCTGTTGGAGGACCACCAGGCAGTCGGCCCGGTCGGGGACCGCGACGATCGTGGCCTGCGGTTGAACCCGCCGGATGGTGTCGAGGGAGGTGGTGTCGGCGGCGGCGCACACGCGTGTGCCGGCCAGGTCTGCGGGCCCGGAGATCGGCGACCCCTCCGGCACCAGCAGGCGTTGGTGGGCCTCGAGGTAGGCGGTGGAGAACGCCACCCGCTCGGCCCGCGCACAGGTGATGGTGGTGGTCTGCGCGACGATGTCCACCTCGTTCTTCTCGAGTGCGTCGAAGCGGCCGCCGGGGGTGAGGGGCCGGAATTCGACCTTGTCCGGGTCGCCGAGGAGGTCGCGTGCGACCTCCCTCGCCAGGTCCACGTCGAAGCCGGTGAGGGTGTCGGTGGTGGGGTCACGGAAACTGAACAGGTTGGTGTCCTGGCCGACCCCGACGATCAGCCGGCCGCGGGCGAGGATGTCGGCGACCAACCGTCCGGGCCGGTCGCCAGTCGGGACGGGTGGGGCCGGGCGCAGGCTGGCCAGCGCGCCGCAGGTGGACGGCGCCGGTGGCTCCGCGGGGGCGATGCCCGGCGGTGGGATGATCTGCGTTCCGGTCGGCAGGGACAGCTGCGTGTAGTCACCGGTGACGGCGGGTGTCACGGATTCGGGGGCCGTGCACCCGGCGAGGACGCCCGCGGTGGCCAGGAGTGCGCCGGCGACGCGACGAGCGCGGGATGTTCGACGCCCGGGGTCAGGCCCTGGGCGCGGGCCGATCCCGGTCCCCTTTTCCAGTGCGCGCCGGGGCATCAGTGGTACTCGTTCAGCCGGGGCCAGATGCCCCCGCCGACGGCGAACCCGCAGAGCACGCCGATCACGAGTGCCCCCACGGGCAGCAGCGACGTGACGCGATACGCGTCGTCGACGGCATCGCGTTCCTCGCCCCGCAACGTCTCGATCGCCGACCGCAACGCCCCATCGAGTGCGGCGAACCGGGCGGTGGACGCGTCGCCGCCGGGGCCGACGGCGAGGGCGGCCGCCCCCGGATAGTCCCCGTTCCCGAGCCGCTCCTGCAGCACCGTGTGGGTGTCCCGCCAGCCGCCGAGCGCCGCGGCGGCGTCGGCGACCGGAGCGTCGGCCACCCCACCTCGAGAAGTGTTCCGGTGTTGGGCGAGGATCTCGGACAGCACGACCGAATGCCGCGAGAAGTCGACCTCGGATTGGGGGTCCGCCCCGCGCCGCAGCATGCCGAGCACTTCGTCCGCCCGCGCCTGCTGCGCCAGGATCCGGGCCGCCGCGAGCGCGCTCAGCGGTTGCGTCCCCGCGCTCCGGGCGCGCTCGACCGCCGACGCGGACACCAGCACCGCCGCCGCCGACCACACCAGCAGCCCGACCATCAGCAGCGTGGCCACGACCAGGCCGGGGTTGACCAGTCGCCGGCTCTTGCGTGCCAGGTACACCTGCGCCAGCATCAGTGCGAGCACAGGGGACATCGTCACCGCGAACGCGACCACCGGCAGCCGAGCGGTGCGGGTCTGCGTGGTGGCCACCGATTTCCACTGCTCGGTGCACAGCCGGTGCGCCAGCGGCAGGATGGTGCCCTGCATCATGGACGAGGCGTTACCGAGGTAGGTGAGTCCAACCGGGTTTCCGGAGCGGTCGTTGGCGCGGGCGGTGGCGATCAGGCTGGTGTACTCGGCGAAGCGCCTCGACACCTCGGACAGCAGGCCGACCGTTTCCGCGTCCGCCGCGGAGACGCCGGTCGAGGCGGTCACCAACGCGTTGGACGCGTCCCCGACGGCCTGGTTGTAGCGCTCGCGTACCGCGACCGGCTCGGTCCCGCCGAAGAGGAACGACGTCGTCGCGGCGGCGTCGGCGATCGACAGCGAACTGTAGAGGCTCTGGGCGGCGTCGGCGAGGGGCTCCGTGTGCGTCCGCAGGGTGTCGATCTCCCGCTGACGCGCGTCGGTGACCACTGACGTCACCACGCCCGCCGCCAGCGCGGCCGCGACGAGGACCACCGCCAGCACCGACAGCCGGCCCGGGGTGGACGCGAGAAGATCCCGCCAGGGTGGGCGGCGGGACTCGGGTTCGACGAGCATCGACTCGTCCAGTTCGTGCAGCTCGGGAGCGACGGTGTTGCCACGTTGGAACATCTGATGCCCTCCTCCCCGCACCGATACCGAGCGTTCGCTGCGGTGCGATCAGATCATCAGCGCGATTCAGTGCGGATGGTCGTTCGGCGTGTCGTCCGTGATGGCCCAGCCGCCGGCCACCAGGTGGGCGCGGACCCGCTCGACGTCGGCGTCGAGGGGGATCTCGTTGGTGACCTTGGTGATCATCGTCTGGATGTCGGTCTTGCCGATCGGGAGGTCGCCCTGGTCGACGAGTGCGGTGGTGATGTCGCGGACCTCGTCGTCGGACAGGCGCCGGCGGAGCAGGGCGATCAGCGGGATGTAGTCGGTCTCCGGGACGCCCTGTGGATACCCGGCGCGGAGCCAGCCGATGATGCTGGCCAACAATGGAGGCAGGGCCTTTGCGAGCGGGGTTTTCTCCGCGAGCGGCGCCTCGAGGGGCCAGCCGCCCGCGGCGAGGCGGGAGGCGACCCGGGTGATGTCGTCCTCACCGGGGTGTTCGTGGATCAGGTGGGCGATGGCGTCCTCGATCTCGGCGCGGTCGATCCTGCCGTCCTCGAGGGCATGCCCGTCCGGCGCCGACAGTTCGTCGACGATCTCGCCGACCTCGGTCTCGGTGAGGTGGCGGTGCAGGACGGCGAACAGCGCGACGTAGTCCTCCCGGGGCACCCCGTGGGGATAGCCGCCGCGAACCCAGGCCAGGACCTTCGCCGGGACTGAGGTGATCGATGTCCGATGCACGACGGGTCGTCCTTTCTGCGCGTCAGAAGAGGTGGATCCCGAAATCGTGGGCGAGGAAGTCCTTCATGATGAACAGGATTCCGGCGACGATCGCGACGAGGATCACCGCGAAGCAGGCCACCCCGGCGAACAGAGCGGCCGGTGTGCGGGTGGCGCCGTTTCCGTCCGCGGTCGTCGTGGCCCCCGGCGACAGGAACCGGATTCCGAGCGCAAAGATGGCGGGCAGGCCGGCGCCGAAGAGCAGGCCGATGAGCACGACCTGCCAGAGCGAGTTCACGGTGTCCAGGAACAGATCCACGATGCCACCCCTCTCAGAGCTGGGTCGAGTGCGGAGTGGTCGAGTCCGGGGTGGGGGTCTTGGTCTTCTCGGACGGCGGGGTCAGGCCACCGTCCCACTCCTCGTTCACGTTCGAGGTGTCGATCGGGTTCCGCCGCGAGCGCAGGTACATGGCGCCTGCGGCCACCAGGAGCAGCGCGAACACGACGAGAACACCGGGCAGTCCGCCGATGACGTCGGCGATCAGCCAGCACACCGCCCCGACCACGGCGGCGGAGGGAAGGGTGAACAACCACGCGACTGCCATGCGTCCGGCGACGCCCCACCGGACCTCCGCGCCGGACTTGCCGATCCCGGTGCCGAGGATGGATCCGGTGGCGACCTGGGTGGTCGAGAGCGGGAGGCCGAAGTGGCTGGAGGTGAGGATGATCGCGGCCGAGGACGCCTCGGCGGCCATCCCCTGGGGCGAGGCGATCTCGACCAAACCCTTCCCGAGGGTGCGGATGATCCGCCAGCCGCCGAGGTAGGTGCCCAGGGCGATCGCGAGGGCGCACGAGAGTTTCACCCAGAACGGCATCGCGGTGTCGGCGGTGATGCTGCCGTACGCCACCAGCGCCAGGAAGATGATGCCCATCGTCTTCTGGGCGTCGTTGGTGCCGTGCGCGAGTGAGACCAGCGAGGCCGACCCGATCTGTCCCCAACGGAAGCCTTGTTCCTTGGCGTTTTCCTCGACGCCGGCGGTGATGCGGTAGATCAGCCAGGTGCCGGTGGCGGCCACCAGGCACGTGACCACCGGTGCGAGCACCGCCGGAACGAGGATCTTGCTCAGCACCCCCGACCACTCGACGCCCCCCATGCCGAGGGCGGCGATGGTCGCCCCGATCAGGCCGCCGAACAGGGCGTGCGACGAACTCGACGGGATGCCGAGCAGCCAGGTCAGCAGGTTCCACAAGATGCCGCCGACGAGGCCGGCGAAGACGATGATCAGCAGCGCCTGCCCGCCGGTGTCGCCGAGGTTGACGATGCCCTTGGCGACCGTCGCGGCGACCTCGACCGACAGGAACGCGCCCACCAGGTTGAGAATCGCGGACAGTGTCACCGCCACCTTGGGTGTGAGTGCGCCGGTGGCGATCGAGGTGGCCATGGCGTTGGCGGTGTCGTGGAAACCGTTGGTGAAATCGAAACCCAGTGCGGTGACGACCACGATGAGAAGAACGACAAATTCTGCGTTCACTACTCCAGCCTGGTCGGAACCGTCCCGGCGAACCACCCCCCGCCTGGGTGTTCATGGTTTGTTCAACCCCCGTTTCCGCTCGGGACACGCAGCCACCGAGATCGAGAGCGCAGGCTTTGGGGTATGAACGCTGCGGAGGAAGCGCGCCAGCTGTCGCAGGTCGCGGCACGGTTGCTGAACACGTTCCCGGCCGCATCGCGGGAGGCGGTCGGGACCGCGGTGGGGGAGGCGGTCGCCCAGTTTGCGGGATGCCCGATTCGGGATTTCGTTCCGTTGCTCGTCGAGCGTGCGGCGACCGCGAAGCTCGGCTCGTTGCTCGCGGCATGACTTTCGACGCGATGGCGGAGGACTCGGACGTGGCGCAGGCGCGGATCTTCTTGGGCCACCTGGACGCGGAGATCGACATCGTCGCGGCGCGTAGCGAGACCGTCGACGCTCTCGCCGAGCACGCCCGCAGGGCCCACCGGCCGACCGACCGGCTGCGGAGGCCGCGGCCCTGCGAGCCGAGCTGTACGAGGTGCACCGACTCGTCGATGCGAGCGTGTTCCGGTTTCCCGAGGTGATGACCCGCGACGCATCAGCACTGGGCTGACCACACCCGGAATGGTGCCCGGTCACTTGCCATCGGCCCTGCGGGGCCGTGCGAGGAACCCGCCACCCTGCCTCCCCGCGGATGGCGGGTTCCGTTGTTCGCCCGTGCCCGCGCTCCACAGCGAAGACTCCCGCTGCGGGAACGGTGGTGCGGTGTCTTCGCCGAATGTCGGCGAAGACACCGCCCTCGTCGACACCGTGACGGTGGGCCAGGCACGCGCGTAGCGGCATGCCTTCGCTCGGCGGATCTGCCGAACACGGTGGCACCGTCGAGCACCGTGGTTGCGGTGCTCGACGGCGGCACTGTGGGGTTCAGGTGTTGTTCGCCGTCCGCGGGGTGGCGTTGCGGGCTTCGATGGCCTTGACGGTGTTGTCGAACGGCTTTCCCAGGACGCGGGTGCCGAAGACGCCGAGCACGGCCCCGAGCGCTCGTCCCTTGAGGTTCTTGCCGTCGCGGACCACGACGGCGTCGACGTCGGTGGTTCCATCGGGCATCGGGGTGAGGGTGTAGGTGTGGCCGGAGTTTCCGCCCCACAGGTTGGAGTCGGTGGTGGTCATGACTACACGGTGGGGGTCGGTCCAGTCGTAGTGCAGGCGTTCCCAGGCCCCGCCGGAGCCCTCGGTGACGTCGGCGTGGTCGGTGCCGAGTTCGTGCACCTGCAGGTAGTCGTCGGCGCTGTTACCGAAGATCGCCTGGCGGCCGGGCCCGAAGTCGGTGAGCGCGTCGAGGAATTGTTCCGGGGTGGCGGTGGTGGTCTGGTGGAGGTGGATCGTGGACATGGTGTTCTCCTTGCTGGGTGGGGCAGCGTGAGGGGTAGACAGGTGGGTATTGAGGGCAGTCAGACGGGCAGCTCCGTCCCGGCCTGTTCGGCGACCATGTAGGCGGCGTACCAGTGGGGCCAGTTCGGATCCTCTGCCCCGGTGCGCTTCTCGTGTTCGCCGTGAGCGATCGCGGCGCGAATCAGCGCACTGGTCAGGTCGGCGGTACTGCCGAATGTTGTTGCCGTGGTGGTGACCGCCTCGGTGGGGCGGGTTTCGGTGGTGCTCATGGTTTCCTTCTCGCGGGTCTCAAAAGCGGGGTATGTCGGCTGCGAGGCTGTCAGCTCGCTGGTGGGGAGCGCTGTGCGCTCTTCGGCTCCCCTGGGGGGGTGGGGCGGCCGGGCTGCGCTACATCGGGGTGCTGCTGTTCCAGCCGACCAGGATTTGGTCGAGCACGATGGTTTCGGCGCGCCGGTCCTGCCGCTGGTCCCGCTGGCGGTCGTGCTGACGTTGCTGCTGCACGTCGTTGTCGCGGTCGAGCGGGTTGTCGTGGGTGACCGCGGCGGCGACGGGCTGTGCAGGGGCCGGTGCGGCGGTGGCGGCGTTCGCGGCGGCGACCGGGACGAGGCCGACTGCGATGGTTGCGGCGGCGACGGCGGCCAGGCGCTTCCAGGAGGAGGTGCTGGTGGCGGAGCGGGTGTTCCGGTGAAGCTGTGTGGTGCTCATGGCGGGTGGTCCTAATCCGAGTGCCGCGGGCCCAGCGTCTGCGGCTACTCGAACGGTGTCCGGAAGGGCCGGAAGCGTTACGCCGACCAACCTCGGGGCTGCTGTGACGTGCGTCACTACCGGAGCGGCTACTGCGGCGGATCGGGACGACCACCCCGGAGCGATTCGACGACGCCACTGATCGGCCAATCGTCATCAGGGACCGAATCGTCCTGTGCACGTGCGGAAGCGGTCACTTCGCCCACGCCGACCGACGGACTCATCAAGACTAAAACTCGCGGCGCCCGGATTCGCCGATGTTGACCAGCGTCCAGTCAGGGAGACCAGCATGAGTTCAACAGGCAAGACCGTCGTTCTCGTTCATGGGGGTTTTGTGGACGGATCCGGCTGGAGGGCCGTCTACGACGCACTCAAGAAGGACGGATTCGGCGTGCGTGTCGTGCAGAATCCGACGAAATCGCTCGCGGACGACGCCGCCACGACACGACAGGTCATCGACGACGTCGACGGCCCCGTGATCCTCGTGGGGCACTCCTACGGAGGAGCCGTCATCACCGAGGCGGGTACGCACCCCAACGTCGCCGCCCTCGTCTACATCACGGCTTTCGCGCCCGACACGGGTGAGTCCGTGAACACCCTCCTCGGCGGCTTTCCGCAGGACGGACCCCAGCCCCCGATACTGCCGCCACGAGACGGCAACCTCTTCCTCGACCGGGCGAAATTCCACGACTCGTTCGCCGCGGACGTGCCCGCCGCACAAGCGGCGTTCCTGGCCGACTCCCAGGTTCCGTGGGGTCTCGACGCCCTCGGCGGCACCATCAGCGAGGCCGCCTGGCGCGTCAAGCCGAGTTGGTATCTGCACGTCACCGAGGACCGGATGATCCCACCCGCCGCACAGGCGTCGATGGCCGAGCGGATCGGCGCGACCGTGATCGAGACACCCGGAAGCCACGCCGTGTACGTGTCGCGACCCGACGTCGTCGCAGACATCATCCGGCGCGCAGCATCGGCAGCCGACGAATAGGTGCCGACCTCACACCCCGAGGGACCACACGATCCACCGAACGCCTGATCAGAGTGGTCAGGACAGCTCAGTGCGGGACAGAAGATGGTGCGCGGAACCATCGGACGAGGTACCTGTCGGTCACCGAAGTCCGGATGTGTGCCTCAGGTATTCGGTGAACCCTCCGGCCAATTATCCGTCCCACTTCCGGTATATCGCCTGCCGGACAAGAGCCCTTCAGTCGAGAGCACGCGTGGTTCCGCAGGCAGCATCGGACACCGACCCTCCCCGGCCCGACCGGTGCGCGCGGCGTGACGAAAATTCCAGGTCACGGGACAGTTTTCTGCGATCGTCAGCCCATGTTGACGGCCGACTCGGGGATCGACCTGGTGGTTATCACGGTGAACAGTTGCGCGATCACGTCGTTTTCGACGATCGCGACGTCGTACCCAGAGATCAGTGGCTCACTCGATCCGGCGTCCGCTGCTCGATCAAGCGGGAAGATGTCAAAGGCCAGCAGGCCCAGGTTGGCGGTCTGGTAGACCGGACCAGATTGTACGAACGTCAAGCCCGACAACGGACCATCGAGCAGTTCCTGCGCCCTCTCATGTAGTCGGTCTTGGCCGATGACCGTCCCCTCAGGGTCCGACCAGCGGACGTCGGGGGCATAGTTTCGGCGTACCACCATCAGGCGCCGCTGCGGGTCACGTTCGTTGAACACCGCCAGCAGGTTCTCCTCCATCAACCGAACGATGTTCTCGCTCAACGCGCTTTTTCTCCCTCGTACCGGGGCATGACTGCCGGGTTCCACATGCGGACGACGCCGTGCGGGTTACTCCACGTGGATGTGGGTGTCGTGGAGTTCGGTGACCGCGGCGTCGAGGATCCCGGTGAGCGAGTGCGCCGGGTTCCCGCACCACTCCCATGGCCCGGCGAAGGGATCGGGGTCGTGCCAGGCCTGGCAGTACCAGCCGGGGAGCAGTTGATCGTGGGTGTCGGCGTCGTCGCCGTCGAGGATGTCGGTGAGCACCTCGAGGACCGTTTCGTAGAAGTCCTCCTCGACGAGCACATCACCGGCAGTGAATGCGGTATCGGCGATCACGGTGGCCAGGTGCCGCGACAACCGAGCAATGGTGTCCCCTTGGGCGACGAGCATGGTGAGGACTTCTGCGCTGCCCTCTTCGTCGGAGGCCAGATCCTGTTCCATTTCGATGTGGTGCACGATCATTTCGTGGCATTGGGCCAAGGCGGCCGTCGTCTTCGCGGCCGTCGCCATTGGGATGCGCACCCACGACACCTCGGCGATGTCGACGTCCGCGGTGACATCGATCGCTATCCCGCCGGCAACCAGGTCCGCCCACGCCGGAACGGCGTCGGGGTTGATCGTCAGTTGGGCGTCGCGCTCACTGATGCCGGCGATCGCGGCGACCGTGGCGGCGTTGCTGTCGATGAACACCGCCAGTATCTCGTCCGGGTAGTGCACGCCGCGGGCGGCGAGTTCGGTCGCCAACAGCGACACGTACCGGGCCGACCACGACTTCTCCCGTTGCTGCTCCGCCATGCCCCCTAGTGTGCCGAACCCGGGGCCGCAACTTTGTTGAACGCGCCCAAAACCCAAACCCACGGCTCCCGCTGCTCGGACAACCCGGCTCTCAGTGACGTACACCGCCCTTGAACCTCCCTTGGCCCGCCCGATGAATGGTTCCCGACCAACGAGGTCGGCAAGTCCGGGAAACCGCTCAAGCAGCCGTACTACATCCACCCGACCGAGAGCTGCATTCTCCCGCTCGCCGGCATCTTCGACTTCTGGCGCAACCCCGACCTTCCCGAGGAGGACCGGGACGCCTGGCTGGTCACGTTTTCGGTGATCACCACCAATTCGACCGACGACGTGGGACATATTTCACGATCGGAGCCGATGAGTGTGGCGGCTTCTCAGGTCTTCACCGATCGACAGCAGCCGTGACCCGGCAAAACCACTCATGACATGGGCGGGGCTGCTCGGCGCGTTCGACGTCCCAGGTCTGCGTGTCGGTTACATCGGGGCGGCCGGCTGGTGCTCCGTTCGTGGGGACCGGATCGGGGAGGCGTCGAGTGCGCGGGTGGCGGCTCGTTCGACCAGGAGCGGGACGAAGTCCCGGATCGGGCATCCGTCGAACCGGTGGAGCGCGGTGTCGATCGTCTCGTCGACCACGTAGGGGTGGAGATCCGGGTTCCGCCGGTACAGGCGGGCCCGGATGGCGTCGATGTGCTGGGCTTCGCTGACGTCCACACCGAAAATTCTCGTCCTCCACCCACCGGAAGGCGATCCTTTTCCCGGGATTTCACCCGAGGAGGACACCGGCGGAGCTGCCCGAACGGTGTGTGTGCGGGGTTGACGCGGTGGCCGCCGATGCGCACGATACGGACTGGACCGCAGCGGCGCAGTCTTTGTCCGAGACCCCGTGCGGCACGTACCTTCTGCCGCGCCGAGCAGGAGAAACGAGCCGATGACCCCGATCGCGCACGATCCCGACACGGCCCAGGCCGAGGTTTTTCTGTCCCTGCTACTGGCCGAGACCGCCGGCCTCCTCGTTCACATCGAGTACGCACAGACCCAGGTCGAACAGCTTGCCCCCACCGATCGTGACCTCGAGCGGCATTGGCGGGCCGAGGAACGCGCGTTACGCACCCGACTTCACCAGGCGCAGGTGCTGGTCGACCGGCTGCTGGTCCGGTTCCCGGTGCTGGTGGACCGTCCACGTGCGCCCGCATCCGACCGGTGGGCGGGGTGATCATCGCGGATTTCTGGTGGCCTGATCCAGGCGTGCCAGCGCGAGCGTCGCGGCCGTCGGTGCCAGGCCGATCCGCGGCCACTCGGCGGTGAGGGTCACCGACCGTACCGGCGTCGGGGTGTCGATCCAGTACTGCGGCTCGGTGCGGTACGTGCACAGTCCGGCCGTGCACGCCTGCAGATCCGGGCGCGCGAGGTACGGGTCCGCGACGGCGATCCGGTCCGTCCCCGCCGACACGTCGAGGTAGGACCACCGCGCCGACCGATCCGCCGGGTCGGTCAGCGTCCGGGTCTCACGGTGGGCCCGCTGGGCCGGGGTGCCGGTGGCGGTGAGCGCCAGGTACACCGCGAGCCCGCTGCCGAATGCGACGATCCGCCCCAGCTCCAGCGTCACCTGCGGATCGGCGGCCAGCACGCGGTGACCGTGCACCCGGACGCCCCCGCACGGGGGCGGAGGGTTCGCCGGCCAGCGTCGTCGATGCACAGCCTGATCGTGCACCCACCACGGTGGTCGCAGCAACGGATGAAACCTGTGAATATCCTGAGGGCCTGCGGAAACACCGATTGCGGGGACGCCGAACACCCTTTCCGGGCTCTACACTTTGTGCTGACATATCACGGTGATGGGGAGGGCGGTCATGGAGCAGAACACCCGAGGTGACTCCGGCGCGGACCAGGACGTGCACCTGTCCGCCGACGACCTGGCGGGCGTGGTCGAAGCACTCACCGGCGAGCGCGTGACCCTCGACCCGCACAGACGCGACCCGCACAGGACAAGCAAGCCGGGTCCCCGCGGCGGGCGCCGGGTTGACCCGCTCCAAGTCCTCGACCCGGACCGATCCGGGGATCTATATCCAGGCGATTCCCCTGTAGGAGGGATGCCGGAGGCCTCCTCGGGAGTGGTCGCGGGAGTCCACCTCCACCCGGTGACCGGACGGAGCCACCGGACACCGGGGTGCTCCTCCCCGGTCGGTGACTGCTCGGTGAACGGACTGTCGGACCGCTCGAGTAGGCGGAACTCCTCCCGGAGCTGACGGTGACCTATCCCCCCACCAGTTGCCCGGCCCGGAGCCGACCTGAGTCAGCGGGCCTCTTCGACGTACGAGGCCAGGTTGGCCAGCGAGGAGGCGATCCCGGCCTCGTGTGCCGCTTGGGTCGATGCCAGGTGGCACGTCCGTGGCGGTGACGGTCACCTCGGTCCCGTCACCAGTGGCAGTGAGGTGCCAGGTCATCGTCATGGTGCCCGCGTACGACGGGTCGTCAGCGTCGAACACCGCCCGCTGCACCACGCGCTCCGGTGGCGCGGTCGGCGAATCCGACATCGACGACATCCGTCGCAGCCGAAGTCTTGCCGGGGCTGTCGGCGGGGTCGAGGTAGGTCAGACCATCCGGAACCCGCCACCGGGGCGGGGATCCCACCGCTCGACCCGCCCGTGCATGCCGTCCGGCGGCAACCAGGCCTCGAGGGACTCCCGGTCGAGGAGGGCGCCGTAGACGGTCGCCGGTGGTGCCGCGATCACCCGGCTGGCGCGGTCGGTCCTGTCCAACTCGGCGTCTCCGCCATCATTCATCGACACCGGTGGTCACACGTAGTGGCGCGCCCCTATCGTGCTTTTGCCGCACTGTGGAATTCGTCAACGAGAGTAGATTTCACCATCGGGCGGGCTTCACCGGACACTTCACCCAGCGTCCACGAAGGCAGCTCTACCCGTGTTCGCGGAGTTCTCCGGCAGTTACACGCCGTGGCTAGCCTTGCCACACGAGCCAATAGGGAGCGTGAGTGTGGAGTTCAGGCATCTCGTCTCATTCATCACCATCGCCGAGGAATTGCATTTCGGACGGGCCGCGGCACGGCTGCACCTGACCCAGCCCTCGCTCAGCGCGCAACTGCAGAAGCTGGAGAAGTCCCTCGGGGTCCGGCTGGTCGCGCGAACCTCGCACGAGGTGAAATTGACGTCGGCGGGCAGGGAATTCGAGGCTCAGGCCAGGCTGATCGTCGCCCAGATGGACAAGGCCGCGCGGATCGCGAAGGCGACCGCGGACGGTCGCTCGGGAACTCTCAACGTCGGCTACAACATGCCGGCCAGCCGACATGTCCTGCCGTCGGTCCTCGCCAAAATGAGTGCCGAGCACCCGGACATCGTGGTCTCGTTGTGGGAGAAGCGAACCGGGCCGCAGCTCGCGGACCTCGCGGACGGCGCCCTCGACATCGCCCTGGTGTACGGGCATCCCCGCACCGCGGATTTCCGCTACCACCTGGTCCTGCGGAAGATTCCCCTGGTGGCGGTCGTCGGCAAGGGACACAGCTGGGCGGCCCGGCCGGCGGTGCCGTTCGCCGAGCTGGCGTCGCAGGAGTGTGTGATGTTCTCCCGCGAGCAGTGCCCGGCGATGTACGACTCGATCTTCGGTGCCGCCGCCGCCAGCAGGATCTCGCTCGATGTCGCGCAGACCGCAGACGATCCGGGCGCGACCGCGCACATGGTGTCGGTCAAGCCGTTGGTCGGGTTCGCGTCGCTTGCGCGCGCCGGTTCGGGAGGGCTCGGCGCGATGGGCGCGGATTCGGTGGCGGTGAAACTGGTCGATCCGGTTCCGACGATCGATTTGTATGCGGTCTGGCGGACCGTCGAGGTGAATCCGGCGGTGTTCTCGTTCCTCGACTGTATCGACCATTCCGAGGAAGCGAACCGCACCGAACGCGGGTTGGTCGCGATCTGACTCCGGCGGCCCGGACATTCGAGGACGCTGCACCCGCGGGCAGTGGTCCTGGGGCAGTCCGGGGCTTACCCGTCGTGGGAATGATGATCTGCTCTCTGCCGTCGATGGCAGAGAGCAGAGTGTCGGGCTCTGCTTCTTGTGATCCAGGACGGCGGGCCGCCGGAATTGCTCCGACCGCCCTCCGCAACCCGGCACCCGGCACCCGGCCGTGCGGCTACCTCAAACCTAGTTGAGTTTCTGCGGCACACCGTAGGTCATGACGGTGTCGCCGTTTTCGGTGACGGCCTTGGCGTACGGGCGGATGGTGACCGCTCCGATGGCGCCGGAGATGGACCCGTGTACGCCCTGCATCCGCACCAGCGCCTCGGGTCCGTCGAACTCCTGGTCCTCGAGCAGCGGGACCTCGGTGATCCCGCCCGGCTCGAGGTCGATGTCCAGCTCCTGCGACGGGATGATGTCACCGGCCAGCTCGGCGTTGGTCCCCGCACTCAGATCGAGGGTGAAGTCGGGGACGAGCCCCAGGTCGATGCCGGTGTCCGACCCGATCGCGAACCCGAGGCCGGGCGAGTTGAGGACGATGGTCGCACCGGCCAGCGCGATCGGGTAGCCGATCTGGTAGCCGACGGTGAGCTTGGTTCCCTCGAAGTCGGCGGCGTCGGGTCCGCTGATGTTGACCGCGGCGTAGCCGTTGTGGAAGAACTCGACGCTGGTCGGTACCCCGTCGAGGGGCGGGACGGCCTGGTACTGGGTGTCGCCCTGCAGGACCTCGATGCGGTTGCCGTCCACGTCGATGACGGAGCTGGAGTTGTCGATTCCGGCCGAGGCGGTGCCGTTGCCCATTACCACCGCGAGCGCGGCGACCCCTGCGACCGCGATCGTGCGGGTGAAGCTTCTGTATTTGCGAGTTGTGCCGATGCCTGTCATGCCGTCCCCATTCTGAGTGCGCTGCAACCGATATGGAAAAGCATCCAGAGCGTAACCAGCGAGCCGGAAAGTATCGCGGCGTTGGTCAGAAGTTCACCATCGACCGCCTGGTCCGTTTCTGCACGTGACGCCCTACCGGACGGGACACCCGGCCCCGGACGGGCTGTCGTCCCGAGCGCCAGGCAGCCGCTGCGGCCGCATCACCGGCCTCGCCGACGGCTCTCGAGTTGCGCTAAAGGAGTAGCACTTGAAGCTATCCGTGGTTTCACCAACGATGCGCGGAACCGGACACCGTCGACCTGGGGTGGTACGAAATTGTCCGGCGCGAGTGCGGCGGCGTGCGACCTCGGGTTGCTGCGGGTGACGGCCAACGGGGTGTTCCCACGTCCCACGTCCGGCGGCCGTGAGGGACCGGGAATCGTCGATCCACTGTCCGGACGCGTTGCCGAGATGCGAATCGGCTCCAGGCGGGCGCCGCGTGCGCGAAGGCATCTCCGGATGGCGGTTGCAGTGTCTAACATTCCGTTGATTTCCCCGGCGGCGGCGCCCACCAGGTGCGACGCTAGGAACCTTGTTCCCTAGCACGGGGGTTCGCGAAGTTTGATTACGGCAAATCCTCTCGGCGGTGGCGACCGAGGATTACTCGGTTGACGCCGAACCATGCAGTGACACGGGCGGATCCGAATCGGACACAGGCCGGTCCCGGGGGCCGGCCGGTACTGCTGCGTCTCACGTGTGTGGGGACGCGGCCTGGCGGTGCCAGGCCAGTTCGCGGAGCCGGACCCAGTCGACGGTGGGTTCGGCGGGGCGGACCCCCGGGCGGTCGCGGGGTACCCGGACGCGGAGGGCGCCGGGCTCGATCGTGCAGCGCACCGGGGTGGGCAGCAGCAGCGATTCGCCGTCGACGCCGACCGGGGTCTGACGTGTGTCGGCGTCGACGATCACCTCGGTGCTCGTGTGCTGGGTCAGGCCCCGGACGTTCGCGCGGCGCAGCAGCCCGATGGCCTGGTGGGCGTTGGCGACGGAGACGGTGACGGCGCCGAGGACGCCCCGGTCGAGTCGGTCGCGTCGGTTCAGGCCGGCGAGATCGCTGGTGCCGTAGGGGTTGTTGCTCACCAGCACCGCTTGTGGGTTCCTTACGGTGACGTTCCCGATCCGGGTGACGAGTGGGGCACCCGCTTGTCCGGCGAGCAGGTCCGGGAGCATCTGGAGCACGGTTCCGGTCTTGTCGTCGCGGTAGGCGGGGCTGCGGACCACCTCGGCGTAGACCCCGAAGGAGGCGTTGTTGACGAACGGGCGGCCGTTGATCCGGCCGAGGTCGACGGCGAGCTCGACGCCGTCGCGCAGGGCGTCGAGACATCGGCTGGGGTCGGTGCGGTCGAGTCCGAGGTCCATCGCGAAGTGGTTGCGGGTGCCGGCGCTGATCACCAGGAACGGCAGGTTGTTCTCTGCCGCGACCCCCGCGACGAGGGCTTGGGTCCCGTCGCCGCCGGCCACGCCCAGCAGGTCGGCTCCGGCCTCGATCGCCTGCCGGGCCAGGTCGGTGACGTCGACGGTGCCCGGTCCTTCGAGCAGGACCACCTCGGCGCCGAGTTCCTCGGCCTTGCGTTGCAGGTCGAATTTCGCGACCTTGCCGCCACCGGAGTGCGGGTTCATGATCAGCACCGGATGCCGTACCGGTGGGGCGGGCACCTCGCGGACGGCGGTGTCCGAGGTTCGTCCGCGCAGGGCGGCGCGGGCGCAGGGCACCGTGAGGAGCGCGAGAACAATGGAGGCGACGACCTCGGCGAGCAGGTGGGCGCGGATGAACAGGACCAGGACGACGATCGGTGACAGTATCGCGATCGCCAGTGAGATCCAGCGCAGCACACCGCGACTGGCGAGGAACCAGTACAGGGCGGCGACCATGACGGCGACGCCGCCGATTCCGACGAGGAGACTCCCGACGGTGCTGAGCAGTCCGGCGGCCATCAGCGGCACCGCCGCCGCGAGGATCGCCAGTGCGAACGCCGCCCGCGCCCACCAGCGGCGGGCTCCGGTCGCGGTGTCGGGGGCGGCGGATCGGTCGTCGCTCACCGTCACGTCCCCGGGCGTGCGGTGATCCGGCCGTCGTCGATGGCCTGGCGCAACGCGGCGTGGTCGCGGGCGTTCTGGTCGGCGTAGGACTCGGCGAAGGCGGTCAGCGCTTTGTCGAAGTCGTTGTCCGAACCGAGGTACCCGGCGATGGCGAACCGGTCGCCGGCGCGGGCGTGCGCATACGCAAGGACCCGGGCGCACAGCCGGCCGTAGAGGGTCATCAGATGGGCGGACATGGTCTCGATGACGGCCGACCCCTTGCCGTCGCGCAGCTGGCGGACGTAGTAGTCCCGGACCGTCCCATCCGCGTCGGGTCCCTGCTGCCAGCCGAGGAGGATGTCGCTGGCGGCCTGTATCCGGCGTTGCCCGGTGACGACGCGCTCGCCCTGGTTGGTGACCGTGGGACCGTCGACGTACTCCGCGAGGACCGACGGTTGTGCCTCCTTGGCCTGCAGGAACAGGGGGTCGCCACCGGGGCCGCGGAGCAGGATGATCCAGGCCCGGGTGCCGACGCTGCCCACACCGACGACTTTCCGTGCCGTCTGGACGTAGTCGAATCGATCGAACAGGACACGTCGGGCGGGTTGCAGGGTGTCGCGGTATTCGCGCATTCGTTGGATCAGTTCCCGGTTGATCTGTTCGGCTTCGGTGTCGGTGAAGATCTCCTCGATGGGGACGATCAGCGGCGGCGTGCTCACGATCCGCGGGGTGCCGTCCACGAGGGTGGTCAGTTTGGACAGCGCCTGCATGCTGTCGCGGCCCCAGGATTTGTGGATCGTCTTCTTCACACGTTTGCGTGCCGAGGAGTCCAGGTCGCCGCGGAGCTCGTCCAACTCGGTGGCGGCGTCGATGTGGGAGTACCAGACCGCGAGCTCGCCGCACTCGGCCTGCTGGGTCATCGTTTCGCGGTATTCGGCGGCGCAGGCGCGGGCGATCCGTTTGCGCTCTTTGCCGCGGAACCCGTTGTCGCGGCCGGCGACGGCGAGGCTCGCGACGAGTCGTTTGACGTCCCATTCGAAGGGGCCGGGATAGGTTTCGTCGAAGTCGTTGACATCGAAGGCGAGGTCGCGCTCCGGTGTGGCGAAGAGCCCGAAGTTGCTCAGGTGGGCGTCCCCGCACAATTGGGTGTGCAGGCCGGTGGCCGAGGCGTGGGAGAAGTCGTCGGCCATCACCAGCGCCGCGCCGCGGTAGAACGCGAACGGTGACTCGGCCATCCGCCCGTACCGGATGGGGACGAGGTCGGGGACCCGGGTGGCCCCCTGGGACTCGAGCAGGCCGACCGGGTCACGGTCGCGGTCCGGAGCGTGTTCGGCGATGGCGTCGAACGGGATTCGGCGCCGAACCGTCTCGCCGTGTTCGATCCGTGCCGCCCGGGTCGGATGGTCGCCCGCACCGGCGGGTGATGGATCAGGGAATGGGTCTCGTTCAGTCATGGCGTGGTCCCTCGGGTGGCCTTCGTCCGCGGATCAGGGGTGGTCGGGATGACCACGGCCCACATCGAACCGGCCCCACCATCTTGCGCGACCGGCGCGCCCGCTGCTGGCAATCGGTGGTCTCGGACCTCGCCCCCGCACGAGCTGGAGTCTCACCGCCGCTATCCGGCACTTCGGGGCGTGAGCGGAACTGACCGAGCATCAGCCGGAGTCACCCGCGGCGGGGTGTTGGGGGACAGCGCAACAGTGGTCACGCTCGCGGGAAGGCCGACCTGTGGCCACTCGGCGGTCAGTGCCACCCGCCGTCCCGGCGGCGATGCGGTGAGCCAGTACGTCGGCTGGGTCCGGTACAGGCGTGTCCCGCGGTCGACTCCTGGAGATCCGCGCGGTGAAAGTACGGGTCTGCGACCGCGAGGCCGTCCGTCCCGACCCAGACGTTCAGATACGACCGGTGCGCCGACGGGTCCGCCGGATCGGTGAGCGGACGGGCTTCATGCCGGGCCCGTTCGGCCGGGTGGCCGGTGGCGGTGAGGGTCAGGTGCACCGCGATACCGGACGGGTACACGGCGATCCGCAACAGATCCAGGGTCAAGTGGGTGTCCGCGGCGAGGAGCCGGTGCGGGGTGACTGCTGTAAAAAGACATTTCCGCAGCATCTCGATCAAATAGCCAGGTCAACATACTTTTTGCTCTGCAGAGTGCCGTCGCAGTGCCTCGACCGTGGATTTCGTGGCTGTCGTACCCGGACGGTTCACCGTGGGGGTACGTCGGTGAACCGTCCGGCGCCCGGCGCATCGAGTTCGGCGACCGCCTCGGCGACCGACTCCTTCACGTCGTCGCGGTAGGAGTCGGTGAGGTCGATGTAGAACCTGGTCGTCCCGACCACCGCAACCGGCGTCGTCGCACAAGCGGTCGCCGACAACGACGACCTGGTGGGCTGTGCCAGGCGGTGTCGATGCGGTGATTGCTGCTGAACGGTTCGGCGGCGCTGATCATCCGGTCCAGGACCCGCGCCAGGTGCGGGTGGTCCTAGGGATGCTTGGGCGACAGCAATAATGCGGTGGTCGGGACGATCTCGCCGGGCTGGTAGCCGTGCATGTGGGCGACCGCATCGGACCATTCTCACCGCTGCCTATCAGGGAAGAAGCGGAACGGTTCGGCTAATCGACATGCTCCGTGACGAGTAGCCGACCGCGTTCTCCGCAGCAACCCGGAATAGTTGCTGGTCAGCGCATTCCGAGGAGTCGGCGGACGGGACCGCGTTTGCGCGTCGCCTTGATCGTCGTCGCCAGGCCGATACGGCGCCCGGTGAGCGGATCGGTGGCGGGGGGACCGCCGAACCCGGCTTCGGACGCGGTCTCGGGCACTGCGTCGCGGGTGTCGGTGTTCGGCGTCTCGGCCGACGAAGCCCACGAAATCTGCCGACGCCGCTTACCCGACGCCGACGATCAACCCCAAGGCGCAACCGCCACATAACGTATCCGGATGGGGCACAGGCTTTCGCCGAGGATTGGGCTCCATGAACCGACGGTGCCGGCGACGAGTGCTCGAATCCGCTCCGAGTCCAAAGCGGGATGCTCGACTGGGCTGGTCAGGCTTTCAGCCCAATTTGAGCCCGTGTTGAGGGCCGAGACTGGCAACGGCCTTCTTGAGCTTTTCGCCGATATCGTCGAGACCCTCCGCTGCCGAAGCGTCGACGGCCGCGCTGATCGCCGCAATCAGACTGCCGTCGGGTGCCAGCAGAGGCGTGGCCACGGCGAACGCGTCCGCGAGCGTGACTCCCCGGTTGAAGGCGAGTCGGCGGGACCGAATCTCGGGGAGCTCGGCGAGGAATTGTCGGACCCCGCCTGCCTGCTCGGGGGCGGCGAGGTCGAGGAGGCGGTACATCTCCTCGTCAGGGACGTTGGCGAGCACGGTTTTTCCGGCGGCGGTCGTATACAACGGGCGACGGGCGTGGGTGCGCGCGACGAACGTGAGGCTCGGTGATTCTTCACCCACGAGGTCGGTGAAGACGATGGCGTCCCCGACGCGCACTGCAACGAGGACGGTGCAACCCAGGACCTCGCCCAACTCGGCGATGAACTGGTGATCGAGTGAGAGCGCGGCCAGCTTGTTCGCGCGTGCGGCGAGGACGAACGGCCCCGGTCCGAGGTGGAACCGGCGCTCCTCCTCGAGGAGATAGCCGCGGGCGAGCAGCCCGTTGGTCAGCTCCTGCACGGAACTCTTCGCCGCGCCCAGGGCGGTTGTCAGCTCGGCCAACGTCACCCCGCGCGGGCTCAGGGACACGGTCTCGAGGATCTCGATCACGCGGTCGACTGTGCGATGCGGGCGAGCAGGCATGCCGGTGACCCTAGCAAACACCTCAAACAGGTGGGCTCCGCCTCTTGCGACGAGGCGCGCGTCACAGTAGCCTTGAGACATGATCCGGAAATCCGGTTCAACATCCGTAAATCCGTACGCACGAAGGGGTCAAACCATGACCGCACCAGTCTCTCCCGGAATGATCCGCACCAAGACCGGCGTCCCGCTGCCGTTGGTCGCTCAGCCGCAGGATGACCTTCTGACCGTGAACATCGCTGAGATCCCGCTGCTCAAGGACGCTATGGGCCCGGGGATCCATATTCAGCCGCTGCGCCTGGACCCCGAGAAGGGGCAGGTGGTACTGATGGCCACCATGGCGCCCGGTTGCCTCCTGCCCGTCCATTACCACACCGGTACCGCCGAGGTGTGGACGTTCTCGGGCTGCTGGAAGTACGCCGAGTACCCGGATCAGCCGCAGGTCGCCGGCTCCTACCTCTACGAGCCCGGCGGCTCGGTCCACACGTTCTACTGCCCCGAGGACAACACCGAGGACACCGTCGTGCTGCTGTGGATGGAAGGCGCGCAAATCGGATTCAACCAGGACGGCACGTTGCATTCGATCAATGACGCGACCTCCATCCAGCATGTGACCGAGACGGTGGCGGTGGCTCAGGGCACCGGACCGGTCGGCTACATCCACGGCGGCTCGGCCGGCGTCATCAAATCCTGACATCTCCCTACCTCCACGGTTGCCGCCCGCGCGCGGCATCACACCCGCGCCGGGCGGGGCCACCCGGGCCGCCCGCGACGGCAGTTCAGGAAGGCCCGAAAGACGGTGTCGTGCAGGTGAGCAGCTCCACGAGCTTGTCGGACGACACGTCGCAACATCGGCTGCGCTTACCTTGTTCTGGCCGCTGCCGGCGCCCGGGGGTAGCGGCCTCGGCCTCGACCTGATGTGCGCGCGATCCATCGCGGGTTCCCGCCGATGAACAATCGTCGAACTGATCGCGCTGGTGACCCCGGACATGGCGTGCTGATGCTGCTCGCCGCCAGATGTCTGGCCCATGTGCAGTGCCGAGTAAGACTGCACGAACGCATTTCATCGCCAGAAATCACGGAAACTTCTGCGCACCAGAGTTATTGGGCGACACAGGAAACAGGGAGGTGCTGCTCTGGTGAAGACGTGCGCAGCGACGAGACCACCACTGCGGCGGTGCCGCGGTCAACAACTCCTGATCGGAGAGGCAAGCAATCATGTCCGCGTTTGACGGTATCCGGGTCCTCGAATTGGGCCAAATCTACAACGGTCCGTACTGCGGACTTCTGCTCGCACAGCTGGGCGCCGAGGTCATCAAGATCGAGCCGCCCGGCGGCGAGCAATTGCGCTTCCGCTCACACCAGCCGGTCGAGTCCCACGAGTTCGTGATGCTCAACTCCAACAAGATCAGTGTGGTGCTCGACCTGAAGACCGACGCCGGTCGCCACGCGCTGCTCGACCTGGTCGAGACCGCCGACGTGCTCATCGAGAACTTCGCGCCGGGCACCATCGAGCGGCTCCAGCTCGGCCCGGAGCAACTCCTCGAGCACAATCCGCGTCTGATCGTGGCCCGCGGCAAGGGCTACGGGTCCACGGGCCCGTACGCACACATGTCGGCGATGGACATCACCGTGCAGGCGATGTCCGGCAGCGCCGCGGCCACCGGAATGCCCGACGGTCCACCGACCAAGGCGGGCGCCGCATTCGTGGACTTCTCCGGCGGCATCCACCTGTTCGGGGCGATCAGCGCGGCCCTGTTCCAGCGCGAGCGCACGGGGCGGGGGCAGCTCGTCGAGGTGTCGATGCACGACACCATCTACCCCATGCTGGCCTCCAGCCTCGGCGGCCTGCACAACAATCCCGACCGAAAGCTGTCCGAGCGCACCGGGAATCGGCATTCGGGTATGGCGCTCGCGCCGTACAACATCTACGAGGCGAGCGACGGATGGTTGGCGATCATCTGCATCTCCGAGCGGCACTGGCGTGGTGTCGCGACCGCACTGGGCCGGCCCGAGCTGGTCGACGACCCCAGGTTCGCCGCGGAGAGCGCCAGGGCCGCGAACATCGATGCGGTCGACGAGGTGGTGTCGTCGTGCACCAAGACCCGCACACGCGCCGAACTGGTGCGGGACCTGCAGGCCGCCGGTGTGCCGTGCGCGCCGGTCAAGTCGATCCGGGAGGTCGACACGGACGAGCACCTGATCGAGCGCGGCATGATCCGGTACGTCGAGCACCCGGCGAGGGGTCGGGTGCCGGTACCGGGATGTCCGCTCAGGCTCAGTGACTCGCCGGTGGGACCACTGCGCGCCGCCCCGCTGCTGGGTCAGTCGACCGAGGAGATCTTGGCGGAACTGTCCGGTGAGGAGCCCCAGCATGTCCCCACTGCTTGAATCCGGCACTGCGCTGGCGGCGTACTACGCCCAGACGCGGTCGCGGACGGGAGAGGTTCTCGCACGACGCAGCCTCGGCACCCTCGACGCGGTGACCATCGGCCGCTACGCGATGACCATCGGCGCGGCCGATCCGAAGCACTACGACCCGGCGGACGCACGGTCGGCCGGGTACGCCGATGTCGTGGCGCCACCGAACATGCTCGCCGCGATCGTGGAGTGGGGTCTGGGCACCCCCGAGGCTCGGCTCCAGCCCGACGGAACCCCGCACGGCGGGGACATGCCCCTCGGTGACGGCGACCTCGGGCTGCGCGTCATGGGCGCCGGTGAAGAGATGGAGTTGGTCAACCCCGTGATCGCGGGCACGGAGGTGGTGCTCGAGACAACCCTCGCGGCGGTCACTCCCAAACAGACCCGGGCCGGCAGCTGCGTGTTCGTCACCACCATCAACACCTTCATGTCCGCCGAGGGTGCCGTTCTCAACCGGAACCGGCGCACCGTCGTACTGCGCAACCCCCTGCAGGAGTCCTAGATGTCCATCAGCTTCCAGGCCGGAGACAGGCTGCCACCGCTCGAGCACACGGCTACGCCCTTTCAGTTGTTCCGCTACAGCGCGGTCACCTGGAACCCTCACCGCATCCACTTCGACGAGTCCTATGCCCACGCGGAGGGCCATGACGGTGTCGTGCTGCACTCCCACCTCCGGGCGGCACTCGCCTTGCGTTGCGTCACCGAGGGCCTCGGCCCGACATGGCACGTCACGAAGGCCGCCTACCGCCTGCGCAGACCCGTCTATGCACCGGCGGACCTGACCTACACCGCCCGAGTGACGGCGGCCGACAACGACAGCTTGACCCTCGAACTCATCGAGCAGCACCCCTCAGGTGAGGTGGGCTTCGAGGGGACGGCGTGGGTCAGCAAGACCGCAGGAGTGACGTCATGACACCAGCACAGGAACGGGGGCAACGTCCGATCCACGTCGGGAATTGCTCCGGCTTCTACGGTGACCGCGCCTCGGCGATGGCCGACATGGCCCGAGCCGGCGGCATCGACGTCCTCACCGGTGACTACCTCGCCGAGGTCACGATGCTGATCCTCGGCAAGGCGCGCGCCAAAGACGGCACCAAGGGCTATGCGACCACCTTCCTACAACACTTGGACCCAGCACTGGATCACCTCGTCGCGAACGGGATCCGGCTCGTCGTCAACGCCGGCGGACTCAACCCCGCCGGGCTGGCCGACGCAACCCGAGCCCTGATCGCCGGCCGCGGTTACGACCTGCAGGTCTCGCACATCGGAGGCGACGACGTGTTCGGCCGCCTCGACGAACTGCAGCAGGCCGGCCATACGCTGCCGCAGCTGACCACCGGCGAGCCGCTGTCGTCCTGGCCGCACCGCCCACTGACGGCCAACGCGTACCTGGGCGGATTCGGTATCGCCCGCGCCCTGGCCCGGGGCGCCGACATCGTCATCACCGGCCGCGTCGCCGACGCCGCGTTGGTCGTCGGTCCCGCCGTTTGGTGGTGGAACTGGGCCCCCGACGACTACGACGCGCTGGCCGGCGCCGTCGCGGCCGGACACGTCATCGAATGCGGGCCGCAGGCGACCGGCGGCAACTTCTCCGGATTTCGCACCATTGCCGACCTCGTGCAACCGGGGTTCCCGATCGCCGAAATCGACGCCGATGGCTCCTCGGTGATCACCAAGAACGCGGGCACCGGCGGCGCCGTCACCCCGGACACCGTCACAGCTCAACTGCTCTACGAGATCGGCGAACCCGCCTACCTCAATTCCGATGTGATTGCCCACTTGGACACCGCCGAGCTCACCGACCTCGGCGACGACCGCGTCCAGATCCGCGGCGTGCGGGGCTCGGCGCCACCGGCGACGACCAAGGTCGCGATCACCGGGGTGGGGGGCTGGGAGAACAGCATGATCCTCGCGCTCACCGGCACCGACCTCGACGCGAAGGCGGCCCTCGTCCAGCGATTCGTGCACCGCGAAATCGAGGCCGCGGACGGCCTCGACGCGGTCGCGATCACCCGCATCGGTCAGGCCCGCCGCGATCCCGACAGTCAGAATGCGGGCACCGCGCTGCTCCAGATCGCAGTGCAGGGGACCAAGGAGGCCGCCGGGCGCGCCTTTTCGTCGCGGATGGTGGAGCTGGCCCTGTCCAGCTACCCCGGGTTGTACACCCTCGGCCCGCCGCAACCGGGGTCCGCGTTCGGTGTCTACTGGCCGGCACTGCTCGACCAACGAATGCTCGACCACAGGGTCCACCACCATGACGGCACCACCGAGATCATCGCACCCGGCACGCCACACGATGTCGGTGTCGAGGGAACCCCGCCGGTCGAGCTCTTCCCCGCGCCGGCGGTGCGAACGCCGTGGACCGACGAACCACTCGTCATCGCCTCACTGGGTGAGATCGTGCATGCCCGCTCCGGCGACAAGGGCGGCGACGCGAATCTCGGCGTCTGGGTACGCGACCGGGAGGCATGGCAGTGGCTCCAGTCGACCCTCACCGTGGACGAACTCCGACGCCTTCTCCCCGAAACCCGCGAATTGACGATCTCGCGTTACGAACTGCCCAAGCTCGGTGCGGTCAACTTCCTCATCCGGGGGATGCTCGGCAGCGGTGCCACCTCGACACTGCGGCTCGACTCCCAAGCCAAGGCACTCGGCGAGTGGCTGCGCGCCCGCAGCACCAAGGTTCCCCGAGCCCTGCTCAACACCTCAGGAGCGCACTGGTGAGCGATCCCGACGAGAGCAACGTCGACGTCGTCCGCACGGCAACCCGAGAGCTGGCTCACAAGTTCGACTACGACTACTGGCGCGCGAAAGACACACTGGCCCAGTACCCGTGGGAGTTCGTCACGGCGTTCGCCGAGGGCGGATGGCTCGGCGCGCTCATTCCCGAGGAGTACGGCGGCCTCGGGTTGGGCCTCGCCGAGTGCGGCGTGATGATGCAGGAGATCGCCGCATCGGGTGCCGGCGCGAGTGGCGCCTCGGCGGTCCACTTCTACCTGTTCCCACCCGCACCGATCATCCGCCACGGCTCGGAGGAGATGAAGCAGCAGTTCCTGCCCAAGCTCGCCCGCGGCGAGATCCTCATGGCGTTCGGCGTCACCGAGCCCACCGCCGGCGTGGACACCTCGCGCATCACAACCAGGGCCGAGAAGGTCGCCGGCGGCTGGGTGGTCAACGGCCAGAAGGTCTGGATCACCAACGCACAGAACGCCCACAAGATCCTGCTGCTGGCGCGCACGTCCGCCCGCAACGAGGAAAGACCGCTGGACGGGATGACGCTCTTCTTCACCGACCTCGACCGCGACCGGATCGCGGTCCGCGAGATCGAGAAGCTGGGCCGGTCGGCGATCGACTCCAACGAACTCTTCATCGAGAACCTCGAGGTCCGCGACGACGAAGTCGTCGGTGAGGTGGGCCGGGGCTTCAGCTACCTGATCGACGGGCTGAACTCCGAGCGCATCGTGGTGGGACTGGAAGGCGTCGGTATCGGTCAGGCGGCACTGGAGCTGGCGACGAAATACGCCACAGAGCGTGTCGTCTTCGACCGGCCCATCGGCCAGAACCAGGCGGTCGCCCACCCACTGGCGGATTCCTGGATCCGGCTGGAATCGGCTCGACTGATGGCGATGCACGCCGCCGAGCTCTACGACAATCACCAGGACTGCGGCAAGGAGGCCGCCGCGACCAAATATCTGGGCGCCGAGGCCGGCTTCGATGCCTGCGACCGGGCCATGTCCACGCACGGTGGCTACGCCTACGCGAAGGAATACCACGTGGAGCGCCTGTGGCGGGAGGCGCGGCTGCTCCGCAACGCACCGTTTCCTCAGGAGATGGTCCTCAACTACATCTCCGCGCAGGCGCTGAAGCTTCCCCGCGCCTACTGACTCCGATCACCGCATGCGATGAACGCCGCCGTTCGCTCCGTTCGGACACTCACAAGCATCACGAACAGGACAGCCTGATCGAGTCGAATGACTCGTGGTGGAAGCAAGATGGGAGGGAAGTAGTGTCGAATTCTCTAATGCACGGTGAGGTGCTGATGACAGATCATCTCAACGTCGGCAATCATGTGGCGCTCGTGATCGACGAGGATCGGGATCGCCTCAAATCGATGAAACGTACGTTCTCCGCTGGCGCACCGGAGAACAAGGTCTTCCTGGTCGACGCGTCCGAGGGGCGCGCGATCATCACATCCGTCGATGAGATCCTCTCACTGCACCGCGGACCAGGAAAGGTCGTAGTATTCCTTCGCGCGGACCCTGCCGGCTGGACGACGGCCGCGGTCCTGGCAGGGATGCGGCACCACACACGCTTCGAACGAACCGATGTCGTTGTGATGGCAGCGGGAACGCCAGACACACTCCCCGTGCAGATCACCGACTTTCCCGGATTGCGGATGGTGCCACCTGGCAGTCATTCGTGCGGCCTGGTTGTCAGGTTTCTCGAAGCCCGCCTGAACGATTCGGCGGGCACTGAACGTGGGCGCACGCGCGCTATCGACCGCACTCGCTGACAACGAAACCCCGAAACCGTGTGAAGACCGCGAGTACTTATGGGGGATCGGTGCCACGCGCCGGTGTCGCCCGAGTCGCTGAAGGTGCCCGTCGAAGATCTGCTGTCGGCCGATGTGGCGCTTGTCGGCGGCGTTCGTCTCGCCGTCTGTCCGGCGAGGGTGGGGCGGACGTCGATGGTGGTGACGAAGAACGTGCAGGATTCGCCGATCGATTCGAAGTGGCAATCCAACTCGACGGGCCGGCCGCAGGCGCGCCGTACGGGGTCTGGGCGGGAAGTCCGAACTGGACCTACACGGCAAGGCCCGGCGGCGCCGCGGGGGGTTTCTCACATGCCGGGGAGCCGGCAGCACCACCCACCACGCGGCGTACCGACCCTGACCGTGTGAACACGAGAACAGCGCAGATGGCCCACCACAACGCCTTACCACCGACCAGGTCATCGACGGGATCAACAAGAAACCCGACGTTAACCACGTACGCACATTGCCCGTTGGACAACGCACACGGAGGAGATACATGAGGGTCGGATCAGAGGACCGAAACGCTCGTCGACAACACCGCGCCGGGCTACAACCAGGGTTGAGCGCGCAGGTCACAGCGAACACGCGAAACGCCTTCGGCATGCCGCCAGTGGTCACGCGATGAAGCCCGCCGAAATCGCCGACGGCGTGTTCTTCGTGCACTCCGAGATGGTCAACTGGGTGCTGCTCACCGACGGCGACGCGGTGACGGTGATCGACACCGGGTACCCGGGGCAGCGGGGCGAGGTGGAGGAATCGATCCGAGCTATCGGACGGGACCCTCACGACATCGAGGCCGTCCTCATCACCCACGCGCATGTCGACCACATCGGGAGCGCACAGTATCTCGCCGAGACTTACCGGGCGCCGGTACTGGTACACCCCGCCGAAGCAGCTCACGCCCGCCGTGAATGCCACGAGGTCGCGACCCCCTGGGACGTGCTCAGCAACATCGGGCGCCCCGGAGTCCTGTCCTGGGCAATGAAACTGGTGCGCCTGGGTGGCACCGCCAAGTACGGCATCGACTCCCCCACCCCGATGCCCGTAAACGGCGCCCTGACCTGTCCGGGTGCCCCCGTTCCGGTTCTCGTGCCCGGTCATACCTCCGGGCACACCGTTTATCACCTTCCCGATCACGGTGTGGTGATCTCCGGGGACGCCTTGATCACCGGGCATCCGACCTCGCCCCTCTCCGGTCCCCAGCTACTGCCGCAGTGGCTCAACCACTACTACGGCACGGCCGCCGTGTCACTGGACATCATCGGAGAGCTCGGCGCCGACATCCTTCTGCCCGGCCACGGGCCGATCCATCGCGGTTCCGTCGCCGAAGCGGCCGCGACCGCGCGTGAACGTGCCAGCCTCACCCTGTCAAGATCGGGGCCCACGCGTGGATCTGCGTGCCGCCCTGGGAACCTGCCGGGGTGAAGCCGGCTGGGGTGAAGTCGACGGCCTCGCGCAGGTAGAGGACGGATCCGTTCGGCAGCCGCCATGGTGCGTACGCGTCGGCAGCACAGCCTCGGACAGCAGCGGGCTGAGCTTGCAAATTCCGCCGCGAACTCGGCCGCGTCACGTCCCTGCTGCAGCACTGATTGCTCGGCGAGGAGGAGCACCCGATCCATCGCCCCTCTGCCCCAGCGCGATCTGCCTCGGTCGGAACGGCGGTGCGCATTCCTCGAGGCGTGTCGGCCAGCTGATAGAGCTGGTCTGGTCGGAGTCAGGCGCAGGGCTCGGCTCGGGCGGAGGCCTCCAGCGTGGAAGCAGACCGCTCCGGTAGCCGGCCCGGTTCGCGGCGGCTGTCGTAGTACGGGCCCGAGGACGCGAGGTCAGCGACCCCGCCCCAGCCCGCGCCGATGCCTCTACTGACGTTTCCGCTCCACGACCCAGGCCGCGACCTGTGTGCGGGAGGCGAAACCCAGTTTGGCCAGGATGTGCTCCACGTGCCCTTGCGCGGTGCGTGGTGAGATCACCAGGCGGTCGGCGATGGCCTGGTTGGTCAGGCCTTCGGCGATCAGGTCGGCGACTTGGTGTTCCCTCTTGGTCAGTCGCACCGACGAATCTGTGTCGGGCGTGGAGGTGCCGGCCGGCTGCTCATGGAGGGCGTAGGCGATCGCTGCATCGAAGCCGAGACTTCGGCCATTGCTGTGGGCCGCCGCAAAAACTCTGTCTCCGAGTTCCTTCCGGGACTCCTGGTCGCAGTCCTGATGATAAACAAGCAAATTGGTATGTATGACCACAGCACTGCCCACCGATCGCGCCAGCCCGTCCGCGGCTCCCATCAGCGTTGCGGCCCGTAGTGCGTCGCCCTGTTGGCGGGTGATCCAGGCCAGCGCCTCGAGGCAGGCTGTGGCGACGCGGGGGGTGTGCACTTGCCGGGTCAGCTCGAGCGATTGTTCGAGGAGCCGGACCGCGCGATCGGTATCGCCCTGTCGCCACACGTCGATGCCCATGGCCCACAGAGAGTGCGCCCGGTACATCTTCTCGCCGTATCGTTCGGTTATCGCGAGGGCACGTTCGTGGCATTCGATCGCCCGGTCCGTCCGGCCGGACAGTCCGTAGGCCGTTCCCAACGGGTACAGGAGGCTGGTTTCGAGTGTGCGATCTCTCCGTGCACTGAACTCGGCGAGAGCGGATTCGAGGTGGGAGCATGCTCGCGCGAGATCGCCGCTGTAGAGGGCCAGCATGCCGTCGGCGCAGTCGCTGTACGCCCGCAGCACGGGGTCGCTCGTGTGCGCGGTGAGAGTCCGCGCCGCCTCGACGAGCGCCGCCCCGGCCTCGAGGTCTCCCTGGCTATTGGCCATCACGCTGTCGTAGCAGAGCGCCGTAACCCGTTCGAGGGTTGTTGCACCGCTGCCGCGGTCGAGGAGTTGGTCGAGCCACCGCCGGCCCTCGTTGTAGAGGCCTTGGGAACTCCAGAACCAGTACAGCGCGGCGGCGGTGCGCAGGCCGGCGGCGGGATCGTCGTCGATGCCGAACTCGAGGGCCTCCCGCAGATTCGGCTGCTCCCGCTTCAGCCGGGCGATCCAGTCGAGCTGGCGGTCGCTGATCCACTCCGCCTCCGCATCGAGCACCAGCGTCTCGTACCAATCCCGGTGCCGGCGACGCAACGCCACAGCCTCACCGGTCTGCTCGAGCTTCTCGTAACCGTACTCGCGGAGGGTCTCGAGCATCCGGAACCGCACCACCGACCCGGATTCCTCCCGGATCAGGATCGACTTCTCCACCAAGGAGGTCAGCGTGTCCAGCAGCTCGTCCGGTGCCAGGCCCGCGCCGCACACCTGCTCCGCCGCATCGAGTTCGAAACTCCCCGCGAACACCGCCACCCGCCCCCACACCAGTTGTTCACCGGCGGTGCACAACTCGAAGCTCCAGTCGATACACAATCGCAGGGTCTGTTGCCGCGTCGGCGCACCCCGGTTGCCGCGGGTCAGCAGCGTGTAGCGGTCGGTCAGGCGCCCCAGGATCTGCTCGGGCGACATCGCCCGCAACCGCGCCGCCGCCAATTCGATCGGCAGCGGCAACCCGTCAAGCCGGTGACAGATCCCCGCCACCGTCGCCGCGTTCTCCTCGGTGATCGCGAAACCGGGAACAGCGGCAGCGGCCCGTTCGACGAACAACGTCACCGCATCGTATGTGGGCAACCCCCGCAGCGAGGGCCGCCGTTCCGGATCAGGGACGGCCAGCGGAGGGACCCGCAGCACCGCCTCCCCACCGATGCCGAGCGGTTCGCGGCTGGTGCCCAGAATCCGCAGACCCGGGCACACCCGCAACAGGGTCTCGGCCAGTTCCGCCACGACATCCACCACGTGCTCACAGTTGTCGAGGACCAACAGCACCACTCGTGGCGTAAGGAACTCGATCAGCACCTCCCGCAGCGGCCTCGCCGAGTGGTCCCGCAATCCCAGTGCGCCGGCGACCGCGTCGACCAGCGACGACTCGTCGCGCAGTCCACCCAATTCGACGAGCCGAACACCGTCTGCGTAGTCGCGCTGCCCAGCCGACGCGACCCGCATCGCCAGCCGCGTCTTGCCCACACCGCCGATCCCGGTCAAGGTCACCAGCCTCGACCCGGCCAGCAGGTTCTTCGCCTCGGTGACCTCGTGTCGGCGGCCGACGAAACTGGTCAGTTCCAGGGGAAGGGTTCCGGTAGTGCTCCGAGGGGCGGGTTCTGTGGGGTGCCGAACGCCTGACGCTAGTGCTCGATCACTGACCTCTGCGCCGGGTTCGGCGCGCAGCGCCATCTCGTCGACCGGGAAGCCGTGGTTGCGTTGCAGCCCTCGCAGTTCCTCCCCGAAGTCGGCGGCGGTGGCCGGCCGCTGACCGGGCTCGCGGGACATCGCGCGGGCGATCTCCGCGGACACATCGTCCGGGATCCCCTGCTCACGCAGATCGGGCACCTCTTGCGAGGTGATCCGCAGGAACTGCGCGACGACCTGCTCACCGCTGCGGCGTTCGAACGCGGCGTGGCCGGTCAGGGCGCTGAACAGGGTGGCGCCGAGGCCGTAGACGTCCGCGGCCGGGCTCGGCGGATCCCCGCCGAGCACCTCCGGCGCGGTATACGCCGGCGACCCGGTGACGGCACCGGTGGAGGTCTCGAAGCCACCGCTGATGTGCGCGATACCGAAATCGGCCAACTCCGGCTCGCCGTAATCGGTGAGCAGGATGTTCGCGGGTTTGACGTCGCGATGAAGGATGCCGAGCCGGTGCGCCGACTCCACCGCGCCCGCCATCTTCACCCCCAGCCGCAGTGCCTCGCCCACCGGCAGCGGACCGTGGCAGCGGATCCGCACGTCGAGGGAATCCTGCGGGTGATACGGCATCACGATGTAGGGAAGGCCGCTGTCGGTGGCACCGACCTGCAGAATGTGGACGATGTTCGGGTGTCCGGTCAGCCGGCCCATCGCCCGCTGTTCCCGGAAGAACCGTGCCCGGCTCTCGTCGTCGAGTTCGACGGTGAGCACCTTCACCGCGACCGTGCGGTCCAGCTCCTCCTGGGTGCAGCGGTAGACCACGCCGAAACCGCCGCGGCCGATTTCCTGGACATCGTCGAAGCCGGTGCCTGCCAGCTCCGCCGCCGGGGAGGGCGGGTACCGCTGAGTGTCGAGTGGATCACCTTCACCCATCGGACGGTCTACTCACTCCGTCGGCTCATGGTGCTGCGGGCTGGTCCCGACGGCACGACCAGCGGAAATACAACCGTGGACTCACCTCTCGATGGCGTCCTCTCAAGGATATCGCCGACACCCCGGCCACACGGAATCGCTGCACTACGCCGCCATCGCCCGGCGGCTCATCGGTGTGGCCTGGTTGACGCCACTCCCAGGGCTGGCCTCACATCACGCCTACGGCGCCCTCCGCAGGAAATCCTCGATGATGGGGCCGAGCGTGGGGGCGTTGGTGAGGAGGTCGACGTGGCCGCCGGGGTGCGTGACGAGGGTGGCGTTCGGCAGCAGCCGGTACATGATGTGCGCGTTGATGATCGGGATGATCGGGTCGTCGGTGCCGGCGAGGATGAGGGTGGGTTGGCGGATTGCCGGGAGGGTGAACAGGCTCGACCACACCGCCCCGGCGAGCAGCTGGTGCAGGTAGCCGCGGTGGGATCCGGCGGCGAGTTGGTGGCTGACGAGCTGGGTGACGGCGGCGTTACCGAAGTCGGCGCTGCCGCCGTAGATCGTCGCGGCGATGGAGGCCAGGTAGTCGCGGTCGACGAACCGGCGCGGGGTGAGCATCTTCGCGAGGACGGCGGGCCGGGCGGGCACCATCAGGGCGCCGGTTGCGGTGGCGGCCAGGACCAGGCGTCGACACCGGCGCGGGTTCTGGAAGGCGAACTGCTGAGCCAGAGCCCCGCCCCACGAGTACCCCAGCATGTCGACCCGGCCGTAGCCGAGCGTGTCGAGCATTCGTCCGGTCACCCACGCAAGGTACGGGATCCCGTAGGGCACAGGAGAGGTCGGTGACGCCCCGGTGCCTGGGGCGTCGAACCGGATCACGGTGCGGTGTGCGCCGAGATGTGCGACCAGCGGGTCGAGTACCTCGAGGCTGGCGCCGATCCCGTTGCACAGCACCACCGGCACGCCGGTGCCGTGCCGGACGTGTACACGCAGGTGCTGGCCACTGGTGCGCACCATCCGGGACTCGCCCGCCCGGTCCTGCGCGCGGTTCATCGGTAGACGATCACTGGTTCGGCGACGCAGACGGGTGATGCTGGTCCTCGGACTCGAAGGTGACGCCGAACACGGCCTCGAGCCCGGCCTCGAATCGTTGCACGGCCAGGACCCGGCCGGTGCAGCGGACGTTCGCTCCCACGCGGGCGGGTGTGGGGAAGCGAACCCTGTTGAGTCCGTAATCGATGGCCTCCGGTGCACTGTCGATGGTGAGCAGGTCGCGAAAGGCCTGTGGGAGGAGTGAGAGAGTGAGATAGCCGGAGGCGACCACATTCCCGAATGCGGCGGCGGCGCGCGGTGGGGGGACCGGGGAGCCACCGGTAGTCGCCGGTGGCGTCGGCGAACAGGTTCATCCGCTCGTAGGTGATCTGGTACCAGTCGGTGGTGCCGAGCGGCTCGCCGACGAGATCGAGCAGCTCGGCCGGACGCGCCAGGTGTGTGGTCATGGCGGTCCTTCGCTGGCGAGGTGGTGGGTCATTGTTCGCGGACGTAGGAGCCGGGCGCGGGCATCAGCGGTGGGAGATCCACGGCGCCGAGCATGGTCGGTGCGTCCTGGTCGGGTCCGCTGCGCTCGCCCAGCCAGTCCGCAAAGTCGGGCCACCAGGAGTCCTGCTGCTGTTGGGAGGTCTCGAGCCACTCGGCGGGGTGCTCGGTGCTCGGTGACGCCATCCGGTAGGAGGCGCGAGGATTGCCGGGCGGGTTGACCATCGCGGCGATGTGTCCGCTGGTGGAGAGGACGAACCGGATGCTCTCGCTGCCGAGGAGGCGGGCGCTGCGGTAGCACGCCTGCCAGGGGCTGATGTGGTCGGCGATGCCGGCGATCACATACGAGTCCACGGTGACCTTGGACAGGTCGACGGGGGTGCCGAGCATACTCACCGCGCCCGGGGTGGTTAGCGCGTTGCTCAGCCCCAACTGCACCATGTCCTTGTGGAGGGTGGCCGTCATGCGGGTGGTGTCGGCGTTCCAGAACAGCACGTCGAACGGCGGCGGCGTGCGGCCCTGGATGTAGTTGTTCACCCAGTATCGCCACACCAGGTCGGTGGGGCGCAGCCAGGCGAACACCTCGGCCAGGGACCGGCCGTCGAGGTATCCGCGCGCGGCCGAGACCTGGATGGCGGCCTTGGCGGTGGTCGGGTCGAGGGCGGCCGCCGCGAATCCGGCCCGGCTCTGGTCGAGCACGGTGACCGCCAGCGTCAGGCCGGCGAGGCGGTCGCCTTGACCGATGTCGGTCAGATGTGCGGCGGTCATCGCGGCCAGCATCCCGCCCGAGCAGCTCCCGTCCAGGTGCGTGCGCGTACTGCCGGTGATCTTCTCGACCACGTCCAAGGCGTCGACGATGGCCCGCCCGTAAGTGTCCAATCCCCAGGTGCGGTGGCGGGCCTTCGGGTTGCGCCACGAGATGGCGAACACCTGCTGACCCTGGCCGAGGAAGTACTCGACCATGCTGCGGCCCGGTGAGATGTCGGTGATGTAGAACTTGTTGATCACCGGGGGCACGATCAGCAGCGGCACCTCGCGCACCGTCGGGGTCCGCGGAGCGTACTGGATGATCTCCATCACCCGGTTCTGGAAGATCACCGACCCGGGTGTCGCGGCGACGGTGCCGCCGACGATGAATGCGTCGGGGTCCACCATGGTTGGCACCCGCGGTGCGGTGGCCAGGTCGCGGACCAGGTTGGTCATCCCGCGCACGACGCTGGTGCCGCCGGTGTCGATCACCGCCTTGTAGCCGAGCGGGTTGAGCAGCGGGTTGTTGCTCGGCGCGGCGGCTTCGACGACGTTGTCGAGGACGAACTGCAGGCGCTCGCGATCTCTCCACTCGAGGTCGGCGTCGACGAGCAGCTTGCCCGCGGTCTCGGCAACGGCGAGGTGGGTCTGCATGATGCGGCGCAGCAACGGGTTTCCCGACCAGGCCGGGTCGGTGAAACGTTGGTCCGCGCGTGCTGGGCTCCGGGTCGAGGTGCCGCGCGTGATGTCCGCCAGTTCCACCGCCAGCCCGCGGCCACGGCCGAGAAGAAAGTGCGGTGCTCCGGCCAGGCTGACGCCGAACCGCAACCAGGCACGGTGGGGCAGCATCCGGCGGGCGATCCCGAACACCGAGTCGGTCAGCAGCAGGTCCAGCGGTGCGGCGAGCTCCTCTGCCTCGGCCTCGGTGGCAGCGACGATGGTGTCGGTCATGGTAGATCCTCTTGTTCGATCAGACGGTGTGCGGACGAGACGTATGGGTGGGCGGTGATACTGGCGGTGCGGATCCGGCGTGCGACTCAGTCATCGACATCAGGTGTGGCCATGGGTAGTGCCTCGGCGACCTCCGGAGGCGCGGATCAGCGCCGGGTCTACCCAGGGGCCGACCTGCTCATGAACAGAGAGAACCAGCGGTAGACCGACCCACCACATCGCGGAGATACAGCTCACTCACGGTCGGACCTGGCGCGTGATCGCGTTTGTCACTCATCAGTTGCGGGCATATACCAAGCTCCAAGCGTACGTATTTACAGGTCTAGTGACAGATATACGGACGATCGGAATGTACTGCGCCTCGCGCCTCACTGCAACTGGTCAGCAGGGTCTGCCCGAATCAGCCGACCTCCGCGGGGCACTTCTCGCCCCAGCTGATCCGTAACGAGTGCACACATTTGCGCCGCCACTCACACCATGGGACGACGGGGTCGGCCCGTGAGTGCCGAGGAGATCAAGGCGCGGTCAATGCCATGGTCTTCGACGAACACGGTCGCGACGACCGTGGTGTCCCCCTCCTGGAGGGAGAATGAAGTTCACCGCGTTGCTGATGCCGCGCGCGGTGGCGATTGGTGCCGACGCCGCACTGCTGTCGTGGAGGCACAGCGCGCACCACCTTTCGGTCCAGCGCGCCCGGGAGCGGACGCACCCTCCTGGCCTGTCGACTCTCCGCTCTAACCCGCATGGGGTGACGGGCACAGCGGCTCATCCTTTTTCGCGATGCGCCGGTCGCCGACGAGGCATTTAACATGGTGCGGAGCGTCGAATCGGATCCGGTTCCCGGCCTGTGGCGACCTTGAAGATAAGTCCCCATCTCGCCGACGCCGCCGAGAAGGAAACGACGATCCGATCCGATGGCTGGACCCGAGTCCGCTCGACCTGTGGTGACAGCGCGTGAGGTCCGACAGTCTGCGCTGCTCCCGCGGCCACACGCCGCCGGCGTCCACAGGGCTGGCGAAGACTCCAGCCTCGCCCACACCGGGGGAGCTGCGCTCCCTCACGGGTAGTGCGCCCCGCCGCGCTCTCGGCTCGGTCGTCGCGGTCTGACCGGACAGCACTGCCGGCTCGCCCCTGGGGTGCGGGTGCCTGTTCGGGCGGGGTCCGGCGCCGGAGGGTCTCAGGACAGGGGCGGGCGCCGGAGGTCCCGGGTCGTGCCCCACACCGTCGCTTCCGATGTGTGGCACCGGGGCTCGGGTTGATCGACTGCGTATCGCCGCGGTCGTATCACAGGGGTATCAGCGTGATTCGGGTCGGGCATCGTTGCTCCCGGGCGGGGACCTGATCAGTGCTTGTTTGTTATGTGGGTTGGCTACCGTGGGGGTTTGTGACAGCAGGTATTCCGGTGCCGTCGCACAAGATGGCGCCCAGCCCGGAGGTGGCGCTCGACTTCGCTCGGGAATGGGTCGAGTTCCTCGATCCCGACAACTCCGAGCATCTCATCGCCGCGGACATGACATGGCTGCTCTCGCACTGGACTTGCGTGTTCGGGACTCCGGCCTGCCAGGGGATCATCGCGGGCCGACCCGACGACGGTTGCTGCTCGCACGGCGCGTTCTTCTCCGACGAGGAGGATGTCGAGAGGTTGCACGAGTCGGTGAAGCTGCTCAGACCCGGGGACTGGCAGTTCAGGAAGCAGGGTCTCGGGAAGAGGGGGTACATCGAGGAGGACGAGGTCGAGGGCGAGTCGGCGCTGCGTACCCGCCGCTACCAGGGTGCGTGCATCTTCCTCAACCGTCCCGGATTCGAGGGTGGCATTGGGTGCGCGCTGCATTCGATGGCGCTCAGGCGTGGGATTGAGCCGCTCGAGGTGAAGCCGGACGTGTGCTGGCAGCTGCCGATCCGGCGGACCCAGGAATGGGTGGAGCGACCCGACGGTGAGCAGGTCCTGAAGACGACGATCACCGAGTACGACCGCCGCGGTTGGGGTGAGGGCGGCGCGGACCTGGACTGGTACTGCTCCGGCTCGCCGGACGCGCACGTCGGCGCCGTGGCGGTGTGGCAGTCGTATGCGCCGGAGCTGACCGAGTTGCTCGGTGAGGCCGCGTATCGGGAGCTGGCTCGGCTGTGTAAGCGACGCCAGGGCCTCGGCCTGATCGCCGTGCACCCGGCGACCGCGGTCGCCGAGAACAATTCCCGGTAGCGGAGGGGCGGTCCCTTACGGCGTCGACCGCGGGTCATTGGCCGGACCCCTCACCCGACGTGAGGGTCGGGTCTGTCGCGACGGGCGGGGTCAGCGCGACCTGTCAGGAGCGGCTGCTGTGATCCAGGGCGGTCCCGGACGGCGCCCGACTCCAGGAGAGGGCCGACGAGACGATTGACGTCCTTGTGACTGACCGCCACCTCCCCCGGGAAACCTTTCGCTGCGCAGTCGATGTACCCAGTTCCGGTCACGGCTCGCTGCGGTAGGTGCAGATCCCAGCGGCGATGGCCCCTGCAGCCCCGGTGGGGCAGGCATCGGTCCGCGACCGCGACCGCGAGCGCGAGGTCGTGCGGCGAAGGCGGTGCGGGGCGCCGGATTCAGGCGAAGACACCGCCCTCGTCGACTTTGATGGTGGGCCCGACGCGGACCCAGCCAGGCTCGGCTTTCGCTTTCAGCGGACGTTCCGGACGCGGTGGCGCCGTCGAGCACCGTGGTTGCGGCGC
>NZ_JBHWUE010000063.1:0-58161 GCF_042738615.1 Rhodococcus sp. NPDC059968
TCACTTCTGGTCACCGTCCTACTTCGCCGCCTCCGCAGGCGGAGCCCCACTCGCCATCATCGCCGAGTACATCACCAACCAAAAACGACCCGAACAGGCTTCCTCTGATTAATCCGGTGAAACACCGGGTGCTGAAGGTGCCGGACGGTCCGGTCGTCAGTGAGGCCAGTGCACGCGCGATGGCCGGAGCGGTCGCGGAACTGCTCGGAGCCGACATCGCCGTCGCGGTGACCGGTGCGGGCGGCCCCGACCCACAGGACGGGCAACCGCCGGGGACCGTCTGGTTCGGACTCTTCACCCACGGTCGCATCGACACCGAGATGCACCGATTCGACGGTGAACCGCAGGACGTCGTGACCGCCACGACCGACCGCGCCCTGGAACTGCTCGAGCAGGCGCTGGCCTCCGTGCCCAGTCGTGTTTCTCCCCCGCTCGCGTAAATCTCCGAGAGTCGGGTAATCGTCCGAGCGGGCACCTCTACACCCGAGGAGGATTTCCGTGCCGAAGACCACCGACAGTGGCAAGCCGAAGAAGAGCGAGCTCCCCGAGACGCTGAAGAAGTCGTCCGAGAAGGCGCAGCGCACGTTCGCCAAGGTGTACGACTCCGCGATGGACCAGTACGGGGACGAGGAACGAGCGCATCGCGTCGCGTACGACGCCCTCAAGCACAGCTACGAGAAGGTCGGAGACCACTGGGAGGCCAAGGACGAGAAGGGCCCCTCCGACGAGCGCGCGAAGAGCGGCGGCCCGAACGCGTCCGGTGAGACGGCCGAGGGCGTCGATGCCAACGCGAGCAAGGACCACCTCATGCACATCGCGCAGAGGCTCGACATACACGGCCGGTCGACCATGACCAAGGACGAACTCGTCGACGCGATCGAGAAGGCGAACCGGAGAGCCCGATGAGAGCCGTGACGTGGCAGGGCAAACGGAAGGTCAGCGTCGACACCGTCCCCGACCCGGTGATCGAACAGAAGACCGACGCGATCGTCAAGATCACCACCACCAACATCTGCGGCTCCGACCTGCACCTGTACGAGGTGCTCGGCGCGTTCACCAACGAGGGCGACATCCTCGGTCACGAACCGATGGGCATCGTCCGGGAGGTGGGGTCCGAGGTGACCGACGTGAAGGTCGGCGACCGGGTGGTCATCCCCTTCCAGATATCCTGCGGCAGTTGCCACATGTGCGATCGGAAACTGTTCACCCAGTGTGAGGTCACCCAGATCCGGGACGAGGGCATGGGTGCGGCGCTGTTCGGGTATTCGAAACTGTACGGGAGCGTTCCCGGCGGCCAGGCCCAGTACCTTCGGGTGCCGCACGTGAAGAACACCCACATCACGGTTCCGGAGGGTCCACCGGATTCGCGTTTCGTGTACCTGTCCGACGTGCTGCCGACGGCATGGCAGGCCGTCGAGTACGCGGGGATACCCGACGGCGGTTCCGTCGTCGTTCTCGGGCTCGGGCCGATCGGCGACATGGCGGCACGCATCGCCGCGCACAAGGGTTTTCGTGTCATCGGCGTGGATCTCGTGCCCGAGCGTCTCGCCCGTGCGCAGGCGCGGCAGATCGAGACGGTCGATCTGAACGACGCCAAGGGCGAACTCGGCGACGTGATCCGGGAGATGACCGACGGCCGCGGCCCCGATTCCGTCATCGACGCCGTCGGCATGGAAGCGCACGGCTCCCCCGGCGCGAGATTTCTTCAGCAGGTCACGTCGTTCCTGCCCGATTCCATCGCGGGCCCGCTGATGTCGACCGCAGGCATCGACCGGCTCCACGCGCTGTACTCGGCCATCGACATCGTGCGGCGCGGCGGCACCCTCTCGCTCGTCGGGGTGTACGGGGGAATGGCCGACCCGATACCGATGCTCACCCTGTTCGACAAGCAGATTCAGCTGCGGATGGGGCAGGCCAACGTCAAGCGGTGGGTCCCGGACATCCTGCCGTTGCTCACCGACGCCGACCCCCTGGGGGTCGACACGTTCGCCACGCACGAACTGCCACTGGACCACGCGCCGCACGCGTACGAGATCTTCCAGAAGAAGGAAGACGGCGCTGTGAAGATTCTCCTGAAGCCGTAATGCCTTCTCTGTGGCTCGATCACGTCGCCGGGCACCGCGGTGCAGTCACCGGGCGGTCGTGGGACGAACGCGGACGGTACGACACCGTGGTGGTGGGCGCGGGGGTGACCGGCCTGATCCTCGGGTTGCTGCTCGCCCGCGCGGGACAGCACGTCGCCGTCGTGGAAGCCCGGACGATCGGCGCCGTCACGACAGGGAACACCACGGGCAAGGTCAGTGTGCTGCAAGGTACCCGGCTCGCCGAGATCGGCCGACGCCACGCGGTGCACATCCTGCGCTCGTACGTCGAGGGAAACCTGGAGGGCCAGCAGTGGCTGCTCCGGTACTGCCACGACCGCGAGATTCCCGTCGGCACGGCACCTGATTTCACGTTCGCGCAGACCGAATCCGGCGTCGACGCGGTGCGCGCTCAGTACACGGCCGCCCGATCGGCGGGCCTGCCCGTGCGACTCGCGCGCGAACTCGAGATCCCGGTGCCCCACGTCGACGCCGTCACGCTCGACGACCAGGCGTTCCTGGATCCGATGCCCGTTCTCTATGCAGTGGCCCGCGACCTGATCACGCACGGCGGCGACGTGTTCGAGCACCGTCGCGTGACGTCGGTCCGGACGCTGGTGCGACTCCACGTCCTGTCGACGCCGGACGGCGACATCGAAGCCCGCCGCGTGGTTCTCGCGACGGGAACGCCGATCCTCGACCGCGGCGGATTCTTCGCCCGGCTGAAGGCGGAGCGATCGTACGCGGCGGCGTTCCGGGTACCGGGCGGTGCACCGGGGGGCATGTACCTGACCGCCGATCAGCCAACCCGGTCGTTGCGCCCGGCCGACGAGGGTCGCGTTCTGGTCGTCGGCGGCAACGGCCACGACGTCGGCCGAAGCACGTCGCCGCAGGCCGCGGTCGACGATCTGCTGGCCTGGACCGGCCGTCATTTTCCCGGGGCGACGCCGACTCACCGCTGGTCGGCGCAGGACTACTCCTCGCTGAACGCGCTCCCCTACGTCGGCTCACTGGTTCCCGGCAGCGACGGCATTCTCGTCGCGACCGGCTACGGCAAGTGGGGACTCTCGAACGGCGTCGCCGCCGCTCTCGCGCTCGCCGGACGCATCCTGGGTGGCCACATGCGGTGGGCGGAGGCCTTCCAAAGCTATTCGCCGACGCAGCTTTTCGACCTCCCCGCGGCAGTGAAGGCGAACGGTGAGGTGGCGGTGGAGATGGCCGCGGGCTGGGGCGACGCACTCGTAGGGCGACAACGAGGGAAGGGCCGGGCCCGTATCGTGAGAGAGGGCCTGCTGCCCGTCGGCGAGTACACATCGAACGGTCACACCGACCGCGTATGCGCCGTCTGCCCGCACCTCGGTGGTGTGCTCCGCTGGAACGATGCGGAGGCGTCGTGGGACTGCCCGCTGCACGGGTCCCGATTCACTGCCGGCGGAACACTTCTCGAGGGCCCCGCAACCACTGATCTCCGACGACTCTGATTGCCGATTGACCCCGGGCCTCCCGGGTACCCGTCGCCTGTACTCACGAGAGGAAGGAATTGCCCATGACATCGGCACAGACACTTCGCGGCCGGAAGGTCGCGATCCTGGCCACCGACGGCGTCGAGGAAGTCGAACTCGTCGAACCCCGGAAGGCCGTGGAGGACGCCGGCGCGGAGGTTCGGCTGATCTCGTTGTCCCCCGGCAAGATCCAGGCCATGAATGCGGATGTGAACGCGGCAGGAACCTATGCCGTCGACGCAGTTGTCGGCGACGTGTCCGTCGCCGACTTCGACGCACTGATCCTGCCCGGGGCACCACGAATCCCGACCACCTCCGGATGGACGAGTCGGCCGTCGCCTTCGTCCGGAACTTCGTCGATTCGGGCAAACCGGTGGGCGTGATCTGCCACGGACCGTGGACGTTGGTCGAGGCCGACGTCGTCCGCGGCCGCACTCTCACGTCGTATCCCAGTGTGCGCACCGATATCCGCAACGCCGGCGGAAACGTCGTCGACGAGGAAGTGGTGGTCGACAACGGATTGGTATCGAGCCGCAACCCCGACGACCTGCCCGCGTTCTGCGCGAAGATCGTCGAGGAATTCGCCGAGGGCCGCCACCCGCAGTGACGTCGGCGGGCCCGGTCAGCCGGAATCCGGGACCGTCACCACCACGCGGGTGCCCGCCCCGGGTGAGGACGTGACGTCGAAGGTGCCGCCGAGGCTTTCGACCCGCACGATGTGCGACGCCAGTCCGATGTGCCCCTGCGCCACCCGTTCCGGGACGACGGCCGGATCGAATCCGGCGCCGTCGTCGGCGACCGTCAGCGTGGTCCGCCCGCCGGCGCGGGTGAGTGCGAGTTCGATCGTGGTGGCGCGGGCGTGTTTGGTCACGTTGGTGAGCAGTTCCCGCGCCACCCGGTAGAGCAGTTCCTGGCTGTCGGGGTGACCGACGTCGTCGAGGCTCACCGACATCTCGAACCCCCGCCGGGCGTAGAGATCCGCGAGTTCCCGCAGCGCCGCGGTGAGACCCAGCTGCGCGAGGACCTGCGGATGCAGTGTGGTGACGGTGGACCGCAATTGTGCCGCGGTCTCGCGGAGGGCGGACTCGGCGGCGACGAGCATGTCGTCCGGGTGCCGCTCCAGCGCCTCCTCCACGTCGAGCCGGGCGGCCAGCACATTCTGCAGGGGCCCGTCGTGCAGGTCCTCGGCCAGTTGCCGTCGCTCGCGTTCCTCGGCACCCATCGATTCGGCGATCAGCTGCCTGCGCACATCCATCAGCGAGATCACCGTCGCAGAGCGCCGGACCAGCACGTACGACAATGCGGTCGTCGCGGCCGCGAGCCACAACAGGAAACCGAAGTAGAGGTACACCTCGTCGGGGAAGCCGACTGCGTCGTCGCGCTTGGAGTAGACGATCCACACCACCTGGTACCCGACGGCGGTGCAGACGCCGACGATCGCCGTCAGACGCGGCCGGTACTGGAACGCCACCGAGATCGGCAACAGGAAGAACACCGGGAGCAGCACCGACGTCGCGCCGCCGGAGACGACACACAACGCCACCACCGCGGTGACGTCCGCGGCCGTGGACACCCAGCCCGCCCATGGTCCGACGTCCCGCACCAGGACAAAGATCAGCCAGCCGAGCGCGACCGCCGCGTACCCGATCAGCAGGCCCGCGAAGACGTCGGGTTGCCAGTGCGTCACGCGGATCACCGGCCCGAGCAGCGCCATCAGTCCGATCAGCGGTAACCGGAGAATAGCGGTCACCCGGACCGCCTCGGTGCTGTAGCGACGAACTACGCGACTCTGGGACGGATGCGGCACGTCACTCCAGCAAGCCGCGTCGCATCGCCTCGGCCACCGCGGCCGCACGGTCGCTCACCCCGAGCTTCTCGTAGAGACGCTGGACATGGGTCTTGACCGTCGACGGCGCCAGATACAGCTCACCGGCGATCGTGGGAATGCTCTGGCCGCGTGCAATGAGCGCCAGCACTTCCTTCTCCCGACCACTCAGCACCGGCCCGACCGGTTCACTGCGACGACGCACCTCGCCGGCCAGTCCGACGGCGAGGGAGGCGGGGAGGACGTCGCGGCCCTGAGCGCAGTCGAGGACGGCTTTCACGATCTCCGCCCGGGTCGACTCCTTCGGCAGGAACCCCGCCGCCCCCTCCTGCAACGCGTGGTAGACGATCGCGGACTCGTCGTGCGCCGAGAGCAGCAACACACGCGTGGCGAGTTCGGCTCGTCGCACGGCCGCCGCCACCTGGGAACCGTCCAGCTCCGGCATCCGGTAGTCGAGCAGTGCGACGTCGGGGGCGAGTTCGCGGATCAGGGCGAGCGCGGCCGCGCCGTCGTCCGCCTCGCCGACCACCTCGATGTCGCCACTCGCGAGGAGCGCACGGACGACACCGTCCCGAAAGATCGGGTGGTCGTCGCCAACCACGACCCGCACGGCACTCACGGCGCGGTCCGATGCGAAGCGACTCCGGCGAAGTCCATTGCTCACTTTCTCACGAGAGCAGGCCCGCGCGGAGCACTTCGCGGCGCCGGTGTCCCCCGATCGGTGGACACCGGATTCATCCCGCCCTCGGTCCTGTCGGTGGACAGACGACGGCGCACATTCGCGACATAGTTGGTGCATACCGGAAAACGGGGACATCGGAAATCGAAACCCCCACGGCCCCAGACGTTCCACCCCCCCGAAGCGTCAGAACTCAGGAGAAGCCATCATGCGCACCACCGCCCGCCGCCGCATCGCCCTCTTCATCGCCCTGCCCGCCACCGCACTGGCTGTCACCGGACTCGCCGTTGCGGCCGCCGGGACGGCCACCGCCGGAACGATGCCGACGTCGGGACCCACGATCGCGATGACGATCAGCAACGACACCGACCTGCCGATGGTCCTCCAAGGGTGGTCGAACCCGTACGGGCAGTGGATTCAGGCGCCGTCGGACTACCTCGCCCCGCACAGCAGCCAGATCGTGAAGGCATACTCCACCGACCCGAACGGCGTCGAGGTGGACGCCACCTACTCGCTTCCCGGTGGCGCCCAGGCCGTGTTCCGCGCCGACAACTACAACAACACGACCGACGTGGACGGAACTCGCGTCGACGCCAACTACGGCCACGCCTACGGCATCAGCAGCTGGATCGACTCGGGCTACCCGAACATGAACGCCGGTTACCACCTGTACGGACACCCCTGACAGACGATCCCGACCATCCACTGAACACTCGAAGAAAGCCGGAGAACATGATCATGCACGTCACCGAGACCCCCACCCCGACGGTCTCCCGCACGATGTGGACCACCGAGGAGATCAAGGCGCGTCTCGAGGAGATGAACATTCCGCGCTCACGTACTCGCCGCGGGCCCCGCTGGGGAAACCGCGACCGATAAGCCGGGGGTTGGGGCCCGATGTCGCACTGGTTCACTCCGACAGAACCAGTGCGACATCGGTTCGGTTCACCCGGATGTTCGCCGGGTCAGCGCTGGTGTCGCGGCTTCCACACGACGAGCGCGTTGCTCCGCGGGATCGGCACGAGGTCGCGCCGGTAACCGGCGTGAATCTTCGCGACCTCCTCGGCCAGCTCACGGACCCGGTGCTGCAGAGCCTCCACCTGGTTGGTGAGTTCGATGATCCGCTTGATCCCGGCGAGGTTGACACCCTCGTCCTGCGAGAGGCGTTGCACCTCGCGGAGCAGCGCCACATCCCGCGGCGAGTATCGTCGCCCGCCACCGGACGTGCGGTGCGGGGTGACGAGACCGAGCCGGTCGTAGGTGCGCAACGTCTGGGCATGCATGCCGGCGAGTTCCGCGGCCACCGAGATCACGAAGATCTGGGCGTCCGGATCAACCGCGGTCTCGCGTGGATCCTGGGTCGTATCGCTCATCAGGCACCCGCCCACCCGGCCCTGGGATCGAATCCGCTGGCCTTCTCTGCTTCCAGATAGGTCTTCAGTGCTTCGGTGGCCGGGTCGTCGAGCTTCTGCGGAACGGCGACCTTGACCGTGACTAGCAGGTCACCGGCGCCACCGGCGCGCTTGGGAACGCCTCGGCCGCGTACACGCAGGACCCGGCCGTCGGCCGTGCCCGCCGGAATCTTCACACCGACACGCCCCTCCAAAGTGGGGACGGAGGCGGTGGTTCCGAGCACGAGCTCACCGTAGCTGACGGGGACGACGAGCGTGAGGTCGTCGCCGTTGCGGCCGAACACCTTGTCGGGACGCACCCGGACCGTGACGAACAGGTCGCCGGACGGCGCGCCGCGCAGGCCCGCCTCGCCCTGGCCTGCCAGCCGGATCTTCTGTCCGTCGCTGACACCAGCGGGGACGCGGACGGTGATGGTGCGGGTCCGGTTGGTGACCCCGTTGCCGTGGCACACCTCGCACGGCGAGTCGATGATCGAGCCGGTACCGCGGCAGTCGTCGCACGGCTCACTGAACCCGAATGCGCCCTGGTTGCGGCTGACGATTCCGGTTCCGTTGCAGCGCGGGCAGACTCGCGGGCTGGTTCCCGGCTTGGCACCGCTGCCGTGGCAGGTGGTACACGGCGACGGGCTGGTCAGTCGCAGCGGCACCGTGACACCCAGCGTGGCTTCGCGGAATTCGAGGGTCGTCTCCGTCTCGACGTCGCTGCCACGACGGGGACGGTTGGTCGTGCGGGTCGCGCCGCCACCACCGGCGCCGCGATTGAACAGGCCACCGAAGATGTCGCCGAGGCCGCCGTCACCGGCCGCCGCGCCGCCGCCACCGAACAGGTCGTTGATGTCGAATCCGCCCTGGCCGAAACCGCCGGCTCCCGGGTTGAATCCGCCGCCGCCCTGACCGAACCCGCCGCTCGCGAACAGCCGCCGGGCCTCGTCGTATTCCTTGCGCTTGGCAGGATCCGAGAGCACGGCGTGTGCTTCGCTGACGGACTTGAAACGCTCCTCGGCCTTCGTGTCGCCGGGGTTCGCGTCGGGATGAAGGTCGCGGGCGAGCTTGCGGTACGCCTTCTTGATCTCGTCCGCGGATGCGTGGGACGAGACGCCCAGCTCCTTGTAGAAGTCCTTTTCGATCCACTCCCGCTGGCTCACTGGGCGTCTCCTCCTCTCGCTCTTACTCTTGTTCCGACTCGGCGGGCTTCGCCGCCTCGTCGGAGGTGTTCGCGCCGTCATCGCCGGCGCGGTCGATCACAGCTACCATCGCATGCCGCAGGACGCGATCACCGAATTTGTAGCCCTTTCGCATCACCGTGCCGAGAACGGGGTCGTGACCCTCGCCCTCGTGCTGCACTGCCTCGTGCAGCGCCGGATCGAATGCGTCGCCCTCGGCACCGAACTCGCTCAGGCCGAGCGAGGTGAGGGTGCCGGTGAGCTTGTCTGCCACACCCTTCAGCGGCCCCGAGTCGAGGTCGCCGTGGCTGCGTGCACGGTCGAGGTCGTCCAGCACCGCGATGAGCTCACCGACGACGGACGCCTTGGCGTTCGCGATGTCGGCCTGCTTGTCGCGCTGGACACGGCGGCGGTAGTTGGCGTACTCCGCCTGCAGTCGCTGCAGGTCGGCGGTGCGCTCCGCCAACTCGTCCGTCTCCGGAGCTGCCGTCGCCGGCAGGTCCCCTTCGTCCACCGAGCCGGGCTGCGGGGCGGCAGCGGTGCCCGCGAGGGGCTCCACTACCGGCTCCGCGTCCCGTGTCCGACCGGTCTCGGGGTCGATCTTCCGCTTGTCCACGAAAGTGACCGGTTCCTGCTCGGTGTTGTCGGACGTCACTTCTTCTCCGAGTCGGACGGCTCGTCCACGACCTCGGCGTCGACGACGTCGTCGGCACCACTCGCGCCGGAGCCGTCGGTGTTGGCGGCTTCCTCAGCGGCACTGGCTTCGTAGATCGCCTGGCCGAGGGCCTGCGACTCGGTGGCCAGCTTCTCGACCGCGGTCTTCACGGCCGCGATGTCGGTGCCTGCGAGAGCGTCGTTGGCTTCCTTGATGGCAGCCTCGACCTTCTCCTTGACGTCGGCGGGCACCTTGTCCTCGTTGTCCTTGATGAACTTCTCGGTCTGGTGCACCAGCGACTCGGCCTGGTTGCGAACCTCGGCCTCCTCGCGGCGGGCCTTGTCTTCCTCGGCGTGAGCCTCGGCGTCCTTGACCATCCGCTCGATCTCTTCCTTGGACAGACCGGAGCCGTCCTGGATCTTGATCGTGTTCTCCTTGCCCGTGCCCTTGTCCTTGGCGGTCACGTGCACGATGCCGTTGGCGTCGATGTCGAAGGTGACCTCGATCTGCGGCACGCCACGCGGGGCGGGCGGCAGGTCGGCCAGCTCGAACGAGCCGAGCAGCTTGTTGTGCGAGGCGATTTCGCGCTCACCCTGGAACACCTGGATCTGCACCGAGGGCTGGTTGTCGTCAGCCGTGGTGAAGGTCTCGGAACGCTTGGTCGGGATGGTGGTGTTGCGCTCGATGAGCTTGGTCATCACGCCACCCTTGGTCTCGATGCCGAGGGACAGCGGGGTGACGTCGAGGAGCAGCACGTCCTTGACCTCGCCCTTGAGGACGCCGGCCTGCAGGGCGGCGCCGACGGCGACGACCTCGTCCGGGTTGACGCCCTTGTTGGGCTCACGGCCACCGGTCAGCTCGCGCACCAGATCGGAGACGGCGGGCATACGGGTGGAACCACCGACGAGCACGACGTGGTCGATGTCCTTGACGGCGATGCCGCTGTCCTTGATCACGGCCTGGAACGGCGCGCGGGTGCGGTCGAGGAGATCGGAGGTGATCTTCTGGAACTCGCTGCGGGACAACTGCTCGTCGAGGAACAGCGGGTTCTTGTCCGCGTCGACGGTGATGTAGGGCAGGTTGATCGACGTGCTCTGCGAGGAGCTCAGTTCGATCTTGGCCTTCTCGGCAGCCTCACGGAGACGCTGCAGGGCCATCTTGTCCTTGGTCAGATCGATGCCGTTCTGAGCCTTGAACTTGTCGACGAGCCACGTGACGATGCGCTCGTCCCAGTCGTCACCACCGAGGTGGTTGTCGCCGGACGTGGCGCGAACCTCGACGACGCCGTCGCCGATTTCGAGCAGCGAGACGTCGAAGGTGCCGCCACCGAGGTCGAACACCAGGATGGTCTGTTCCTTGTCGCCCTTGTCGAGGCCGTAGGCCAGGGCGGCCGCGGTGGGCTCGTTGACGATGCGCAGGACGTTGAGTCCGGCGATCTGGCCGGCTTCCTTCGTGGCCTGACGCTGGGCGTCCTCGAAGTACGCGGGGACGGTGATCACGGCGTCCGTGATGTCCTCACCCAGGTACGCCTCGGCGTCGCGCTTCAGCTTCATGAGCGTGCGCGCGCTGATCTCCTGGGGCGTGTACTTCTTGCCGTCGATCTCCACGTTCCAGTCGGTGCCGATGTGGCGCTTGACGGAGCGGATGGTGCGGTCGACGTTGGTGACGGCCTGGTTCTTGGCGGGCTGGCCGACCAGCACCTCACCGTTCTTGGCGAAGGCGACGATCGACGGGGTGGTGCGTGAACCTTCGGCGTTGGCGACCACTACGGGCTCGCCGCCCTCCAGCACAGACACGACCGAGTTCGTTGTACCGAGGTCGATACCGACGGCACGAGCCATAGTGTTCCTCACTTTCGTTTTGCAGTCCTGTGGGCAGGTTATTCATGACTGAACTGCGATGTTGGCGCTTGATGAGCGCCCTCCGCTCAAGTTTGCACTCCGACACCGTCGGGAGTCAATTCGAACTTGAGTCTTGCACGCTCAATCTTGTCGTAAGGCTCAACGGAGGGGTGCGGAGATTTGTTCCCGGGTGCCCACACTTTTTTCGGCGCCTTGTTTCGGCGCCTTGCTTCGGCGCCGCCGACGCGGACCCGCGCGTCGGCACGCCACGGTACGGCAGGTCGATAGGATCGCAGCGTGACGACACCCGAACAGCCGCCACGCCGGCCGGAACCGCCGCGACCCGTACCGCCGCGTCCGGAGTTCGCGGTCACCCCGCTGCGCGCAGCCCCCACCGATGCCACCCCGAAGGCGGTCGCGGTGTCGCTGTCCGCCTGGGTGGGATCGTTCGTCGTTCTCGCCGGAATCGCCGGGGCCATCGCGCTCGACCTCGGCGCGGTACGCGACGCCCTCGAGTCATCGGTGGCCGCGGACAATCCCGGGGACTCCGCGACGGACATCACCGACACGGTGAACCTGACGCTGATCGGCAGCGGCGCCATCGCCGTCGTCCTGATCCTCCTCGGGCTGCTGGGGATACAACTCCTGCGCGCCCGGAAACCGGCGGGCCAGATCACCCTCGCCGTCGTCGGCGTCCTCAGTGTCGCCGGCGGGGTGGGCCTGTGGATCCTGCTGTCCGACGCCAGTGACGCGACCGCCGGTGTGCTGCAGTGGGCGCCGCTCGCCTACAGCGCCCTCGTCGCGGTGGGAGTGCTCGCCCTGTTCGCCCCCGGGGTGTCCACGTGGCTGCACCGGAGTCGCTGAGACTCTCACTTGGCACGCGTCGGTGGCGGGGAAAGTGTTCCGGGCAGGTTGTCGTCCGGTGCGAGCAAGGGAACCGTCAGGGCTCGCCCGAATTCCATCCGCCCGCCGGTGTCGATCTCGGCGGCGGTCGAGGCGTATGCGAACGTGCCGACTCCCACTGTGACGGCGACGAGAACGGGCGACACCATGCCCCCGAGAACGCGGGGCCATGCGCGTCGGCGCGAGGGCCGGGGTGCCGGTCCCGGCGAGTCGAAGTTCATACGAGAATCCTTCGCGGCGGGAGCTTTCCGCACATCCAGGAAGGCACCCAACTTGGACCCCGAGAAAAACCCTGAGAAGGCCTTCCTAATGAGGACCGTTTCTGACCTCAATCGCCCCTATCGTTCTTCTCATGACCACTTCGCAGAAGTCCCCGGCCACCGGTGAGCGCGCCGACCTCCTCCAAATCCTGCAGGAGCAGCGAGCCACCCTGTTGATCACCGTCCGCGGCATCGACGACGAACAGGCACGGCAGCGCTCGACCGTCAGCGACCTGACGCTCGGCGGACTGATCAAGCACGTGTCCCACACGGAAAAGCACTGGGTCGAAACCATTCTCGAACCCGACGAGAACGCGGAGTTCGACATGGAGTGGGCGATGGAGAAGTACTACATGCGGGACGACGAAACCCTCGAGGGACTGCTGGCCGAGTACGCCGGGGTGGCCCGCGCGACCGAGGCCGCCGTGGCCGGACTCGACGACCTGGACGTGCTCGTCCCCCTGCCCACCGCACCCTGGGCGCCCGAGCGGCAGTGGTGGACGGTCCGTCGCACCCTGCTCCACATCATCCGGGAGACCGGCCACCACTCCGGTCACGCCGACATCATCCGGGAATCCCTCGACGGCGGAAACACCACCATGCAGATGGGCGCCGACGCCGGCATGGAGTTCTGACCGGCGGCGAGAACAGACGAAAACACCTCACCGGGTTCGGGTTCCGGTGAGGTGTTCTCTTCTCAGCGTGTGGCGTTTCGAGTGTTGACTGACCTCCTGCGGTTCAACTTTTCGCCGACTGGTGAGAACTATGGTGCCCCGATCCGGGGGCTCCGGCTACCTACCCCAGGGTGCATGTTGCCTACCTGCCGCTGCGGTTACGCCTCCGCCGTGACGGAGAGCACGACCACGTCGTCGGGGAACGACGCGGGTGTCTGCAGACCCACCACCGCGAGGGCCCGGCCCGTCATCGAGATGCCGGGAACCTCGCTTCCCGCGGACAGTCCGTCGGCTCGTCCGCCGCCGGGTGCGGTGGTGACGGTCGGCTGGTCGTGTGGGGGCACGTTAAACCACGCGGGCGGTTTCAGGCCCTCGTCCAGTACACCGGCGAAGACGGGACGCACTCGATAGCGCTGGTCGGGGACGAGCCCGGGCAGCGTGAACCTGCCGCGCGGTGACACCTCGGAGCGCCCCACGTACGCGAGGAAGAACAGCGCCTCCGCCCGGTCCTGCGCGACGGCGCCGTAGACGAGCAGGGTCGGGTCGATTTCGTCGGCGCGCACCATCGTTCCCGTGTGCAGGAGTTCACGGTGCCGCTTGTACAGGTCGATCCACACGGCGAGCTGTGCGTTCTCGTCGTCGGTGGCGGTTGCGAGGTCCCACTCGATTCCGAGGTGACCGTAGAGCGCCGTCCCCGCCCGGAACGACAGGCGGTGGTATCGGCCCGTCGTGTGGGAGATGCCGGACGCGATGTGCGAGCCGAGCAGCTCAGGGGGAAGCAGCTGCATCGTCCACCGGTTCATCTGCTGGCGCTCGAGCGGGTCGATGCAGTCCGAGACCCAGACGCGGTCGGTGCGTTCGAGGATGCCGAGGTCCACCCGCGCTCCTCCCGACGAGCAGGATTCGATCTCCAGTCCGGGGAAGCGGCGCTTCAGTTCATCCATCAGCCGATAGGTGGCGAGAGTCTGGTCGTGGACGCCGGCGCGCCCGTGCGGTGCGGTGCCCGCGTCGATCAGGTCGCGGTTGTGGTCCCACTTGATGTAGGCGATGTCGTACTCGCGGAGGATCGCGGACATCCGCTCGAGGATGTGGTCGTACGCCTCGGGGATCCCCAGATTGAGCACCTGCTGGTTCCGGGACGGCACGGGTGTCCGCCCGCCGGTCGCCATCACCCACTCGGGATGTTCCCGCGCGAGGTCGGAATCGAGGTTGATCATCTCCGGTTCGAACCACAGGCCGAACTCCATGCCGAGGGAACGGACGTGATCGACGATCGGATGCAGACCGTCCGGCCACACCGTTTCATCGACGTGCCAGTCCCCCAGTCCCGCCAGATCGTTGCGCCGGTACCTGAACCAGCCGTCGTCGAGCACATAACGGTCGACGCCGAGCTTTGCCGCGCGATCCGCCAGGTCCGTCAACCGGGCCAGGTCGTGGTCGAAGTAGACCGCCTCCCACACGTTGATCGTGACCGGGCGCGCGCGCCGCGGGTGCGTGGGGCGCGACCGGAGATAGTTGTGGAAGCGATGCGCCTGGTCGTCGAGCCCGTCGCCATAGGCGCCGTAGATCCAGGGCGTTTCGTAGCTCTCGCCGTCCGCCAGCCGTACCTCGCCGGGCAGGAGTAGTTCCCCGCCGCCGACCACCTGGAAACCGGTGAAGAGACGTTCGGCGTAGTGGCGGTGGTTGCCGCTGAACGCGACGTGGGTGCCCCACACCTCGCCGCGCGCGAAACCGAAACCGGGTACGCCGACGGAGAGCACCGTCGCGGCGTCCGGGCCGGTGCGACCCTTGCGCCCTTCCCGTTCGTGGATCCCGACGGTGAGCTCGCTGCGCTGCGGGACGCGTTCCTTCCCCCACCGGCCGGCGAAGTCGAGGATTTCCCGCGCCTGCGGCGGGACCGGGAACGCGAGCTGGAGGTCGTCGAGAAAATAGAAGGAGTCGCCCGCGTTCGTGACCTCGGCGCGCGCCCTCAGGAGGCCGCTCGGCAGCAGTTCGATGTCGAGGACCAGACCGAGATCGGCGACCGTGTCGTGTGCGACGACCCGCACCGCGCCGGCACCCACCTCGACGAGTCCCGACCGGTGCTCGGCTCCGTCGACCGTGAGCGTGGTGGTCGTGAACAGCGGCGACCAGTCGGCGCCATCGCGATGCCCCGCGATCCCGGGTTTCCCCACCCACCCGGTGTGGTGTTCGGGGAGTATCGACAGCCGCACCGGGAGATCGACCACGTTGCCCGCGGGGGGCTCGATGTTCGCCTGCGCCAGGGCTTCGACGTCGGTGAGGTTCAGAGCGTCGAGCGTCGCACCCCAGTGCACGATCGCCGGCAACCGTCCCCCGGTGAGGTCGAGCACGACGGACGCACCGCCGGCGGTGAGGTGGACGTACGCGTGCGGTGGAGTCGCACTCACTTGTTGGCTCCCATCGTCAGTCCGGAAACGAAATGCCGCTGCAGCGCGACGAATACGAGCACCGTCGGCAATGCGACGAGCACCGATCCGGCGGCGAGCAGGTTGGTGTCGGTGAAGAAGCTGCCCTGCAGATTCTGCAGCGCGGTGGTGACCGGCAGCTTGTCGCCGCTGACCATCAACGCGAGAGCCCAAAAGAAATCATTGTAAATCCAGGTGATCATGAGCGTCGCGAGCGCAGCCAGGGCAGGGCGGCACAGCGGGAGCACCACCTGCCAGTACTGGCGGAACAGCGCGGCGCCGTCCACGGTGGCCGCCTCGAGCAGTTCCGGCGGAACCGTCTTCATGTAATTGCTCAGCACGAACACGCAGAACCCGGTCTGGAACGCGACGTGCACCAGGATCAGTCCCCAGTAGCTGTCGTAGAGCGAGCCCGACGAACTCATCCAGTACGGCAACGGAATCGCGTTGTACAGACGGAACAGCGGGGTCAGCAGCGTCTGCTGCGGCAGCAGATTGCCCGCGATGAACACCGCCAGCATGATCACGTTGAGCTTCCACGGGAACCGGGCGAGCACGAATGCCGCCATCGACCCGATGAACAGGATCAGCAGCACCGCCGGGATGGTGATGAGCATCGAGTTGAGGAAGTAGTGCGGGATTCCGCCGACCTCCCACGACTCGGTGTAATTGCTGAGCGTGAATCCGCCGACCGACAGGTAGCCGTGGGTGAGGACGTAGTCGTAGTCGCGGAACGAGTTGTAGAGCGCCCACAGGAGCGGGGAGATCCACAGCAACGCCAGGGCGGTGAGCAGGAGGTACATCGCCGCGTGCGCGGTACTCAGCCGGCGCCGGTTGGCGACCGCGGCCTTGTTGCGGGGCCCGGTCCGGTCGACGGGCGCACTGTGGTCGGCGAGGGGTGTCGTCATGGTCATCAGTCGTCGCTCCGCATCACGATCCAGAGATAGAGGGCAATGAATACCAGCGAGATCACCAGCATGATCGTCGCCAGGGCCGAACCGAATCCGACCCGGCCCGCCTCGCCCACCACGTTGGCGGTGACGAGGGCGGAGATGAGTTCGAGTCCGTTGCGGCCCTTGTTGATCACCCACACGAGGTCGAAGGCGCGCAGGGCCTCGATGACTGTGATGACGATGATCAGCAGGTTGGTGGGCTTCATCAGGGGGAACACGATCCGGAAGAACGTGCGGATCGGGCCGGCGCCGTCCATGAGCGCCGCCTCGCGCACAGACGGGTCGATAGCCTTGAGGCCCGCCAAGTACAGCAACATGATGTAGCCGGTATGCCGCCAGCTCGCGGCGACCATGACGGCCCAGATGTTGACGTCGGGGTCGCCGAGCCAGTCGACGTCCGTGCCGAGGATGGTGTTGAGCACTCCGCCGTCGGTGGCGTAGATCAGTTGCCACACGAATCCGACCAGTGCCATCGACAACACCACCGGGATGTAGAAGATGCTCTGGTACAGCCGGCTTCCCTTCAGGCCCCGGTCGAGCAGAACGGCGAGGAAGATGCCGAGGATCGTCGGGAAGACGAACAGGAACGCCAGCCAGAGGACGTTGTTATGGAGGGCCTGCTGGAACGGTGGGTACGCCTGGACGGCGTCGACGTAGTTCTGCGGGCCGATCCACTCGATGGTGGACGTGCCGCCGATGCCGTCCCAGCGTGCGAACGACAGGATCACCGTGAACACGGTGGGAATCCACACCAGCCCGATCACGATCGCGGCGGGCAGCCCGAGCATGACGGCGATGGTCCACCGGTCACCCCGGCTGCGCCGGACCTTCGGCGCCGGGATCCTGGGTTCGGTTCCGGCCTGGGGAGGAACTGTGCTGGTCATGAATTCACCTGACCTGTCGGGACGGCGATGGTGGTCGTTGTCTTCTCGTGTGCGCTCATTGCCCGAACACCGCCGCCTTCTGACGCTCGATACTGCGGACCAGACCGTCGACGTCGTTCGGGTTGCCCAGGAACTGCTGCATCGCCGGGATCATCACGACGGACGCGAAGTCGGGGCGGGTGTCCCGGTCGAGGAACTGGGTGATGGACCCCGCACCCTGGACGAGGGCGGCCGACTTCTGCACGAGCGGAGGGAAACTCGACAGATCGGCGTCACGGTGCGCGGGTATCGCCTGCGGGTCCTGCTTCGCGTACGCGACCGTTGGCGCGGCTTCGGTGAGGAAGGAGAGGAACTGCTCGGCGCCCGCGCGGTTGCGGGGGTCCTTGCGCATCATGAATCCGTCCATGGGCGCCTCCACCGCCGAAGTGCCGACAGCGGAGTCGAGTTCGGGGAACGCGAAGAAGTCCAGATCCTCGCGGTCTGGCCCCGCGGGGAAGCTCTGCGCGACGAACATGCCGGCCACCAGCATGCCGACCTCCTTGTTGAGGAGGGCCTGCTGCGCCTCGGACATCTTGCGGCCCAGTGGTTGCGGCTGGTGGAACGGGAGGATCTCGCGCCAGGTGTCGAACACCGACCGGACGCGGTTGTCGGTCCAGCTCACGTCGCCCGCGAGGAGGGAGCGGTGGAAGTCGACGCCGTTGAGGCGCAAGTCGAGGTAGTCGAACGTGCCGAACGGTGGCCAGCCGTCGCGGACGCCGAACCCGATCGGGGTGAGTCCGTCGGCCTGCATCCGCTTGGACAGGGTCACCCATTCGTCGAACGTCTTCGGCGGCGCGTAGCCGCGCTGCTGCCAGAGGCTGGGACGGTAGAACACGGCCCACGGGTAGTAGAAGAACGGGACCAGATACTGCTTGCCGTCGGTTCCGGTGGACGCGTCGCGGAAACTGTCGCTGAAACCGCTGCCGTGCGACTGCCACACCGAGCTGACGTCGTCGACGAGACCCTTGTCGGCGAAGTACTTCATCCGGTACCCCGACATCCAGGTGAAGACGTCGTCCGGGGTGCCCTGCAGGTAGTTGTTGACGTTCTCCTGGAACGAGGTGGAGTCGACGGAGTTGATCCGCACGGCGCCGCCGGTCTGCTGCTGGAACATCCCGACGACGTCCTGCACGCCGCGTTTGGCGTTCTTGTCCGACAGCCGCGATCCGAGGGTGATCACGTGGGGGTCGACACCGCTCGTGCACCCGGACAGTAGGCCCGCCGTCGACAGGGCGCCCGCGGCGCCGAGCGCGGCCTTGAGAAAGGTGCGCCGGGAGGGTTGCCACGGGTGCGGCAGCTCGTTTCGGTTCATGGTGCCCTTTTCGATTGAGTACCGGGTGGGCGGAGTCGCTCACCAATTTGATCGAAATTGAACAACTTCGATCATGTTTCGGTGCTGCCGTCTCACGCCCTTACGTGATGCAGGTTACAAAATCACGCCGCATTGCGCGTTGTCAAGCAGTTAGAAGTGCTTTCACCTGCGGAAGTGCAGAAATGTTCATTCATGTTGACTTTTGAACAGCGATCGGACAGATTGTGAGCATGCACACAGCGAGCGAGCCCGGCGGGCGGCCCCTGCGGTGGCCGACCCGGGGCATTTCCTTCGGCGGTGACTACAACCCCGAGCAGTGGCCGGAAGAGGTCTGGCAGCGCGACGTCGAACTCATGCGCGAGGCGGGTGTCGACTTCGCGACCGTCGGCGTCTTCTCCTGGGCGCGGCTGCAGCCCACCCCCGACACGTGGGACTTCGGCTGGCTCGACCGCGTCCTCGACCTCCTGCACGACGGCGGCGTTCGCGTCGACCTGGCCACGGCGACCGCGTCCCCACCGCCGTGGCTCACGACCGCGCATCCCGAGGTCCGGCCCGTGGACGAGCGCGGCTACCGGTACGAGATCGGCAGCAGGCAGACGTGGAGCCCGAGTTCGCCGATCTACCGCGACCACTCCCTCGTCCTCATCGAGAAGATGGCCAGCCGTTACGGCGGCCACCCCGCACTCGCGCTCTGGCACGTGTCGAACGAACTCGGCTGCCACAACTCACGCTGCTACTCCCCCGACAGCGCGCGGGCGTTCCGGCGGTGGCTGCAGCGTCGCTACGGCGACCTCACCGAACTCAACCGGGCATGGGGCACGACGTTCTGGAGCCAGCACTACAGCGATTGGAACGAAGTGGTGCCGCCCGCCGCGAGCACGACGTTCGGCAATCCCACGCATCTGCTGGACTGGCGCCGGTTCTGCTCGGACGCCCTCCTCGACCAGTACCTCGCCGAGCGGGAGGTGTTGCGGCGCATCACCCCCGACGTCCCGGTCACCACCAACTTCATGGTGGGCATGGGCTCACCGCAGTCGCTCGCCGGCGACATGAACTACGCGCAGTGGGCGCCCGAACAGGACCTGGTTTCCACCGACCACTACCTGGTGGGGCCCGCGACGGGCGACGGCGCCGCCCACCACCGGCTGTCGTTCTCCGCCGACCTGACCCGCGGCATCGCGGGCTCGCGGCCGTGGCTGCTGATGGAACACTCGACCAGCGCCGTCAACTGGCAGCCGGTCAACCGGGCGAAGTCCCCCGGGGAGATGCTGCGCAACTCCCTCGCCCACGTCGCCCGCGGGGCGGACGGCATCGCCTTCTTCCAGTTCCGCGCGTCCGACGCCGGTGCGGAGAAGTTCCATTCCGCCCTGGTTCCGCACGCGGGCACCGACTCCGCACGATGGCGGGAAGTCGTCCAGCTCGGCGCCGTGCTGCGCCGCCTCGAGCCGGTGGCCGGCAGTCGCGTCGAGGCCCCGGTGGGCGTGCTGTTCGACTGGGAGTCGCAGTGGGCGTGCGAGCAGGACGGGCACCCGTCCCGATTGATGCAGCCCAAGGCGATCGCCGAACGCGCCCACCACGCCTTCTCCGGCGTCACGTGCGACGTGATCCCGCCGGACGCCGACCTGAGCGGGTACGCCGTGGTGGTCGTTCCGGCCGTGTACCTGTGCAGCGACGAGGACGCCGCGCGCATCGAGGCGGCGGCCCAAGCCGGCGCCCAGGTGCTCGTCACCGCGTTCTCCGGGATCGCGGACCGCGACGATCACGTCCGGGTCGGCGGCTACCCCGGGGCGTTCCGCGACCTGCTCGGTGTCCGCGCCGAGGAGTTCTTCCCGCTCGGCGCGGACGAGACCGTCACCCTCGACGACGGCACCGCAGCCGGCATCTGGACCGAGTACCTGACGGTGTCCGACGATGTGGACGTTCTCGCCCGCCACACCGAGGGGCATCTGCAGGGCGTGCCCGCCCTCACCCGCCGACCGGTCGGCGACGGCGCGGCCTGGTACCTCGCCACCGTCCCCGATGCGCAGGGCTGGACGAGGATCGCCGAGACGATCTGCTCCGCAGCCGGTCTCGATCTCCACGCGGGGCAGAACTCCGACGTCGAGATCGTGCGCAGGCAGGGCGAGAACGGATCGTGGCTATTCGTCCTCAACCACACGACCGAGAAGGTGACCGTCGAGGTGTCCGGCACCGATCTCGTCAGCGAACGGGTGGTCGACGGACCGCTCACGCTGGAACCCGGCAGCTGTGCTGTGATCCGCGAAGACAGCGCCACCACCGGCGCCCGGACCCGAAAGGCGGACGCATGATGCTCGCTCGTCAGCGCCAGCAGGTGATCCTCGACGAGGTCACCTCCCGCGGTGCGGTGAAGGTCGTCGACCTCGGCGCGACGCTCGGGGTCTCCGACATGACCATCCGGCGCGACATCAACGAACTCGTCGAGCAGGGTCTCGTCGAGCGGGTGCACGGCGGGGTCACGCTGCCGCGGTCGGCAAGTGTGCACGAACCGGGGTTCTCGGCGAAGTCCGAACTCGACCGCGAGGCCAAGAGGGCCATCGCCCGCGCCGCAGCCCGACTGGTCCGCCCGGGCACGTCGGTGGGCATCTCCGGCGGCACCACCACGCACGCCCTCGCCCGCGAACTCCTCGACGTCCCCGACATCACCGTCGTCACCAATTCGCTGCCCGTCGCCGACGCGTTCCACGAAGGCGGCCGCGACGACCAGACCATCCTCCTCACCGGTGGTCAGCGCACCCCGTCGTTCGCGCTGGTCGGGCCGCTCACGGTCGCCGCCCTCCGCGGGATCCACGTGGACATGCTGTTCCTGGGTACGCACGGCATGGGGATCGACTCGGGGCTGACCTGCCCCAATTTGATGGAAGCACAGACCAATCAGGCGCTCGTCGCGTCGTCGCGGCGGGTCGTGGTGCTCGCCGACCACACGAAGTGGGGGGTGACCGCACTGGCGAACACGATCCCGCTGTCCGACGTCGACATCCTCATCACCGACGCCGGGCTCGAGCGCGCCGCCCAGGAAGCGCTTGCCGACCACGTCGGGGACCTCGTGGTGACACGGGAGAACCGGGAAGGACCCACCGATGACCGTGCGTGACGAACAGGATGCGCCGGAGTCCGCCACACGGCTCCGGATGCGCAAGACCCGGACGACCCTCGCGGACGGCCGCGAACTCATCTACTTCGACGACTCCGAGCCGTACGTGTCGGGCGGCGCCACCCGCGAGCTGGTGGATTCACGTCCGCTGCCGCCGGCGGTGTCGCAGTCGCAGATGCGCTTCGACGTGCTCACCGGGGAATGGGTGGTCATCGCCGCCCAGCGGATGGACCGCACGTTCCTGCCGCCGCCGGACGCGTCACCACTCGCCCCGAGCATGCCGGGCAAGGCGCCCACGGAGATTCCGGCCGACGACTACGACGTGGTGGTGTTCGAGAACCGCTTCCCGTCGCTGGCGACGGCCGCCGCCGAGCAGGACCTTCCGGACTGCGTCGACGGAGAAGCGTTGTGGCCGTTGGCCCCGGGAGCGGGCAGGTGCGAGGTCGTGTGCTTCACCAGCAACCCGGATGCCGCCTTCTCCACCCTGAGCGTCGACCGGGTCCGCACCGTCGTCGACGTCTGGGCCGACCGCACCGCCGAACTGTCGGCGCTGCCGGGGGTCCGGCAGGTGTTCTGCTTCGAGAACCGGGGCAAGGAAATCGGCGTCACCCTGACCCATCCGCACGGACAGATCTACGCCTACCCGTACCTGCCGCCCCGCACGGACGCGCTGATCCGGCGCTCCCGCGCGCACTTCGAGAGCACCGGGCGACTGCTGCTCGCCGACGTCCTCAACGCCGAACGCCGGTCCGGCAGGCGGGTGGTCCTGGCCGGCGAACACTGGACCGCGTACGTCCCCGCCGCCTCGCGCTGGCCGCTGGAGGTGCATCTCGCCCCGCACCGCGACGTCCGTGACCTCACCGAACTGTCCGACGACGAGCGCGACGAACTCGCCCACGTCTATCTCGAACTGCTGCGGCGGGTCGACCGGTTCTTCGAGGGTGTCGACGCCGTGCCCTACATCGCCGCGTGGCATCAGGCGCCCGTCGGCGAGGACCGCCCGCTCGGACGCCTGCACCTGCAGCTGTTCTCGATGATGCGGTCGCCGGGCCGGATGAAGTACCTGGCGGGATCCGAGTCCGGGATGGGGGCGTGGGTCAACGACACCACCCCCGAGCGCATCGCCGACCGGCTGCGGGAGGTGGCGTCGTGAGTGCGGCGCAGTGGGTCACCCCCGTCGACGCCGCCGCGGTCGCGGGCACTGCGGAGGCGTTGTTCCGCAGCACGTTCGGCGGCGCCGCGGACGGCGTCTGGACTGCGCCCGGCCGGGTCAACCTGATCGGTGAGCACGTCGACTACGCCGGCGGGCTGGTGCTGCCGTTCGCGCTCCCCTACGTGACCGTCGTCGCCGTCCGAGTGCGCGACGACGGGAGCCTGCACGCCGTGTCCACGCACACCGGCGAGTCCTGGCAGGGTCCGCTCGCCGACGTCGCCCCGGGCCACCCGGCCGGCTGGGCCGCGTACGTCGCCGGGGTGGTGTGGGCGCTGGGCCGGTCCGGGCACCTGACGGCGGCAACGGGTTTCGACGTGGCGGTGCATTCGACGGTCCCCGTCGGCTCCGGGCTGTCCAGTTCGGCCGCGCTCGAGTGCGCGTTCGCGCTGGCGGTCGCCGACCTCGCCGGACTACCCACGGACGACGCCGGCCGACGGCCGCTGATCACCGCATCCATCCTCGCGGAGAACGAGATCGCCGGCGCCTCCACCGGCGGCATGGACCAGACGGTCGCGATGCTCGCCCGCCCCGGACACGCGTTGCTCCTCGACTGCCGCGGCGGCGCGACCCGGCACGTTCCGCTCGACTTCGGCTCTGCGGGCGCCCGACTGGTGGTCATCGACACCAACGCGACGCACCGGCTGGTCGACGGCCGGTACGGCAACCGGCGCGCCACCATCGAGAAGGCCTGCGCCGACCTCGGCGTCACCACCCTGCGCGACGTCGCCGACCCCGACGCCGCCGTCGCGGCGCTGAGTTCCCCGGCAGCGCAGCGGGTCCGGCACGTGCTCGGCGAGATCCGCCGCGTCCGGGAAGTCGCCGACCTGCTCGACCGCGGCCGGATCGCCGACATCGGCGACGCCCTGAACCGCTCGCACGCCTCGTTGCGCGACGACTACGAGGTCAGCTCCGTCGAACTCGACTCCGCCGTCGACGCCGCCCTCGAGGCCGGGGCCTGGGGTGCGAGGATGACCGGCGGCGGCTTCGGCGGCTCCGCGATCGCCCTCGTACCCGCCGACCGGGTCGACGCCGTCGTCGAGAACGTCGCCCGCCAGGCAGACTCCACCGGTCTGCCGGTCCCCCAGTTCCTGCACGCCGAGCCGTCGGGCTCGGCACACCGACTCTGAGATCCCCTTCCACGACCAGGAGAACACCATGGCACGAGTCACGTACGACGCAGCCACCAAGATGTACGCCGGCTCGGATGTGCCGGCCGTCGATTCGCTGAACCTCGACATCGAGGACGGCGAATTCCTTGTCCTCGTCGGCCCGTCCGGGTGCGGTAAGTCGACGTCGCTGCGGATGCTGGCCGGGCTCGAGGACGTCGACTACGGCGCCATCCGCATCGGCGAACGCGACGTCACCGCCCTCGCCCCGAAGGAACGGGACATCGCGATGGTGTTCCAGAACTACGCCCTGTACCCCCACATGACGGTGGCGAAGAACATGGGCTTCGCCCTCGAGATCGCCGGCATGGACAAGGCCGAGATCGGCCGCCGCGTCGAGGAGGCCGCGAAGATTCTCGATCTCGGCGACTACCTGAACCGCAAGCCGAAGGCGCTGTCCGGCGGGCAGCGACAGCGTGTCGCAATGGGCCGGGCGATCGTCCGCGACCCGCAGGTGTTCCTCATGGACGAGCCGCTGAGCAACCTCGACGCGAAACTGCGCGTGCAGACCCGCACCCAGATCTCACTGTTGCAGCGCCGGCTCGGCACCACCACCGTGTACGTCACCCACGACCAGGTGGAGGCCATGACCATGGGCGACCGCGTGGCCGTCATGAAGGCGGGCATCCTGCAGCAGTGCGCGAGCCCGAAGACGCTGTACGAGAAGCCGGTCAACAGCTTCGTCGCCGGATTCATCGGGTCACCGGCCATGAACCTGTTCGAGGTCTACGTCGTGAACGGCGACGCCCGGATCGGTTCGCTGTCGACGCCGATCGAGCGTTCGGTGCTGGGCGCCCTGGACACCAGCCGGGTCGTCGTCGGTGTCCGCCCGGAGGCATGGACCGTGTCCGACCAGGGCACCACCGTGAAAGTCGACGTGGTGGAGGAACTCGGCGCGGACGCCTACATCTACGGACGCATCGTCCGCGACGGCGAACTCGGCGGACACGACATCGTCGCGCGCGTCAGCGACTCCTCTTCCCCGGCCAAGGGCGAGGTGATCCGGCTCGCCCCGGACCCGGCCCGCCTGCACTACTTCTCCCCGACGACGGGTGCGCGACTCGGCGACTGAGCGCCGGGTCGTGGCCGATGCGTGGACGTATCTGCAGTCGCGGGGCGCGCGGGACCGCTACCGTGGTGCAGTGCGGTCGTGACGAGGCGTGCGGCGCCGCGTGGACTGCGAGAAGGAGGCTGGTGTGGACGACGCCGATTCCACGAGGCAGGGTCGGATCGTGGAGGTCCTCGTCGAGGCCTTCGCCGATCTGATGGAGGCGGACCCGAGCGCGTTTCGCACGAAGTTCCGGAAGATGGCCGCCGATCCGTTCGCCTTCTACCGGGGCAGCGCGTGCCTGTTCTACGACGATCTGCGTGACTTCGACGATCCGTGGGCGGACGAGCGCACCGGCCGAGTGTGGATTCACGGCGATCTGCACCTGGAGAATTTCGGCACGTACATGAACTCGGAGGGCACCCTCGTCTTCGACGTCAACGACTTCGACGAGGCGTACGTGGGGCCGTTCAGCTGGGATCTTCGCCGGTTCGTCGCGAGTCTCGCGCTGATGGGCTGGCAGAAGGCCCTCCCCGAGAGCGATGTCCGGGCACTGGCCGACACCTATCTGCGCAGCTACGTCGAGCACGTCCTGCACTACGTGCAGCGGGAGGCGGACGAGGCGTACGCGCTGCGCCTGGACAATTCGCGCGGCGCCATCCAGGACCTGCTGCTGAGCGCGCGGCTCGCCACCCGGGTGGACCTGCTCGAGTCCGCCACGGTGATCGAGGATTACGACCGGCGTTTCCGGCGTGGCCGCGGTGTCCGCGAACTCGACGAGGAGGAACGCACGACCGTGTGCGAGGCGCTGGACACGTACATCGAGAGGGTGCCCCGCAGCAAGCGATCCGCGCGATCGGTGTTCTACCGGGTCAAGGACGTGGTCGGGCGGAAGGGCTTCGGGATCGGCAGCGCCGGCCTCCCGGCGTACAACGTGCTCATCGAAGGGGCGACCCAGGCGCTCGAGAACGACATCGTGCTCTCCCTCAAGCAGGGCAACGTCGCCGCGCCCAGCCGCGTCGTCGACGAACCCCGTGTCCGCGACTACTTCGAGCACGAAGGCCACCGCACGGTGGTGAGTCAGCGCGCGCTGCAGGTCCACACGGATCCGCTGCTCGGCTACACGGAGATCGGCGGCACCGGTTTCGTGGTCGCCGAACTCTCCCCGTACGAACTGGACCTCGACTGGTCCGACCTCACCGAACCGGAGGACATCGCGCCGGTGCTCGAGGACCTCGGCCGGGCGACGGCGAAGGTGCATTGCGTCTCCGACGAAGACAGCGACCAGACTCTGGTCACGTTCCAGACCGAGGACGCCATCCAGAGCGTCGTCGACGGCAGGCTGGACGAGTTCGTCGGCGAGATCATCGACTTCGGCATCGCCTACGCCGAGGTGAGCCGCAAGGATCACCAGCTGTTCGTGAACGCGTTCCGGGAGGGTGAGATCGCGGGCGTGTCCGCCACCTGACCCGAACTACAGGCGGACGGTGTTCAGTTCCTCCAGAACACCTTCCGCGCTGCGGGCGGCGACGGTGCAGGCCCGCGCGGTGAACTGGTCGAGCAGCGGGTGGCGGGCCCGTTCGCGCCACTTTCGCACCGCGGCGAGTGCCCGCATCCGCTGCAACTCCACGGAGTCGTCGCCGTCGGTGCCCAGTCGTTCGGCGATCTGGATCCCGAATCCGCCGATCAGGCGTTGCAGCTCGGCCACGTCGTCGGCGGGCAGCCCCACCTCGGTGGACCGCAGCCGCCCGAGCAGGCGCAGTTCCTGGAAACCGTGCACGTCGGAGAGCAACCGTTCGGCCGACATCAGGATCTCGCCCGCACCCTGCACCGGTTGTGCCGTGAGCACTCGCTTGAGTGCCACGAGTGCCGAGTGGGTCTTCAACTGATCGGCCCGCTGCCCGAACTGGATGTCGATCACCTGGCGCAGTTCGTCGAGGCCGCTGCGTTCCACCAGCTCGGCCGCCAGCGTCGGCGAGTCCTTGGTGCCCAACCGGATCAGGGTGACGGCCATCCGGATCCCGAAGAGCCCGAACCGATCTGCCAGCTGGGCGCGCATCCGCGCGTCCACGGGAAGCGGACTGTCCTCACGCGCGAACCGGTCGGCGGACAGCATCGCCAGGTTCAGATCGTCCACCGGGACCTCGGCCAAATGCTGGAATGCGGTGAACTCGGCCTGGCGCATCGTGCGGGCACCGAGCGCCAGCAGACCCGCGACGGGGACGACGGCCTGGCACAGCCCGGTGCGCTCGAGTTCGCCCGCGAATCGGGAGGCCACCTCTTTCGCGGACATCATGGCGTCGAGGCGTCCCGCCCCCACCTCGTCGGCCCGCGACACGACACCGACCACCCCGAGCGGTCCCGATTCGTCGCCCACGTGGTCGCCGATCTGACCGAGGAACTGGACGTCGGTCGCGTTGAGCGTGCGCAGCAGGTAGACCACGGCGTCGGCGCCGGACGCCTCGTTGTCGGGTGTGAGCATCTCGAGGGTGCGGGCCGAGACGTCGCGCGACAACGAGGATGTGCCCGGGGTGTCGATGATCGTCGTGTGCGCCAGGGCGGACGACGGCCACTCCACGTCGAGGCGGTCCACCTGGTCGGCGGTGAGGTGGCCGAGGTCGAACGTGAGATGTCCGTCCCGGCGCAGCACCGGCACGTTGGCGGACCGTTGCGCGCCGCTGCCGGGGTCCGGCTGGTACCACGCCGTCACGGTGGGCGTCGACCCGCTGCGATACCAGGTGACGACGCGGGTGCACTCGGTCGCGTCGGTGGGTGCGATGTCCTGCCCCACCAGGGAATTGAGCAGAGTGGACTTGCCGGCCTTCAGCGAACCGGCCAGGGCCACCCGCAGCGGTTGTTCCAGTCGCCGGGCGCATTCGGTCAGCTGATCCCGGATCTCGGGTCTGCCCGCGTACAGCTGCCGGGCGGACGCGATGAGTGCCCGGGCCTCGTGAAGCGGAGCGGCCGTCATGCCGTGACCGCTCCCGCGTCGCCTGCGACGAGTTGCGCGGCTTGCAGTTTCAGTTCGGATGCGACGTTCAGATCCTTCTCGAGCTGCGCGATCCGGCGGGTCCGTTCGGTGGACTCGAGATTCGCCGCCTCCTGCGCGCCGCGCAGCGAGTCGTTGATCGAGCGCAGCGCCTGCTCGGCGATCGCGGTGAAGTGGTCGCGCAGCAACCGTTGGATCGCCCGGAGCCGATCCTTCGACTCCTTGCCCACCTGGAAGCTGGCGTCGTCGGCGAACCGGCGGATCGCGGCCTTCGCCTCCGCACGCCGCTTCAGGATCCGGCTCTCCCGGTCTTCCCGGTACGCCTTGGTGCCGAGGAGGACTCCGGCGCCGATCGAGATCGGATTGACCAGCGCCATCCCCATCATCGTGGTGATCAGACCGAACATGAGCACGCCGCCGTACGATCCGCGCATACCGACGAGGACCTTCTGGGTGATGCCGATGCGACCCGCCTCGAGGTCTGCGAGCGAGGCCACCGGTTCGAGGACCCCGTCCACATCAGCGACATCGAGGTGCGGCAGTTCGACGGCGCCGGTCTCGGCGAAGTGCTGCGCGACCACCTCGGCCAGCCACAGCGCGCGGTCGTGGGCCCACACGAAGTTGTCGCCGATCGCGGTGGCGAATTCCTGCTCGAGCCACTGGCCCAGCGCGTCCCAGTCCTTGCCGGGGTCGCCCTCGTCGACGGTCTCCTCCGCCTCGCGCGTGACGCGGCGCAACCGGTCCCGGAGGTCGTGGTCGATGTCCGCGGCCAGGTCGGCGATACCGTCGCCGAGCGTCTGCTGCCACAGCGACGTCTTCTTGTGCAGCTCCTCGGCGGCGGCCTTCGCCTTCTGCAGTTCGGCGACCGCGGCGGCGCCCTTCGCCGGATCACGCAGGGCGGCAAGCTCACTGCCGATCCCCAGCGTGAGATGCTCGGCCGCGGAGGACACGTCCAGCGACACGGCCCGGCGCGTGTTCGCCTCCGCCCGCGCCACCACCCGATCGCGCAGGAACGCGTACAGGTCGACGAAACCGGATTCGGTGTTGAGTTCCTCGTCCTGCAGTCGCAGCGCGTGCGAACGCAGCACCGAGGAGACCGGGATCAGGGGAACGTCGAGACCGGCGCGCGCGAGGTGCCCGCGGTCGGCCTCGACGATCTCGCGCCAGTGCGGGTACAGGTCGGTCTTGCTGATCAGGCACGCCACCGACGGGCACAGGCTCGTCACCTGGCGGATGAAACCGAGCTCGGGTTCGGTGAATTCCTGGCTGGCGTCGGAGAGGACGAACACGGCGTCGGACGCCGGAATCAGCCCGAGGGTGCTCGCGGCGTGCGGGTTGCCGGCACCGCCCACGCCAGGGGTGTCGACGAGGACCAATCCGTCGGCGAGAAGCGGGCTCGGGACGTTGACCTCCACCCGCAGCACCTCCCGGCCCCCGGCGCGAGGCGAGGCCGGCGTGATGCCGTTCAACTCGTCGAGCGGAAGGGGAACCCGGATCGGGTCGGCGCCCGGATCGGCGAGGATCAGTTCCGCCGACGCCGTCTCGGCGTTCTGGACGACGGTGGGGATCGCAGTGGTCTCGTCGTCACCCACCGAGCACACGGTGAGGTTGAGAAGGGAGTTCACGAACTGGCTCTTGCCCTGCTTGAGCGGTCCGACCACCACGATCCGCATCCGCGGGTCCTGCACCCGGGTCCGGGCCGAGTCGAGGCGCTGCGCCAGATCGCCGCGACCGAACCTCTTCGCCACGTCCAGGGCCTGCTCGAGCAACGCCGTCATCGACTGGGATCGGGCTGGACTCTTCTCGACGGCTGCACTGTCCATGAGCTTCGTTGACCCGCAATTCTTCCGACCTCTGTGCGGACACCGCGTTCAGTGCACCGACACCCGACTGTGTGAAACAGCCCCGCACGCATAACGCGTCCGGGGCTGATTTCGTTACATCGTACGGCGGTTCCGGCCGCCCCGTCTGGGGGATGCCGGAACCGCCGGTTCATCACGGCTCGAGGTGATCGACCACGTCCGTGACGTCGTGCGTCGTGGCCACCGAGGTGTCGGTGTCGCCGAACAGCGAGCCGTCGGTGTCCGCATGCAGGCCCGAGTCGGCGCCGAACGCATTGTCCGCGTCGATCGACGACCAGGTGTCGGCGCCGGTGTCGACGGCACCGCCCAGGGTGGACCCCAGGCCGCCTGCGATCGAACCGGTGGTGTCGGCCACGACCCCGCCGACCGCACCGAGGTCGGCCGAACCGTCCGTGGTCGCGTCCGCGTCGGCGGAACCACCGGCGGACGCTCCACCCTCGACCGATCCACCGGCGGACGCTCCGCCGTCGAGGGCGCCGCCCACTGCGGCGCCGCTGTCGACCGCGCCGTCGAGTGCGCCTCCGACCGAGGTGCCGAGCGATCCGAGGCCACCCACGCCACCGGACAATCCGGCGCCGAGGCCGGTGACCGCGTCGGTGGTGGCATCCAGGCCACCGGTCAGACCGGCAGTGGCGTCGACCGCGCTGTCCACGCCGCCTTCGATGCCGCCGGCCACGTCGCCGCCGATTCCGGCCACAGCATCCACGGTGCCGCCGAGGCTTCCGCCGACATTCGCAGCCGTGTCCAGGGCGCCACCGACCGTGCCGCCCAGGTTGGCCGCCGTGTCCAGGGCGCCACCGAGATTCGCGTCCACGCTCGCACCGGCGTCGGCGACCGCGCCGACCGAGGCGCCGGCCTCGCCCACCGCGTCGACGGCACCGCCGACGCTGCCGGTCAATGCGGAGCCGAGGCCCGCACCGGTTTCGAAGATTCCACCCAGACCACCGGTGAGGCCGCTGGTCAGACCGGCGCCCAGGCCACCGGCCGTGTCCAGTCCGCCGACCAGGTTGGTTCCCAGGCTGCCGCCGAGGTCCGCTCCGGCGTCGGCAACCGCACCGACACCCGCCGCTACACCGGCACCGATGCCGGCCGCGGCGTCCGCGCCGCCCGCCACGCCGCCGCCGACCGCGCCGCCCACGTTGCCCGTGACGTCACTGCCGACGTCGAGCAGTCCGCCGAGCGCTCCGTCGATGCCGCCCGTCAGGCCACCCGCGAGGTCGGTGCCCGCGTCGAGCGCACCGTCCAGGGCGCCGCCCACGCCGGCTGCGGCGCCGAGTCCGAGGTCGGCGTCCAGAGCGGAGTCGAGATCGAGGCCGCCACCGGCCTCCAGCGCCGTCTCCAGTGCGGAACCGAGGGTCGCGCTGAGGCCGCCGTCGGCTCCGAGGACGCCACCGAGAGCGGTGCCCAGCGTGCTGCCGATGCTTCCCTCCGCGCCGAGAACACTGTCGAGGTCGAGGGCGCCGCCGGTCTCCAGCGCACCGCCGAGCACTCCGCCGAGAGCCGCACCGAGGTCTGCGCCCGCGCCGCCACCGACACCGAACGCACCGCCGAGCAGGCCGCCCAGGTCGCTCACGCCGCCGAGGTCGACTCCGCCGTCCGCGCCGAGCACCGCATCCAGCGCCGCACCCAGACCGGCGGTGGCGTCACCGTCGACGCCGAGCACCCCGCCGAGCGCGCCGCTGATCGTGGTCCCCAGGTCGGCACCGGTGTCGAGAACGCCGCCCAGCCCGAGGCCGCTCTCCAGAGCGCCGCCCAGGACCGTGCCCAGGTTCGCGCCGGCCTCGCCGCCCAGCCCGAGGGCTCCGCTCAGAGCCGTCGTCAGCTCCGACGTCAGTTCTCCGCCGAGACCGAGGTCGGCGCCCAGCCCGAGGTCCAATCCGCCGTCCAGCAGACCGCCCAGGTCGATGTCCGTCACGCCACCCGCGCCGAGCACGGCGTCGAGGGTGCTGCCCAGTTCGGTGGCCAGGCCACCGTCCAGGCCGAGGGCGCCGCCGAGGACCGTGCCGAGTGCGGCGTCCAGTCCCAGACCGCTGTCGAGTGCGCCGGACAGGGCGCCGCCGAGGCCGCCGTCCAGGTCGAGGGCGCCGCCGAGCAGACCGCCCAGGGCGCCACCGAGGTCGCCGCTGACGTCGCCGCCCGAGCCGAGGACGCCACCGAGGATGCCGCTCAGCGCGCCACCGAGGCCGCCGTCGGCACCGAGAACTCCGCCGAGGTCGAGCCCGCCACCGGCACCGAGAACGGCGTCCAGCGCGGTGCCCAGACCTGCCGTCAGGTCGCCGCCGACTCCGAGTTCGCCGCCGAGCAGTCCGCTCAGCGCACCGCCGAGGCTGCCGCCCGCACCGAGGATCGCGTCGAGGTCCAGTCCGCCGCCCAGGTCCGCGATCGAACCGAGCGTCGCGCCGAGTGCGCCACCGAGGTCTGCGCTCAGGTCGCCGCCCGCACCGAGGACACCGCCGAGAGCGCCACCGAGGACCGCGCCGAGGTCGGTGCCGAGGACTCCGCCGAGCGAGCCGGCGACGTCACCGAGCAGTTCACCGCCGAGCAGGCCGTCGAGGATGGCGCCCAGTCCGCCGCCGGCGCCGATCGCCGCGTCGAGGGCACCGCCCAGCGCGCCACCGAGACCGGCGTCGACACCGAGCACGCCGCCGAGGGTCGTTCCGAGCACGCCACCGAGGTCGAGGCCGGCACCGAGTCCGGCGAGGATGTCACCGTCCAGGCCGCCACCGAGGTCGACGACGCTTCCGAGGGCGGCACCGAGAGCCGCACCCAGCTCGGCGCCCAGGTCGCCGCCGATCGACAGTGCGGGGGCGAGGATCCCGGTGAGACCACCGGCCACGTTGACCACCGGCAGGGCCGTGATCGCCGCGGTGAGGGTGCTGGCGAGCTGCGCGGTCAGGTCGGCGCCCAGGCCGAGGGCACCGCCGAGGGCTCCGCTGATCGCGGCGCCGAGGTCGAGGGCACCGCCGAGGTCGAGGCCACCGGTGAGGGAGAGTGCTGCGTCGAGGGCCGCACCCAGCGCGGCGCCGAGCTGCGCACCGATCTCGCCACCGATCTCCAGCGCGGCACCGAGCGCGGCGCTCAGGCCGGCCGCCAGTTCCGCGGCGAAGTCGAAGTCGCCGCCCAGGCCGGCACCGAGACCGAGGCCGGCGCCGGCACCGATACCGACCGCACCGCCGAGACCGCCGCCGAGACCGAGGCCTGCGCCCAGTCCGCCACCGACACCTGCGCCGAGACCGCCCGCGACGTCACCGGCGACGTCGGCACCGGCGTTGACGATCGCGGCCAGGTCGGCCCCGCCGCCTGCGAACAGTCCCGACTCCGCGACCAGGGGAGCGACGGAGACGATGTCCGCGTGGCTCACACCCTGCAGGCCGGCGGCGCACAGCGCGTCGGTCGGGTTGGCGCAGTAGGCAGCCGCAGCCTGCTCGTCGCGAAGAAGGCCGAGGATGAAGTCGAGGACGGCGTTGGTAGCCATGGCAGCTCTCCTGTGGTCGAGGTTCGGGGAGTTCGGGTGGCCACCACAACTGCTGTGACGGCGAGTGAAATACACGTTATGGATCGGCGGCCCCCTTCCCAACGGGGCGGCGCCCCCTACTCGGGGACCCCGGCATCGGGGATCTCCCATCGGGGGTCGGGCCCTCCCCGTTAGGGGATAGGGGGCCATTAGGGGATCGGCCCCGTAACTGCCGTCAACCAGCGGCGTCGCGTAACGAAACGGCCGCTCCACGCGACAATTCGAGTGACCACGACGGCTTCGGCCGTCATTTACGACGGCGGCACCGTCCGCCTGACGCAGGCGGCGTGACGCCCGCCCGGACCACAGGAGTGGAACATGGCTGCAGCGCTCGGCATCGGTGTCGGATCGGTCAATACGGTGGCCGCCGTCGACACGGACGGGGCGAGCGTGACGGATGCCGCCGACCTCACGGTCCTGTCCCGCGCGAGTGTTCTCCACCTCTCCCCCGATCGCGCTCCCGTCCTCGGCGACGACACGAGCGAACCCGATGCGGTGACGGTGTCCGACTTCGCGAACCGCGTGGGCGACCCGGTCGGGATCCTCACCGACGACGGCTCGACCTACTCCGGTGAAGACCTGGTGGCCACCGCCGTGAGCTGCATCGTGCACGAGGCCGCGTCGGGCCGCCACGGCCTCCCGACCACCGTCGTCGCCCACCCGACCGTCTGGCCGCCGTACACCGTGGGTGTCCTCGCCGACGCGCTCGAGCAGGCCGGCGTCACGGACGCCACCCTGGTGTCGGAGGCGCAGGCGGTGATGACGTGGCTCGAACGGACCCGCGGCACCCTCGGCGACGCGTTGACGGTCATCTACGACCTCGGCGGCACCTCGCTCGACATCACCCTGTTCCGTTCGGACGCACACGGCACGGAGACCGGCGTCCTCGGCAAGCCGGTGCGGTCCGAGGACTTCGGTGGCGCCCACTTCGACCACGCCACCATGCAGTACGTCCTCGGCAACGTCGCCGAGGAGTTCGGCGACATCGACCCGTTCGCCCCCGACACGGTCGCCGCCCTGACCCGGCTGCGGACCCGCTGCACCGCGGCGAAGGAGGCACTGTCCTCCGACACCGAAGCCACCATCGGCATCGAACTGCCCGGCATCGCCACCGACGTGCGGCTGGTGCGCTCGGAACTCGAAGACCTCATCCGCGAGTCCCTGCAGGAATCGGTGACGCTGGTGCGCGAGAGCATCCACGCCGCCGGCCTCGAATCCAGCGACGTCACCCAGGTGGTGCTCACCGGCGGAAGCGCCGCGATCCCGCTGGTCGCCGAACTCCTGTCGGCGGAACTGCGTGTTCCCGTCGTCGCGGCCGAACGTCCGGGCCATACCGCGGCCCTGGGCGCTGCCCTGATCGCCGCCGACCAGGATGCGGGACGCGCCGCCGCCCCGACCGTCGCGCGGATGCCGGTCGTCGTCCCCACCGCGGCGCCGGCTGCGGCAGCGCCCGCCGTCGCCCCGGACGTCGAGGCTGATGCCGAAACCGTCGTCTTCGCCGCCCGCACCCCCGCGCCGACCCTCGCCGAGCCCGTCCGCACCGGCATGTCGCGGAAGAAGAAGGCCGGGATCATCGCCGCCTCCGCCGCAGCCATCGCTGTGCTCGCCGCCGGTGGGCTGTCGCTCGGCACCGTGTTCGACGTCGCACCGGCATCCAGCTCGGGTTCCACCACCTCGCAGTCGTCGAGCACGTCGGCGGGCGCGGCATCCACGTCCGGTGCTCCGGCCGAGGCCGCCGCGACGGGCGCCGTCCCACCCGGCGCCGAAGCTGCAGGCGTCGTCGCCGCGACCGGTGTCCCCGGCACCGCGGCCGGCGTCGCGACTCCGGTCGCCGCACCCGGCACCGTCCCACCCGGCGCCGTGGCACCGGCCGCGGCCAAACCGGTTGCCGCAGCGCCCGGCACCGCACCGGCTCCGGCGGCCGCGGCTCCCGCACCGGCCCCGGCACCGGCTCCCGCACCTGCCCCCGCACCGGCACCGGCACCGGCGCCGAGCGTTCCCCAGACCGACGGCGGCGCCGCGATCGCCAACACCATCGTCGGCGGTGCCGGCGCGGTCGGTGACACCGTCAACGGCGTCGGCGACACGGTCGGCGGCGTCGTCGGCGGAGTCACCGGCCTGGTGCCCGGCGTCCTCGGCAACGGCGGATAGGGCGCCGGTGTCCACGCTGCCCTCACCACTTCCTCCCACGGAACTCGCGGAGCTCGACGGCCCGCAACTGTCCGCTCTCGCACTGGTTCTGCTCGGCAGCGACCTCGACGAGACCGTGGTCGCCCGAGTACTCGACGTCGAACCCGACCGTGCCCGTGCCGCTGTCGACGCGCTCCGCTCGGACGGCTGGGTCGACGAACGGGACACGCTGGTTCTCGCGGACCACACGCATCTCACGACAACGCTCGGCGAGAACCGGCTGAACACGCTCGCTCGCCGCCTGCTCACCCATCACGTCGACGGCGGAACGCTCACGCTTCCCGTCGCCCGCGCGGTCGCCGCGACCGGCACACCGAGCGACGAACTGAGCCAATTCCTCTGCGCCCAGGCCGAACTCGCCGAACCGGCCACCGCCGTCGCGCTATACGCCGAAGCCGGGCGGGTCGGCAGGCTCGCCGACAGCGCCGTCGTCGCCTACGCCGAGGCCTGCGCCCTGAACGGCGACCTCGACACCGCGGTCGGCCTGGCCGATTCGGTCCTCGAACGGTCCGGCACCGTCGCCGATCCGGCACTCGCTGCGGCCGTCAGGATTTCGGCCGCAGGCGCCGCGTTCTGCGGCATGATCGATCGCAGCGCCAAACTGTACGCCTGGCTCGGCGCCGACCGGGCGGGCGCCGACGCCTCCCTCGCCGCCTCCGTCCTGGTGGTCGCGGGGCGACTCGACGACGCCGAAGCCGTCCTCGCCACCAGCGCGGGCGCACCCCCCACCGCCGCCACCGCCGGCGCCGCACTCGTCGCGACCGGACTCGTCCAGTCGGTGACCGCGTCCGCCAACGCGGCACTGAACTCACTGACGCGTGCGCTGTCGCTGCCCGGACGCGCGTCCCGGCCACGGGTGCTGCCCGACTCCCCCGCCGCGATCACCGCCCTCGCCGCCCTCCACTGCGGCGAACTCGCCCACGCGGACACCGTCCTCGCCCGGGCACGCGGCGCCGAACGGCCCGGCAGTGTCACCGCGAACCGGCATCAGCTGCTCACCGCCTGGACGTCCATGGTCCGCGGCGACCTCGCCGCGGCGCAGTCCCGGCTCGACAGCCTCGACGCCGGGTCGATGCGGCAGCGCGATCTGCTGTTCGTCCACGGCCTGCGGGTCGGGCTGGCCCGGCGCACCGGCGACAATGCGGCGCTGCTCCAGGCCTGGGCGGGCGCGCAGGGCGTCCTCGCCGAGTACTCGGTGGACCTGCTGAGCCTGCTGCCGCTCGGCGAACTGTGGCTGACGTCGATCCGGGTCGGCGAACCCGCCCGGATCACCCACCTCGTCGAGGACGCGCAGTCGTTGCTGCGAACGCTCGGCGAGCCGGCAATGTGGGGATCGGCGCTGCACTGGTACGGCGTGCAGGCCTCGATCCTCGCCGAATGCCCCGCAGACCTGATGCCCCACGCCCGCGCTCTCGGCGAGGCCGCCAAGGTCAGCACGTACGCGTCCGGGCTCGCCACCGCCGGTCGCGCCTGGCTGCGCGTGCTTCAGGGCGACATCGACGCCGCATCCGTCGAGGACGCGGCCCGCACCCTCGACCGGATCGGCCTGCCGTGGGACGGTGCGCGCCTCGCGGGCGAAGCCGCGCTGCGCGCGTCCGACACGAGGGTCGCGACCACTCTCCTGCAGGTCGCGCGGGCCCTGCGGCAACCGACGTCCGTGGGCAGCGGCGCCGACTCCGCGGTCGTGTCGAGTCCGAGCACGCCGGGGTCGCTCACCGACCGCGAGGCCGAGGTCGCCGAACTGCTCGTCCAGGGGCTGACGTACCGGGAGATCGGGTCACGCCTCTACATCTCCGCCAAGACGATCGAGCACCACGTGGCCCGGATCCGGCGGCGGCTGGGCGCAGGGTCGCGGTCGGAGCTGCTGTCGATGCTGCGTGCGATGGGCCACGGGTATTCCGCCGACTCCTGACCCGTGAGTACTTATTAACCGCGGGCGGTTGATAAGTACTCACGGGCGCCGGAGGCGCAGCAGCCCCGTGTAACCATTCGACTTCGGCAGGCGACACACTGTGCACATGGTGCGGTGACGCACTCCCTCGAACTGTGCCAGTAAGGATCTTCATGACCACCGGAGTCGGACTCACCGTCGGCGATTCGGTTTCCACAGCGGTGGTGACCGCTTCCGGAACCGATGTGAGGACGATCGAACACCCGTCCGTGCTGTTCACAGCCCCGGACGGCACGGTTCAGCTCGGCGACCCCGGCACGGAATCGACCGGCGCCGTCCGCGACTTCCTGGGCCGCGTCGGTGAGCCCGCGGGCATCGAGTACGCCGGTTCACTGACCCGCGCCGAGGACCTCGTCGCGACCGCGATGTTCTGTCTGTTCCGGGAGGCCGCGGACGGAACGTCCGGGACGGTGAAGGTCACCGCGACCCATCCGTCGGACTGGGCGCCGGAGATCGTGACGAAGCTGCGCGAATCCCTCGACTACATGGGTCTGGGCGAGGCGACTCTCGTCCCGGAGTCGGTGGCGCTCGCCGCCTCGCCGGAGTCCCCGGCCCACGGCGCGGCACTGCTGGCGGCCGGGCTGGCACTGACCGACGAGGACACGAGCGCCGACACCGAGTCGATTCCGATCGTCGAGGCCCCCATGCACACCGCGTACTCCGCTGTGACGGCCGTGCCCGCAGCCGCGGCCGCCGCCGCCGACGCGTATCCGCCCGCCGAGACCGAGGCGTCCGCTGCCGCGAGCGCCCCGAACCCACCCGCCAAGCGCACGGACCGTCGGCCGCTGATCATCGCGGGTGCCGCCGCTGCCGCGCTGGTGGTGGCCGGCGGGGCGCTCGCGTTCGCGCTCACCGGCAACGGCAGCACCGCGGTCCCGTCGATCCAGGACGCCCAGACCGCGTCGGTGACGACGTCGAGCGCCCGACCCACGCCTGCCGCACCCGCGGTCTTCCCGACTGCGAGCACGCAGGAGGTGGCCGTGACGACGGAAGTTGAGGCCCCGATCCCGGTCGCTCCCCCGCCTGCACCGGTGGAGACGACATCCGTGTTCGTGCCGCCGCCTCCGCCCTCGACGACGCCGGAGATCACCCTTCCCTCGATCACCACGGTCACGCAGACGACCACGCCGACGACGACCGCAACAGCAACCACCACCACGACAACGACTCCGCCGGAGACGACCACGACGACGAAACCCGCGGCCGCGACCACCACCACGACGACGACCGCGAAGCCGGCTCTGAAAAGCCCAGGTGAGTGAGGCTCTAGTCACACCTCCCGGACCGTCTGACTCGTCCGTAGCTTAAGGTGGGGCGCTGATACCCACCCCAGAAGGAATCCTCAGTGAACGGATTCCGTGCAGAAGGGATTTCATGCGTAACGTGCTGGCGCACCGCGCCGCTGTTGTAGGCGCCTCGGCAATGCTTCTTTTCTTCCCGTTTTCCACTGCCGCCCAGGCCGACCCTGTTACGCAGCCCGACACCACTCAGCTGAGCGCCGACAAGTTGCCGGCCGAACTCGTCGAGGCCATCACCCGCGACCTGAAGATCAGCCCGCAGGAGTACCTCGACCGCGCCGCGAAGGCACAGGAGCTGGGTAGTTACGCCGAGGACTTCCGGGAGCAGCATCCCGACGACTTCGCCGGCGCCTGGATCGGCCTCGACGGCCAGCCCGTTGTCGCGGTCACGACGAACGAGGCCGCCGACGCCGCAGCGAAGGCCGGGTACACCACCCGCATCGCGCCCGTGTCCGCGAACGGCCTGGAGAAGACCCTCTCCGACGTGAACGGCTGGATCGCGGGACTGCCGAAGGACGTGGCTTCCCAGGTCAACTCAGCGTCGATCGACGTCCTCGAGAACCGCGTCGTCATCGACGTCGTGAACAGCCCCATCGGCCAGGCGTTGAACCTGCCGACGCTGCTCGCCAACGTCAAGGTCATGCTGAGCCCCGGCGGCGGCGGTCCGGTGGAGAGGGGTCCCCTCGCCGGTGACACCTACATCACCACCGCGGGTGAGCTGCCGAAGACGCCGATCTCGGAGATCTCCGTCTGCTCGCTGGGTTTCAACGCCGTGGACGACAGCGGCCAGGCCGTGAACATCAGCGCCGGACACTGCAACCCCGCCGAGGGTCAGCCGTCGCCGGTGTTCCTCCCCAATCACCAGAACGTCGACGACAGCCAGCAGATCGGCGCGTTCTCGAAGTCGTCGGTGGGCAACCCGGCCGACAAGCTGGACTACTCGGTGATCAAGCTCAACGAGGCGGGCGTCAAGGCCGGTCTGGACCGTCCCGCGGTTCGCGGCGCGAACGGCACCACGCTGGAAATCACCGGCACCGCCCGGCCCGTCGTCGGCGCCCCGATCTGCAAGTCGGGTCAGACGTCGTCGTTCACGTGTGGCGTGGTGGCAGCCGATCACGTCGAGACGCAGCTGTTCGTCGCCGACGGTTCGAGCCGCGTGGTCAACGGCTTCGCCGGCACGGCCTGCACTCTGGCGGGTGACAGCGGCGGCGCCATCGTCACCGGAACCCTCGCGCTGGGTATCACCAGTGGTTCCAACGCCAGTGGCGCCCCCAACTGCACGGAGGCGAACCTGGTGCTGGCACCGGAGGGTGGCACCGCCAGCCTGGGCATCCCCGTCGCGGACATCGTGGACACGATCGGATCCGGGATGCGCGTGCGCACCATCTCCGACTAGTTCTCCACCGCTTCACCCGTGCCCGGTGTCCGTTCCGCTCGGACATCGGGCACAGGTGTGTTCAGGCGTGGTGTCCGCTTTGTCCAGCTGCGTCGTCCACCGGGAGTGTTACAGGTGGGAATAGACGGGGCGAACCCATATAGTCGACTCCGACTGTGTACGGCCTTACCTGTCGGGGGGTCGTATTCGTATGCGCCCGCGAGGCAACTGCGAACAAACAAACATCAGAAAGGCCCCCATGCGAAGCTCCATCGCACGTCGTGCCGCCGTGTTCGGCTCCGCCGCGCTGCTGCTCCTCGGCCCGGTCGCCGCCTCCGCTCAGGCCGATCCGGTCGAGCCCGGAGTGTCCGGCCAGGCCGCCAGGCTTCCCGCGGAACTGATCGACGCGATCCAGCGTGATCTGTCGCTGAGCCCGGACCAGTACCTGGAGCACTCCGAGCTGGGCCAGAAGCTGGCCGAGTTCGCGAAGATCGCACGCATCCAGTTCCCGGACGCGTTCGCCGGAACCTGGCTCGACAACGCCGGCACCCCGATCGTCGGGCTCGCCGACGGTGCCGACAAGGACGCCGCCGTCGCCGCGGCCGAGAAGGCCGGCTTCCAGGTGAAGGATGTGGCACAGAGCGAGAGCAGCCTGCAGGCTCAGGTGAAGTCGCTCGACGGATGGCTGGACACCCAGCCGCCCGCCGTCGCGGATCTCGTTCGCGGTGTGGCCATCGATATCGTGAACAACGATCTCGTGCTCCGCGCCGACAACGTGGGCGGGTTGCAGCTTCCGGACTTCCTGAAGGGCGCACGCGTCGTGCAGTCGCCTGCCACGGCCGCTCCGCTGCCGTCCACCGACCTCGCGCCCATCGCCGAACCGCTTCCCGCCGACGCCCTGCTGGGCGGCGACGCGTACGGCTCGCTCGGCGGCGGAGTCGGGCTGCGCTGCTCGCTCGGTTTCAACGGCACCGACAGCTCGGGCGGGCCGGTGAACATCACGGCAGGACATTGCGACCCGAACCGGGCCGCTGCCGGCACCTCGGAGGCGTCGGAGGCGTTCTCCCTGGTCCCGGGTGGCACCGGTCCGCGGATCGGCACCTTCGCCAAGACCAGCCTGGACATCCACGACTACTCGATCATCCGGGCCGACGACAGCGCCGCACGCCGGTTCGAGAACAACGGCGTCCGGGTTCCCGGCGCAGCGCCGGTCGCCATCACCGGAACCGCCGACCCGATCGTCGGCGCCCCGGTGTGCAAGTCGGGTCTGACCACCGGTTTCACGTGCGGTCGCGTCACGTCGGTCGCGCAGACCGTCTCGGTCGGTGAGCGCACGCTGGCCGACAGCTTCTCGACGAGCATGTGCGCCCTGCAGGGCGACAGCGGCGGCACGATCGTGACGGGCACGCTGGCCCTCGGAATCTCGAGCGCCTCCAACGTCGGGCAGTACCCGGTCTGCCAGGTCGCGGACGTCGTCACGTTCGTCCTGGGCGAGAGCCCCGAGTTGTTCGCCACGCCGATCAACGAGGTACTGGCCGAGAACCCGGGTCTGCGCGTGCGCACCTCGTAACGCACTCCACGGACGACAGCGGCCCGCTTCCCTCTCGGGGAGGCGGGCCGCTGTCGTCGGTAACCCGCTCAGGCGGCGTAGGGCCGGACCGCCCGGGCATCCCGCAGGGTGGTGCCCCACCAAAGGAGTCCCCCGCCCATCCCGCTGTATGACACGAGGACGGCTACGCCCCCGCCGGAATCGGCACCATCGCCACACCGAGGCCGACGTCTTGGCCCACTTCCCGCAGGCCGCGCTCGACGCCGGGCAGGAGGCAGGACCGCGCCGGGTCCAGCACGCACTGGCGGACGCGTTCGCGCGACTGGACGCCTCCGGCCTTCTCCGTGTCGACGACCCACGCAGGGCCGCACACCATTTCGCCGGGGTCGCGGCCTTTCTCGACCGCTACCGAGCGCGCGCGAACTGATCAGGCGGTGGGCTCGGGCACGGGCGGAACGAACGGCGTGTTGATGGTGACGAGGTACTGGATTCCGAGGATCACCAGTGCGGCGCCGCCCACGAAAATGGTTCCGGCCAGTCCGCCGGCGGCGAATCCCGCCAGCAGCCCGCCGAGGCACCCGACCGGCGTGCCGATCACGGTCACGGCGAACAGGCCGCACCCGACCGTGAGACCGACGGCGCCGAAGATCACACCGAAGATCAGGCCGCCGATCAGCGTCGCGTAGCCGAGGTAGCTGTTGAAGTCGGCGAGCGCCGAGTCGTCACGCTCTTCCTGAGTGTCGAATCCGTCCTGCGCAACCGATTTCAGTGACGACGCGACGTCGGCGGGAACGTGCGGGGTGAGCGTCACCGTCCGCCCGTCGAGGTCGGCGTCGATCGGATAGACGGCGTCGCCGACTCGAATCGTCAGTGGCAGTGCAGCCACCACCTTGCCGCTGTCGTCCACCACCTCGATCGCTTCCCGGGTGTCGGTGATCCGGAAGGCGCCCGCGTCGATCGACGTGACGACGGACTCGCCCTCGGCGTGTGCCTCGTAGCCGATGTCGGACGAATCCTGCTGCGTCAGTGGAGCTGTGTGTGCGGTCCCGGCGGAGATCCCGAGGGAAGCGACGACGAGGAACGCTGCTCCGGTGACGGCCCGCAGGTTCCGTGCGAACCGGCCGCTCATGCCGTGGGTTCCGGTGCGACGAACGGGCTGTTGATGGTGTTGAGGTACTGAATGCCCAGAACCACCAGGGCGCCGCCGCCGACGACGATGGTGCCGGCAAGCGCGACGACGGGCGCGACGATCAGCGCACCTCCGATGCACCCGGCGACCGGCCCGGCGAGGCCGAGGAACGGAATCACCAGCGCAGCCGTCCCGGGGATGATGCCGATCGCGCAGCCGATCGCCCCGCCGATGATGGCGGCGACGATCGCGGTGATCGCGCTCGTGATTCCGAGTTGCTGCTGGAAGTCGTCGAGTGCGCGGTCGTCGCGTTCCTGTTTGTCCTGCGGTGCGGCGACGTCGTCGAGGGTCAGCCGTTCCGAGACGGGGACGGGGGTCGCTGCCGACGGATCCATGTTCGGGACGAGTCGCAGGACGCGAGCGGACTCGTCGACCGCTACGGCGAAGGGATGCTGCAGGTCGTCGACCCGGAAGAACGTGGGAATGGAGGCGACGACGCGGCCGCCGTCGTCGACCACGTCGACGGTGTCGTTCGTGGCGTTGATCGAGAAGGCACCGGCGTCGAGGGTGGCCACAGCGGCGTCACCGTCGCGAGCGGTCTGGTAGTTGATGTTCGGGATGCCCTGTGCCGCACCCGGCTGGGGTGCGGCGGCCGGATCGGCGTATGACGTGGCCGCCCCGACGCCCATCGCCGCAACGACGAGCATGGCTATGGCAGTAAACCGTCGGAGGTTCATCGAGATCCGTTTCGAGAGCAGCGCTGTGACGGACGAAGGTTAGCCTAAGCATGGGCTAGCCCGGCAGGTCAGCTCCGCCGGTGTGACGAGGTTCACTCCCGCGAGGCGCACAACGACGAACCGCCCGCCTCCGAGGGGAGGCGGGCGGCGTCCGAGGTACTGCGGGGGTGCGGCTACTTCACCCACTTCGGGGTGCCGGAAGCCCGGCTCACATCCCGTGAAGTCGTCAGAACAGCTTCGGTCCGACAGTCACGATCGTGATCACGTAACCGAAGATGTCGGCCAGGATGCCAAACAGTTCCGCCATGGATATTCACACCTCTCCTGGGCGCCTGCGCCCCTACAACCAGCTACTTCGCGCTCTTGCCGTTCTTCGCCCAGATCGTGGTTCCATCGGGCGCCGTCAGAGTCTGGGCCAGCTGAATACCCGCGATGACGAGCGTCGGCCCACCGACTATGACAGTTCCGGCAATCGCGCCGACTGCCGCGAATATGGGGACAGTCGCCAGCGCGACGGGCCCCGCAATCAGTCCGACCAATCCGATCGCGCCTCCGACGACGGTGCCGGCCAGCCCACCGACTGCCGAGGCCAGTGCAAGTTGCTGACCGAAATTAGTCTGCGCACGCGTGTTTTCCTCGACCGAAGCAACGTCGCCCAGCGGGAAGTCAGCGTCGGCGATCGGCGTCGCCTTCGCGCGATCGACGACCGGGGTCAAAGTGAGAGTTTTGCCGTCCTCGCTGACCTTCTCATCGAAGGGGAACTGCAGACCATCGAAGCGGTACGCGAGGGGCAGCGAGACAACCGCATTTCCGGCGCCGTCTTCGAGCGCAACAGATTGCCCGTCCGACGACACCACGAAAGCACCCGCGTCGATCTTCGTGACGACGGCACGATCTTCCACTCGAGTCTCGTAGCCGATCTGCCCCTGAGGCTCAGCCGGATCAGCAGCCGCAATCCCGGATCCTGGGGCGAAGACACTCGCCACCAAAGCCGATGTCGTGACGACTCGACGCAACTTCATTCGGTTCCCCTTTTAAGTCCAACCCCATCCGTTGCTAAACAGTAACTTGCTGATGTAAAAGATCCCAATTGAGTCACGAGTCGAGAAAAGCGCTCGGAAAATAGTCGGCGAGGGGCTTTGAAATTATGCCCTCGGGCGGCACCGAGACTGAATTCCAAGAATGGCACCGGTCACTGATTCAGTTATCCAGACACAAAGCGGGGAACCGGTCGGTTTCCTTGCGGGTGGCCCTGCACAAACGACTCGGCCCCGCCGTACGAGTCACGACGGGGCCGGGCGGTGAGGCGAGGGCTCTACTCGCCCCTGTCCGCGTAGATCGACGTCCCTGGAGCGGCGTTGTACGTCTCCCACAACTGGTACGCACTGACCCCGAGAGTGGGACCGCCGGCGACGATGGTTCCGACGACCCCGCCGATACCGGCTCCGGTCACGAGTCCGGCGACACAACCAGCGGGAAGTGTTGCAATACAGCCGATTCCGGCCCCGGCAATGGTTCCGATCAGGCTTCCGACAGTGACGGCAATGCCGACCTGTGCACCGAACTGACCGAACGCCCTGTCATTCTCCTCGCGAGACGCGACGTCGTGGAACGGCAGCGAAGGAACCGCGGGCGCGGCCGTTGCCGGAACAGGCGCCGCAGGAGCAGGTGCTGCGACCGGTCCCGCATGTGATACCCCGGCGGCCAGACCCATGGCGGCCACCGCCATGCTTGCCGTCACTGCAGCTTTTCTCACGATCATTGATGCCTCATTCCAGGAGGGTCCCGACGAAGTTCTGGTGTGATCGAAGTGCACTGCTCGGCCAACCGGGCGGCCGCTGGCCAGGGCCGGAAAACACGCTCAGAGTAACAGCGGAATCACGGCCGAAATGTTCATTGACGAAAAATTCATCGCACCTGTAAGTTACCGGCCAGTAGCACCGGATGAGAGTAATTCGCGCGAATTACACGCCATGAATTACGTCACTCGGGAAGATTTTCGGCAGCCCGGCGTGAGCCCGCAGAATATTTAGCCGTCGTTATCCGGCCGCAATACAACCGGTTCGAATTCGTGACGAAAACGACCTCCGGAGCAGTTTCACGAAGCAGCCTGGACGGCCTCCGGCGGCTGTCGGCCGAAGTTAGGGCGACCTTGGGCGAACGCCCCGATTCCGACCCTTTAACGTGGCGAAGAGAAAGTCCGATTGTGGCATGCACCACATGCCCCATCGGCGCCCCAGCTGCAGATATCCCGCTGAACACCGGCAAGTTACCCACAGGTAGGCTACTTAAGTTACTAACGGGTAACTTAGCAAGCGTTAGGATCACGAGCAGTCCCGAGGTGGCCGCCCTGCCGCCCTGAAACGAAAGGCCGCGACATGAATGCCCTGACGATCACGTTGGGCACCATCGGCGTGCTGCTGAGCCTCGTATGTTGGTTCTCCTTCATCACTGGCGCATTGAAGATGGTCAACGTCGTCCGGATCGGCCAGTCGGCCCCCGACCGATGGCGGCCCTTCTTCCCGCGCTTCAAGCAGATGTGCATCGAGTTCATCGCGCACACCCGCATGAGCAAGTTCCGCACCGTCGGCTGGGCTCACTGGCTGGTCATGGTCGGCTTCATGCTCGGAGCCATCGTGTGGTTCGAGGCATACGGGCAGACATTCGACCCGGCGTTCCACTGGCCGCTGGTCGGTAACACCGCCGTCTACCACTTCATCGATGAGATCCTGGGCCTCGGCACGGTCATCGGTATCACCACGCTGATCGTGATCCGCCAGCTCAACCACCCCCGCGTGCCCGCCCGGCTGTCCCGTTTCAGTGGCTCCGATTTCAAGGCCGCGTACTTCGTCGAGGCCGTCGTCCTCATCGAGGGCCTGGGCATGATCTTCGTGAAGGCCGGCAAGATCGCCACTTACGGCCACGCAAACCCGTGGACCGACTTCTTCACGATGAACCTCGCGAAGCTGCTGCCCGCGAGCCCGAACATGGTCGCGTTCTTCGCCTTCGTCAAGCTGATGTCGGGCATGATCTGGCTCTACGTCGTCGGACGCAACATCACCTGGGGTGTCGCCTGGCACCGCTTCGCGGCGTTCGCGAACATCTACTTCAAGCGTGAGGACGACGGCGACGTCGCCCTCGGTGCGGCCAAGCCCATGATGTCCCAGGGCAAGCCCATCAACATGGAGGACGCCGATCCCGACAACGACACGTTCGGCGCCGGCAACATCGAGGACTTCTCCTGGAAGGGCTGGCTGGACTTCACCACCTGCACCGAGTGCGGTCGCTGCCAGTCACAATGCCCCGCGTGGAACACCGGCAAGCCGCTGTCCCCGAAGCTGCTCATCACGTCGCTGCGCGACCACGGTTACGCGAAGGCCCCGTACCTGCTGGCCGGTGGCCGCAAGGACATGGGCGGCGACGAGGTCGGCCTGGTGAACGGCGAAGGCGCCGTGGACGAGGCGAAGCTGGCCGCGATCCCCGAGGCCGCGCGCCAGGAGGCCGAGCGCAAGCTGGTCGGCGAAACCGTCGAAGGCGAGCTGGCCCCGGTCATCGACGCCGAGACGCTGTGGAGCTGCACCAACTGTGGCGCATGTGTCGAGCAGTGCCCCGTCGACATCGAGCACGTCGACCACATCATCGACATGCGCCGCTACCAGGTGCTGATCGAATCGGAGTTCCCGTCCGAGCTGGCCGGCTTGTTCAAGAACCTCGAGAACAAGGGCAACCCCTGGGGCCAGAACTCCAAGGACCGTCTCAACTGGATCAACGAGATGGACTTCGAGATCCCGGTGTTCGGCCAGGATGCAGACAGCTTCGAGGACTACGAGTACCTCTTCTGGGTCGGCTGCGCCGGCGCCTACGAGGACCGCGCCAAGAAGACCACCAAGGCCGTCGCCGAGCTGCTCGCCACCGCCGGCGTCAAGTTCATGGTGCTCGGCGCCGACGAGACGTGCACCGGTGACTCCGCTCGCCGCGCAGGTAACGAATTCCTGTTCCAGCAGCTCGCCATGCAGAACATCGAGTTGCTGAACTCGGTCTTCGACGGCGTCGAGCAGCGCAAGCGCAAGATCGTCGTCACGTGCGCCCACTGCTTCAACGCGCTCGGCAACGAGTATCCGGAGGTCGGCGGGGAGTACGAGGTGGTTCACCACACTCAGCTGCTCAACCGCCTGGTCCGCCAGAAGAAGCTGATTCCGGTCGCGTCCGTCGGTGAGGACGTCACCTACCACGACCCCTGTTTCCTCGGCCGCCACAACAAGGTCTACGACGCTCCCCGCGAGCTGATGGAGGCCTCCGGCGCCAAGCTGAAGGAAATGCCCCGTCACGGCGAACGGTCCATGTGCTGTGGTGCCGGTGGTGCCCGCATGTGGATGGAAGAGAACATCGGCAAGCGCATCAACATCGACCGGGTCGACGAGGCGCTCAGCACGGATCCGAAGAAGATCGCGACCGGCTGCCCGTTCTGCCGCGTCATGCTCACCGACGGTGTCACCGCTCGCCAGGAGTCCGGCCAGGGCGAGGGCGTCGAGGTCGTCGACGTCGCCCAGCTGATGCTCTCGTCCATCACGCGTCTCGAGCCCGAGAAGCTGAGCGAGAACATCAAGGTCATCCCCCGCGAGAAGCCGGCCGAACCGGCCGCGGCCGAGGCCAAGGCTGAGGTCGTCGAGAAGGAGCGCGTCGAAGAGGTCGAGGAGGCCGCTGCAACGCCGGCCGCCACGGAGGCTCCGGCGGGCAAGGGCCTGGCGATGAAGGGCCTGGCCAAGGCACCCGGGGCGAAGGCTCCCGGCGCCAAGAAGGCTGCTCCCGCTCCGGCCGATGCCGGTACGGAGGCGCCCGCTGCGGAGGCACCCAAGCCCAAGGGCCTCGGACTCGCCGGCGGCGCGAAGGCACCGGGCGGCAAGGGTCTGCAGATGAAGGGTGCCGCCAAGGCTCCCGGCGCGAAGGCCGCCGCTCCGGCTGCCGATGCACCGGCGGCAGAGGCTCCCGCAGCGGAAGCCCCTGCTCAGGATGCCCCCGCGGTGAAGCCGAAGGGACTCGGACTCGCGTCCGGCGCCAAGGCACCGGGCAAGGGTCTGCAGATGAAGGGCAAGGCGAAGGCTCCCGGCGCGAAGGCCGCTCCCGCGGACGCTCCGGCCGAGCCGGCAGTCGCCGAACCCCAGGCTGCCGAACCGCAGGTCGCCGACACCTCCTCCGCGCCGGAGGCCCCCGCGGCCGAGGCGGCGAAGGCTCCCCCGGCGGCGAAGGCCGGTGGGCTCGGTTTCAAGAGCGGCGCGAAGGCTCCCGGAGCCCGCAAGGCCGCAGCCCCCAAGGCCGCAGCGCCGACGGCCGAGGCACCGACGGCCGAGGCACCGACGGCCGAGGCACCGACGGCTGAAGCCCCGAAGGTCGAGGCAACCGAGACGGCGGCTCCGGAGGTCGAGGAGTCGAACGGCGACGGATCCAACGGCAGGGCACCGGAGACGGTGAAGGCTCCGCCAGCGGCCAAGCCTGGCGGACTCGGTTTCAAGGCAGGCGCGAAGGCACCCGGCCGGAAGAGCTAGCCGACAGCAGTGAACAGCAGCGCTCCCACCGTGATCGGTGGGGGCGCTGCTGTTTTCCGTGACGGCCTCACTGTCGGCTCGCGCACTCGCCGAGATCTGACCTACCGCGGTCCGGTGCCGCCGCGTCCCGGCGTTCCGCCGCCCATCGGCTGGGCGGGCGCCGGGTTCTGCACGGTGTATTCCTGCACGGTGTCGTCCTGCGCAGTCTCGTCGGCGGACGATGCCTGTTCGACGGACGAGGTTGTGGTGGTCGTCGCGGAGGGGGTGTCGTCCTGGCCGATCAGTTGGGTCGCCGCCGCGCCTGCGCCGAGGAGGACGAGCGCGGCGGCGCTCGCCGCGACCATCCATCCCCGGATACCCGACCTCGGTGTCTTCCTCACCGGCACACTGGTCGGCGCCGCAACGACTGTTGCGGTCGGCGCGACGCGTAGGGTCGGCGCCCCGGACGATGCGGACGGAGGCAGCACGCGCGAGGACGCTGCCGCCACGATCGGTCGCGGCGCCGCCGGTGGTTTCACCCGCGGTCCCGGTGCCGACATCACCCGGGAACCCGACTGTTGGAGCGACGCCCGCTCGGCGATCACCGCCGCGCCGCGGGCGGACGCCGTCGCCGGCTCGGGTGAGACGACGAGCGGGACGTCCAAGGCCGTCGAGAGCAGTTCCGTCACGAGCGGAACCGCTGCTCCGCCGCCGAGGAGGACGACAGCGTCGACGGGGGTGCCGGTCTCGGCGAGACGTTCGAGTGCACGTGCCACCATGTTCGCGGCGCGGATGAGTGCTCCGCGGATGACTTCCTCGAATTCGGAACGCATGACACGTATCTGGCGTCGGATCCCGGGAAGCTCGACGGTCACCACGGCAGAGGTGTCCTGCGACAACCGCTCTTTCGCAATCCGGCAGCGGGCGGCGAGTTCGGTCAGTGCGCCGCGGTGGGCGGGATCGTCGACGTCGACGTCCGGGTTCGCGTTCGATACGAGCTCGACCACATGTCCCATCAGCAGCCGGTCGGCGTGGTCTCCGCTGAAGTCAGTGCTCCGCGTCGATCGGACCACGCCGAAATCGGCGCCGCGCCTCGTCGCCAGGGTCAGGTCGAGGGAATGGGCCCCGACGTCGCACAGCAGCAGTGTTGCGAAGTCGTCGAGTTTCTCCACCCGGGAGATCCACGCGAGTGCCGCAGTGGTTTCGGGGATCACGGTGACGGTGCGATTCTGCTGGAGACCCCAGCGGCGGAACTCGTCCTCGAGTTCCTCGACGGCGTATCCCGACCAGGCCGCCGGAGCCGCGACCACCACATGGTCGAGCGCCGGGGTGCGGCCGCGAATGAGGCAGTCGAGCGCGGTGGTCACCAATTGCACGGCCGGGGTCCGGGTCCCGTCGTCGCCGATCACCGGAACGGGATCACCGACCCTGTCGATGAAATCACGAAACACGATGCTGCCCTGAGGAATCGGTCCGCTACGGTGTGGGCCGAGGGCGGGTGGGCTGCTCGACGACAGCGCGAGTTCGGCCGAGTGCCGCACCACCGTGAATCCGTCGTGCTCCTGGTGCGTCTGCGATTCACTGTGCATCTGTGCGGACACGAACGAGTCGGAACCCATACTGATCCCCATCGATGTCCGCATGTCGTGATCTCCGTTCCGTGGTGACGGCAGGTGCCTTCCCTGCCGATCGAAACGCTAGACCGCATTCCTGTGCCGACCGCTGTGTGCTTCCTGCGATGTTCCTGTGTACGTGGGCTTCGCGGGCCCCTAGGGAAGGTGCAGCGTACTCCCATGGTCTTCCCAGGAACGGCCCATAACGTCGTCGGCAGTCGCCTCGAAGGGGGCAACCCCGAGATGAAGGAGCACTCATGACGAGAAGCGAAATCCACCCATCGGCCGTCCTCGATCACGACGTCCCCGCCCCGCACGCCGCGATCGTGCAGGCACCGCAGCCCGACCTGGGCGGCGCACCCCCTGCGGCGGACCTTCTGCGCAACGGCCTCGACGGACTCCTGCGCGACCTCCGCCCGGCGAACCCCTCCGTCGGAGAATCTGCTCAGCACGCTGCGCCGCAGCAGAATTCGCAGCCGTCCGACGAATCCCGCCACGAAGCACAGCGCAACAACAGCGGCCGCGACGAAACCAACCACCAGGACAATATCGGCGACCGGGACGGCACAGGCCACCAAACCGACACAAACCCCGGCCGCGACGACCACACCGCCGACCAGGGCCGTCAAGACACCCAACGCCATGACACAAGCAACCAGGACCACCAGAACGCCACCGACCACGACGAACGCACCGACACCCACAACGTGGCGGCCTCGGGAGCGGCCGCGGGCCACGAGAACGCACAGGCCGGCCACTCGACTTCGTTCGGTAACGCCGGTCGCGGCGAGTCGTCGATGAACCAGGCCGGCGCTTCCGCGACTCAGCCCGCGTTCAATCAGGGCAACCCGGTTGCGACGCAGCCGTCGACTCTGGCGCCGACGACGTCGGTGTCGTCACCGACGTCGCCCGCCGCCATGCAGCCTGCTGCAGCAAGTCCGGCCATGGGTGCGGCGCCGGCAACGGCGACGTCCGGGGCCCAGCCGATCACGGCGACGCCGGTATCGACCCACTCCGATGCGGCGGTGACGTCGCAGCCCCTCGACGCGACGATCCGGCAGACCAACACCGAACCGGCGTCCGTGTCCGCGACATCCACGCAGAATCAGAATCAGGTTGCGGATCAGCAGAATACGCGGAGTTCGGAGCCCACATCGACCTCCGCCGACGAGGGCACGCGAGCAGCGGGGACGGCGTCCGACTCGGCCACGCAGAACGCGACCGCACCCACCGCGGATCTCGGCGGGTCTCAGACGACGGCAGCATCGTCCACCGCGACCGACGACCGTGCGACGGCCACCGCGACCCAGACACCGGAGGCGACCACCACGGCCACAACGACCACCACCGCAGCAACGGCACCGGCCGCCGACCTCGGCCAGTCCCAGGAGACCAGCCCGTCCACGGCTGTCACCACCACCGCGGCGACCACTGATGTCTCATCGGCGGATCACACGTCCTCGAACACGGGTTTCGGCAACGACACCGCGACAACCGACAGCGCGATCACCCACACCACGACGACCGACCTGACGAATGCGACCGATACCGCAACGACCTTCGACACGGCGACCACATACGACTCCAGCACCGCGCTCGACTCCAGCACCGCGCTCGACACCGGCACGTCACTCGACGCGACGAACACGACGAGCCTCTCGTCGGGGTTGACGACCGATGCCGGCACCACTCTCGACACCCACGATCAGAGCCTGACTGCGACGACGACCGTCGACCAGCACGTGTTCTGACCTCGACGTGGCGGGCCCATCGACTCCCCTGCACGTGGGCCCGCCACACCCCTCTCCCGACCGTCCGTCACCCACTCTTGCGGAGATCATGAACGCCACCCACGAATCCCCAGCCGTCACCACCCCTTCGCGCCCGAATCTTCCTGCCGAGACCACGGCGTCGATGGCGGCGCTGCTGGCGCAGCTCGCGGCGCTCACCCGAACTGCGGGTCGCGGCGATCTCCTGAGCCGGCTGTCGCACACCGAGTCTCGTCTCGCCGATCCGCGGACGCGGGTCGTGGTGCTCGGCCTGACCGACAAGGGTGTCAGTTCGGTGGCAGGTGCGCTCGTCGATGCGGACGTGTCGGCGGCGGCGCAGTCCCGCCACGAGCCGGTAGTCGTCGAGTACGGGCCTGTCGCGTCGGACCCGGATTCGACGGTCACTCTCCCCCACGACCTGCTGGCCGAGGGTCTGGTGCTGGTCGACGCACCCGGATTCTCCGGTCACGCGCCCGCCCGTGCCGCGGACACCCTGGCACTCGTCCCCACGGCCGATGCGGTGCTGTTCGTGTCCGATGCGAGTCAGGAATACACCGAACCCGAGGTCGCTCTGCTCACCCAGGTCCACAAGCTGTGCCCGATGGTGATCTGCGTGGTCAACAAGATCGACTTCTATCCGCGCTGGGCGGACATCCAGAAGGCCAACCGCACCCACCTGCAGAATGCTGACCTACCACTGCCGCTGCTACCGGTGTCCGCACTGATGCACGCGGACGCCCGCGAGGCCGGCGACGACGCGCTCGACGTCGAATCCGGCATTCCGCAGCTGGTCGACTACCTGCGCAATCAGGTCGTCGCACAGGCGGACGTCGTGCTCCGCAATTCGGTGATCGCCGATGTTCGCACCGTCGCCGACCATCTCTCGCTGTCGTTGAGCGCCGAACTGGATGCGCTGCGCGATCCGCAGCGTGGCGCCGCGCTGCTCGAACAGATGACCCGGGCCCGCGCGGCAGCGGATCAGCTCCGGCAGCGCTCCGCGAACTGGCAGTACACGCTGGCCGACGGCGCGATCGAGTTGATGACGGACATCGAGCACGACTTGCGTCATCGTCTGCGCACCGTCATCCGCGCGGCCGAGGAGGATATCGGCAAGTCCGACCCGGCACCGCGATGGGAGGAGTTCGGTTCCTGGCTCGACGGCGAGATCGCGACGTGTGTGCGGGAGAACTTCGTGATGGCCCACACCCGTTCGCAGGCCCTCGCCCTTTCGGTCGCGCAACGTTTCGCCGAGGACGGCAAGGTCCCGGTTCCCGCGCTGCGAATCGACAACGTGGATCATGTGCTCGAACCGGTCAACACCCTCGAGTCTCTCGAGAGCGCGCAGGGTTTCACGCAACGCGTCCTCTCCAGCATGCGTGGGTCGTACGGCGGTGTGCTGATGGTCGGACTCGTCACGAGCCTCGCGGGCCTGGCACTGGTGAATCCCTTCTCGATCGGCGCGGGAGTTCTGCTCGGCGCCAACACGTATCGCGAGGATCGTAAGGCGCGGACCGCCCGCAGGCAGGCGGAGGCGAAGGTGGCGGTGTCGCGGTTGATGGACGACGTGATCTTCCAGGTGGGCAAGGAGTCGAAGCAGCGGCTGCGCGAGGTGCAGCGCGTCCTGCGCGACCATTTCACCGACCTGGCCAACGAGATGCTCCGATCCGTCGACGATTCCCTACGTGCGGCGACGGACGCGTCGAAGATGCACGACGATCACCGTGCGACGCGGTCGGCGCAGATCCGCACGGAACTCGACACGCTGCGGCAGATCCGAATGCAGGCCGCCGGATTCGCGGGGCAGGTGGCGGCATGAGCGTCACTCGACTGGGCTCCCAGACCCGTCAGCTGATCGATGCCGCGCGGCACGAACTGCGCGGCGACCCCGCCACCGTCGAGGAACTCCGGCACTGCGGCGCCCGCCTCGAGGAGCCACTGCGTGTTGCCCTCACCGGCACGTTGAAGGCCGGGAAGTCGACGCTGCTCAACGCCCTCGTCGGCGAGGAGATCGCACCCACCGACGCCACCGAGTGCACCCGGGTGGTCACGTGGTTCGAGCAGTCCGCCACGCCGCGAATCGATCTCACCCACGACGCCGGACGCCGGACGCGACTGCCCGTGCACCGGGACGAAGGCAAGCTCTCGCTGGATCTGGGGACGGTGACCGCGGATCGGGTGGAGCGGCTGCAGGTGGGGTGGCCGTCGGCGCTGCTCGGCGAGTTCACGCTCGTCGACACTCCCGGAACGTCGTCGAACTCGCGGGACGTGTCGGCGCGCACCCGGGCGCTGCTCCTTCCCGAGGACAGGCCGTGCGACGTCGACGCCGTCGTCTACCTGACCCGAGGCACCGACGGGGCGGACGTGCGGCTGCTCGATCAGTTGCAGACCCGGGTCGGGACCGCGGCGGGTCCGCTCGGCATCGTCGGTGTGCTGTCGCGGGCCGACGAGGTGAAGGGCGGTCGCGAACGCACCCTCGATGCGGCCCGGGCCGCCGCGGACGACGCGGGCCGCCGGGTGCAGCGGAGCCTGCTCCCCGTGTCGGGACTTCTCGCGCTCCGCGGTCGCACTCTGCGTCAGACCGAGTTCGACGACCTCGCCGTGCTCGCCGCCGTTCCGGACAGCGCACTCGAGTCCGCGCTGCGCTCGGTCAGCCGGTTCACCGGCGAGGACCCCGATCTCCTGCTGTCGCCGCGGCAACGAAGCGACCTCCTCGACGCGTTCGGCCTGTTCGGTATCCGGTTCGCGGTCAGGCTGATTCGCGCGGGCGCGACCGACGCGCCGGCGCTGGCCCGCGAGCTGACGGCGCACAGTGGCCTGGAGGACCTCCGACGCACCCTGCATCTGCAGTTCGGTCAGCGCAGCACCGAACTGAAGGCGCACTCGGCGCTCAGATCGCTGAAGGCCGTGCTGGCCCGCACCCCGTCGTCGGCGAGCCGCAGCCTGAGCAGGGCAGCCGACCGGCTACTCGCAGACACCCACGTGTTCCGGGAACTGCGGGTGTTGTCGGGACTGCGGACCAGCGGTCTGCAGTTGCGGGACGCGGACGTCGTCCTGCTCGAGCGGGTGCTCGGCGGCGAGGGCATGTCGCCGCACACCCGCCTCGGCATGCCCGCCGACGCCGCCCCGGAGCAGATCTCGCGCGTCGCGCTGACGGCCCTGCGGTTCTGGCGGTCCCAGGCGGGCCGGCCCACGATCGACACGGCGACGGTTCAGGCGTGCGCGTGCGCGGCCCGTTCCTGCGAGGCACTGCTGGCGCGGTGAGCGCTCGGCGCCGGGCGACTCGTCTGGCCTGTTTGCTACTCGGACAGGCCGAGCGATTCGGCAAGTTGCGGCCACGACGCACGTAGATCGTCCTCCCAGTAACCCCAGGAATGCGTACCGTTGTTTCGAAAGTCGAACGTCGCCGGAATGTTCAACTGATGTAGACGCTCCGCCAGCCGGTAGGTACAGACGTTGGTGGCTGCTTCGATCGCGCCGCCGACCGCTATCTGATCCTGCAACGGCGGAGATTGCGGAGTCCGCGGCTGCAGAGGGCTCTCGTGTGGTCCAGGGAGTCCGTTGCCGTTCGCGATGAAGAGCGAAAGCCCCCTCAGCCCCTCTGCGTCGAGGTAGGGATCGTGTTCGCGCCATCCGGGTCCGTTGAAGGGTCCCCACATGTTCCTCGCGTCGCCATTACCCAAGGCTTCGACGACCAGCCGGACGTAGGCCTGGCCGAGCGGGTCGCTGGTCTGCGCGCATCCGCTGTACGAGGCCACGCCCCGGTACAGACCGGGAGCCTCGATGGCCAGGTCGAGCACGGACGTGGCCGACATCGACAGGCCGGCGATCGAGTTCACCGAGTTCGTGCCGAGCTTCGAATCGATCACCGGTGGGAGTTCACGGGTAAGGAACGTAGTCCATCTGTTCCGCCCGAGTACTGGGTCGTCCGTCACCCAGTCGGTGTAGTAGCTGAACATTCCCTCGGCCGGAATCACCACGTTGGCGTTCTTGTCGGCGAAGAAGTCGAGAATGTCGGTTTGGTTCAGCCAGTTCGCGCCGTCCTCGCCGCCACCGGCACCGTTGAGCAGATACAGCGTCGGCCGCGGCGCACTGTCCTCGGAAGGTCGGATCACCTGCAACGGGATCACCCGATCCATCGACGGGGAGTACACGAACACGTCCCACCGGCGATCGTCGATCTTGTCGATGTGGTCGACATATGCGGTTGATGTCGATTGCGGCCGCTGCGGGTCGGCACCCGCCGGGGCCACCCCAACCAGACTCGAGGCAACCGTTGCGGCACTCACCAGACCCATAATCCATCGTTCACGCGCTCCTGACAGCCGAGGCGAACGCCCGTTTTTTCGTGAATCCTCGCGAACCCTGATTCGCGCGCGTCGATGACCGCAACTGACCGGCTCACCCATCATGTTGTTTGCTCTCTCAGGGCCTCGTTCAAGATCTGGCCGGTGACCGCAAGAGCATCGGGTGAGGTCATCCGCCAATGCGTGGCCGGCACGGCGTGGTCGTGGACCGCGCCCGTGACCGCGTGGCCCCAACCCTGGGCCGCCCGCTCTCCGTCGGCTGCCGCGGTGAAGAACACGATGTCACCGTCGAAGCGTGCGGGTCGATATTCGGACATCAACCTCGAGTTCCGCTCCGCCGCCGACAGGAGCCGCCCCAGCACCCATTCGACTCGTTCCACGGAAGACCCGGTCAGCTCGGCCAGACCGGCAGTAACATCGTCGAGACCGCGACCGGATTCAGTTCTCACGAACTCCTCTTCGATGCCGAAACCGCCCAGCAACTCGCTTATCGAGATGTCGTCGACCGACCCGTCCCCCGCATTCGGCCCGACAAAGCTGTCCATCATGGCCAGCAATTCCACCTGTTCGCCCACCGCCTGGAGATGCACCGCCATCGCGTGGGCGATGACACCGCCGAGCGACCAGCCGAGCAGCCGGTATGGACCGCAGGGATAAACGCGACGAATCTCGCGGATATAGCGGTCCGCCAGTTCCTCGAGCGACGCGGGCAGGTAGTTCTCCTCGAGAATCGACGGACTTTGTACGCCGTAGAGCGGCAAATCGGTATCGAGGTATTTCGCTAAACCGGAGTAGCACCAGGACAATCCGACAATTGGATGAATGCAGAACAGCGGCGTCCCCGCGCCCGCGCGGATCGTCAGCAGCGCCCCGAGACCCTCCTCGTCCGTGCCCATAACACCGCTCTCGATCCGACAGGCCAGGGCTTCTGTCGTGGAATCCGAGAAGAGCCACTGCAGCCGAACAGCCGTCTTCAGCTCGGTTCTCAACCGGTACACCACCTGCGCTGCGACGAGCGAGTTGCCGCCAAGTGCGAAGAAATCGTCATCCAGTCCGACCTCCTCGAGGCCGAGAATTTCTGCGAACACAGCGGCCACTGTCTCTTCGATGGGGTTGGTCGGCGCCCGGAACTCCCGAGCGACGAACGACGGCGCGGGCAACGCCCGTCGGTCGAGCTTCCCACTGGGATTCAACGGCAACACGTCGAGCTC
>NZ_JBHWUE010000064.1:0-57983 GCF_042738615.1 Rhodococcus sp. NPDC059968
CCGGGTCTGTTTTTTTGCTCCCGGGGGCGGGCGTTACCACTAACTACACCCGCGGGGGGGGGTGGTGCGGGGGGCGGGCTGCGGGCACTGCCCGCAGCCGGCCGTTGCCTCCGGTCAGAGTTCGTCGACGCAGACGACGAACTTGCGCTCGGGGTATTCGTATCCGTTGGAGGACGTGCTGCACGAGTCCACGGACGTGGCGCCCTGCACGATCTCGGTCACCTTCACACCGTCGACGGCGGTGGTGTCGCCGCAGTCGATGCGCGCGGGATCCTCGCCACCGACGTCCATGCAACCGCCGACGACCCAGTCCACGTCGAGGCAGATCGCGCCCTGCTCGACGCCGCCGAGGGTTTCGTAGTAGTACGAGTCGGCATCGCTGATGCACTGGCTGTTCTTCGCGGCCTTGGCGATCACCTTGTAGTTCGAATCGGCGCTGCCGCACACCGCCTTGTCGATCTCGGCGTCGGAGACGGTGCCGCCGAGCTTCACGCACTCACCGATCGCGACCTCGAAGTCGACGTCGCCGCCGGCGTCCTCGCCTTCCTGTCCGTTGATCACGGTGGTCGATTCGCTGGACGAGGTGGCCGCGGACGCACCCGACTCCGGCACCGCGGTGGGCGTCGTGTCCGAACCGCACCCGGCCACCAGAACTGCCGTCGCCGACAACGCGACGACTGCGGTACACACCCGCCGAACTAACCCTGTCATGTCTGACCCCTCCGTCAGGTGACCGTCCGCCACCCGTTCCTCCGAGATGACCTTGCCACCTCGATCGTGTCCACCGCGATTGCCGTGTCGCGCATTATTTGATTACATCGCTGTCCGATTTGCCAATCGTGGTGACAGTATGGACGGGTGGATCTCCCCGTGATGCCTCCGTTACAGCCGATGCTCGCGAAGGCTGCGTCGTCCGTTCCGGCGCAACCGGAGTCCGGGCTCGTCTGGTCCTACGAACCGAAATGGGACGGTTTCCGCACCCTCGTCTTCCGCGACGGCGACGAGGTGGTGCTCGGGTCCCGCGGCGGAAAGGATCTGGCCAGGTACTTTCCCGAACTCGTCCGGGCGGTGAAGGACGAATTGCCGGAGCGGTGCGTGGTGGACGGCGAACTCGTCGTCCCGCGCAGCATCGACGGCCGCACCCGGCTCGACTGGGAGTCGTTGTCGGAGCGCGTTCATCCGGCCGAGAGCCGGGTGACGATGCTGTCCGAGAAGACCCCGGCGCAGTTCGTCGCGTTCGATCTGCTCGCCCTGGGCGACCGCGACCTCACCCGGGAGGATTTTTCCGTGCGCCGCGCGCAGCTCGTCGACACCATCGGCGGTGGACCCAGCTGCCACGTCACCGCCGCCACCGAATCCAGTGCGACGGCCACCGAGTGGTTCGAGGCGTTCGAGGGCGCCGGACTCGACGGGGTGGTGGCGAAGAAGCTGGTGGGCCCGTACCTGCCCAACAAGCGGGAAATGGTGAAGGTGAAGCACGCCCGCACCGCCGACTGCGTCGTCATCGGATACCGGCCGCACAAGAGCCAGCCGGGGATCGGGTCGATGCTGCTCGGACTGTACGACGGCGACCAGATGGCGATGGTCGGCGGTGCGTCGGCGTTCACGGCGGCGCGGCGGGTCGAACTGCTCGCCGAGCTCGACGAACTGCGCGTCGGCGACGACGTCGTGGCCGACGGGGCGCCGACGCGGTGGCAGTCGGGCAACGACCGAACCTGGGTGCCGCTGCGCCCCGAACGCGTCGTCGAGGTGGCGTACGACCAGATGGAGGGTGCCCGGTTCCGGCACGCCGCGCGGTTCCTGCGCTGGCGCCCGGACCGGACACCCGACGAGTGCACGTTCCAACAATTGGAGGTCCCGGTGCGATACGACCTTGCCGACGTCCTGGCCGGAGGTTCCTAGATGGCGAGTCCTGCCGAAGAACTCGACGTCGACGGCGTCGCCGTGCGGCTGTCGAATCCCGACAAGATCTACTACCCGAAACTCGGCGCCGAGGGCGGCACGAAACGGCACCTGGTGGAGTACTACCGGACCGTCGCACTGAACGGTGCGCTGCTGACCGCCCTGTTCGATCGGCCGACGCACCTGCAACGGTTCCCGGACGGTATCGAGGGCGAGGAGATTTACCAGAAGCGGGTTCCCGCGAAGCGCCCCGACCACGTCGACTCGTGCGAGGTCACGTTCCCGTCCGGCCGCAAGGCCGACGTGCTCCGCGTGCGGAGTGCCGCGAACATCGTGTGGGCGGCGAACCTCGGCAACATCACGTTCCATCCGTGGGCGGTCCGGTGCCCCGACGTCGATCACCCCGACGAACTGCGCATCGACCTGGACCCGCAGCCGGGGACCGGATTCGACGACGCCCGGGCGGTAGCGCTGGACGTTCTCCGGCCGCTGCTGGACGAACTCGGTCTCGTCGGTTATCCCAAGACCTCGGGCGGCCGCGGGTTGCACGTGTATCTCCGCATCGAACCGCGCTGGGATTTCATCGAGGTGCGGCGCGCCGGGATCGCCCTCGCGCGGGAGATCGAGCGGCGCAGCGGCGACCGCGCCACCACGTCCTGGTGGAAGGAGGAACGCGGCGAACGCATCTTCCTCGACTTCAACCAGAACGCCAGGGACAAGACCATCGCGTCCGCCTACTCGGCCCGCAAGACGCCGATCGCGACCGTGTCGACGCCGGTCACCTGGGAGGAACTCGTCGACGTCGACCCCGACGACTTCACCATCGCGACCGTGCCCGCGCTGCTCGCGAAGCGCGGCGATCCCATGGCGACCTTGGGCGACGTGGCGCAATCGCTGGACGTGCTGCTGGAGATGGCGGAACGGGACGCCGCGAACGGTCTCGGCGATCTCCCGTACCCACCCAATTACCCGAAGATGCCGGGCGAACCCAAGCGGGTACAACCGAGTCGGGACCGAGACCGCAAATAGCCGGCGCTCACGTAGGCTCGGCACGGTCGGGTCGGGAACAATGTGAGGTCTTCATGGAACGTACGACAGTCCGTACTGCCGGACTCGCCCTCGGTGTCGTCGCGACGGCACTCGGGACCCTGATGATCGCGCCGGCCACCTCGTCGGCCGTCTCCCTCTCCTGTGTGTCACCACCCGGCCGGGGCCACACCACGGTCGTCGACCGCACCGCGTGCGGGGCCAACGCCGATACGAGTAGCAATTCGGCGGCGTTCGGCACGGACGGTGTCGGTTTCGCCGACGCAGCCCATGCGGGAGCAGCGCTCGGCGCCGGACTGGGCGGCGGTGTCGGTGCGGCCGAGGCGCGTCGTGGCGCCGTCGCCGCGGTGGCGGTCGGGCCCGAGAGCGTCGCCATCGGAACGGTCGACAGTGCCGGTCCCGCGCTGGTGCTGAGCGGTCCGGGAGGGCAGGCGCTCGTCGCGGATCCGGCCAAGGGCGTGGTGTGCGCCGCAGGACCGTCGCTCGCCATCAATTTCCTTGCAGGTCAAGCGTGTCTGAGCGATGGCATAACAGTGTGGCGCCTTCCCTGAACGGCACCCCGGTCCGCGTCGTATGGTGACGGTAGTCACAATGGGCTGACGCAACTGCCGTAGGACATACGGCAGTGAGATCGGAGGTGGTCGATGACGACCAGCGTTCGAGTTCCCCGGCCCGAGTCCGTGCCACGGACGGAGCTGCACGTCGACCCGCGGTTCCTGCCGCTCGCCGACCGGTTCTTCGCGATGTACCGGCAACCTCAGCACGGTGGCGGGGCGCTCACCGCGTATTTCCGGGGTGAGAAGGTCCTCGACATCTGGGCGGGCTGGGCCGACCGCGACCGCCGTTGGGACCGCGACACCGTCGCCCTGTCGTTCTCGACGGGAAAGGGCGTGGCCGGCACGGTCGTCCACCGGCTCGCCGAACGCCGGCTGATCGACTACGACGCGCCCGTCGCGCGCTACTGGCCCGAGTTCGGCGCGGCAGGCAAAACCGACATCACCGTCCGCGAACTCCTCACCCACCGAGCCGGACTGCACAAGGTCCGGGGTCTGATGCGGAGCCCGCTCGATCTCCTCGACTACGACGCCGTCGTCCAGGCCCTCGCGGCCACCCCTGCGGATCCGCGCAGGCTGCGCGGTCCCGGGTATCACGCCGTCACCTACGGGTGGCTGGTCGCCGAACTGATCGCCCGCGTCACCGGAAAGCCGTTCGTCCAGGTCGTGCAGGACGAGATCGCCGGCCCGCTCGGCGTCGACGACTTCTGGTATCAGGTTCCCGGACAGCACCGTCCGCGGATCGCGAAGCTGTTTCCGCACATCAACCCGGCCGGGCTCAACTGGGAGCTCACGTCGAACGTGCTCTCGCTCGTCGGCCCCACCCGCGGCCTCGCCGAGGCGGCAATGCCTCAGGGATTCGACATGCTGATCCGGAACCCGGCGGTGCACGACGCGGTGATGCCCGGCTGGAACGGCGTGTTCAGCGCGCGGGCGCTCGCGCGCATGTACGGCGCCATCGCCAACGGAGGCAGGTTGGACGGGCACCGGTTCCTGCGCAAGTCCACCATCGCGCAGATGTCGCAGGTGCAGACCAGCGACCGCGACTACGTCCTCGGTATCCGGCCGCAGTGGTCTCTCGGCTACCACCGGCCGATCCTCGCGTCCCGGGAACAACCACGGAACGCGATCGGGCACTACGGCGTCGGCGGGTCCGGCGCCTACGCGGACCTCGACAGCGGACTGTCCCTGGGCTTCGTCACCAACCGCCTCGGCAGTTCCCTCACGGCTCTCGGTGATCTTCGTCTGGCCCGGCTCGGTGTCGAGGCGCAGGCGATCGTCCGGAACGGCAAGTAACCACGAAAGGAATCCTGATGAGTGATCACGTGTACCGAGTTGTCGAGGTCGTCGGTTCGTCGAGCGACAGCACCGACGCGGCCATCAAGAACGCCATCGCGCGGACCAACGAGACCGTGCGCAACGTCGAGTGGTTCGAGGTCGTCGAGACCAGGGGCCACGTCGAGAACGGCGCCATCGCGCACTACCAGGTCACGGTGAAGGTCGGATTCCGTGTGGAGCCGGGCGACGCGGTCTGACATCCGCACGGTTCTCGCGCAAAATTGGAACACGTTATAGTCTGGTGTCACATCCCGACGTCGAACTGCGCGTACTCAGGTAGGGGAGAACCGTGGCTTATGTGATCACGCAGCCGTGCTGCAACGACGCCTCGTGCGTCGATGTCTGTCCGGTCAACTGCATCCATCCCACACCGGACGAGAAGCCGTTCGCCACCACGGAAATGCTGTACATCGACCCGGACACCTGCATCGACTGCGGGGCCTGCGTCGAGGAGTGCCCGGTGGAGGCCATCTACGCGGAGAACGACCTCGAAGAGGTCGACGAGCCGTACCTCGACATCAACGCGCAGTACTACACCAAGCACCCCATCGGCCCCGACTGGCCCGAGCCGCTCACGCTGCCGCAGATCGACGCAGCCCTCGGCACGCTCCACGTCGCGGTCGTGGGGTCGGGCCCGGCCGCCTGCTACGCCGCGATGGAACTGACCGCGAAGCCACGCGTCGAGGTCGACATCTTCGACCGGCTGCCCACCCCGTACGGGCTGGTGCGCGCCGGTGTCGCGCCGGACCATCCGGGCACCAAGGGCGTCACGGACCAGTTCCGCTCGGTCGTCGGCAAGCGCACGGTGCACTGCCACTTCAACGTGGAAGTGGGCCGGGACGTGAGCCACGAGGAACTGCTCGCGCACCACCACGCCGTCATCTACGCGGTCGGCGCGGCAGGCGACCGCGCGCTGGGCATTCCCGGCGAGGATCTCGTCGGCAGCCACGCCGCCACCGAGTTCGTGGCCTGGTACAACGGTCACCCCGACTACGCCGACCGCACGTTCGACCTGTCGGGGCAGCGGGCCGTCATCGTCGGCAACGGCAACGTGGCACTCGACGTGGCCCGCATCCTCGTCACCGATCCGGAGATCCTGGCCAAGACGGATCTCGCGGACCATGCCCTCGAGGCCCTGCGGGCGAGCAACATCCGTGAGGTCGTCGTTCTCGGCCGCCGGGGCCCCGCCCAGGCCGCCTACACCAACCCCGAACTCCTGGCGCTCGGGCGAATGCCGAACGTGGACATCGTCGTCGACCCGGAGGAAGCGGTGCTCGACCCGGCGAGCCGCGCGTTCATCGACGGCGACGAGGCCGAGCCGTCGCAGCGCCACAAGGTGCGGCAGGTCGAGGAGTTCGCACGGCGCACCGCAGATCCGGCGAAGAAGCGGATCGTACTGCGTTTCCTGACGTCACCCGTGGAGATTCTCGGCACCGACGCTGTCGAATCGGTGCGCATCGCGAAGAACGAGTTGGTCGCGGACGCATCCGGCAGGCTCAGCGCCAAACCGTCCGACGTCACCACGACGCTGGACACCGGCCTGGTGCTGCGCTCGATCGGCTATCGCGGTCAACCCGTGGCCGATCTCCCCTTCGACGACCGGCGCGGCGTCATCCCCAACGAGAACGGCAGGGTGATCGATCCGGAGACCGGAGCGCCGGTGCCCGGCGTATACGTGGCCGGCTGGATCAAACGCGGGCCGACCGGCGTGATCGGCACCAACAAGTACTGCTCCGCGGAGACGGTCAGGATGCTGATCGACGACTTCTCCGCCGGGCGGCTCGACGCGCCCGCCGAACGAGAGGCCCTCGACCGGCTGATCGCCGAGCGTGCGCCCGACGCCGTCGACTACCAGGGCTGGCAGCGGATCGACAAGACCGAACGTGCCGGGGGCAGGGCGGCCGGCCGGACGCGCACCAAGCTGATCACCATCGAGAGCATGCTCGCCGCCGCCCGCGCCGATACCTGATCGTGAGCGCTTCTTGACCACATGGTGACTCCACTTCCCCGCAGGCCGCGGAGCGGCAACGATTGCGGGCAAATTGCTCGCGGCCGGATGATGTGTGTTAATGGCAGTGCGCGATTGATAGGTCCGTCGGGGACGCGCGTTGCACACGTCGTCGAACGAGAGTGGTCATATGGGCAAGTCAGGAATCGGTTTTTCCAGGAACAAGCACTGGTCTTCGCGCGTCGCCGTCGCACTGACCGGGGCCGTCGTCTCCGGAACTGCGCTGGTCGGGGCCGCACAGGCCGCGCCGCTCTTTCCCGGTGGACCGGAGATTCCGAGTCTTCCCACCCTGCCGGGACTGCCCGGCGCGCCGCAGCTGCCGCTTCCCGAACCGGCACCCGCGCCCGCGAACTTCTCGGCTCCGTCCCTCAACCCGGGTGCGGGCGAGGTCGTGGGTGTCGCGCAACCGGTGATCATCCGCTTCAACGAGGCGATCGGCGACCGCGCCGCCGCCGAGCGTGCGATCAAGGTCACCACCAGCCAGCCGGTCGAGGGTGGTTTCTACTGGATCAACGACAGCCAGGTGCGCTGGAAGCCCACCGAGTTCTGGCCCGCGAACACCGAGGTCACCGTGGATTCCGGCGATTCGCACTCCGCGTTCACCATCGGCGACGCGCTGGTGGCGACCGCGGACGACAACACCAAGCAGATCACCGTCACCCGGAACGGCGAAGTGGTCAAGACCATGCCGACGTCGATGGGTAAGACCGATCACGAGACGCCGAACGGCACGTACATCATCGGCGACAAGTTCCGTGACATGTACATGGACTCGTCCACGTACGGTGTCCCGGTCGACTCGGCCGAGGGGTACCGCACGTACGTGGAGTACGCCACGCGCATGTCGTACAGCGGCATCTTCGTCCACGCCGCACCGTGGTCGGTGGACGCCCAGGGCAACACGAACGTCAGCCACGGCTGCCTCAACGTGAGCACCGAGGACGCCAAGTGGTTCTACGAGAACTCGAAGAAGGGCGACGCCGTGGTCGTGCAGAACACCGCGGGCGGCGTGCTGAACGGCTCCGACGGTCTCGGCGACTGGAACCGCTGAACCTGATCCGACCGCGTTCTTCCCGTAGCCCGCACAGTTCAATGTGCGGGCTACGGCAATTTACCGGCTATTCGTAAACGGTCGTCAGACTGCGGCAGTGAGATCGAGTCCGGAACGAACCCTGCCGTCGCCGGGAAAGCAGGGATTGCTCGGGCGTCCGTGGCGGGACTACGCGCTGTTCGCAGCGCTGGTGGGCCCCAATCTGGTTCTGCTCGTTCTGTTCACCTACCGGCCCCTGGTCGACAACATCCGGCTGTCGTTCTTCGACTGGAACATCGCCGACCCCGTCGCCACGTTCGTCGGCTGGGGCAACTACCGCGAGTGGTGGAGCCGGCCCGACACCTGGCAGATCGTCGGGAACACCGTCGTGTTCACCGTCGCGACCGTCGTGGGATCGATGGTCGCCGGTCTCGCGCTCGCCGTGCTGCTGGACCGTAACCTGCACGGCCGCAACCTCGTCCGCTCGGCGATCTTCGCGCCGTTCGTCATTTCGGGCGCCGCGATCGGCGTGGCGTTCCAGTTCGTGTTCGATCCGCGATTCGGGTTGATCCAGGACCTCCTGCACCGTGCCGGGGTCGACTCCGTTCCCGACTTCTATCAGGATCCGCACTGGGCGCTGTTCATGGTGACGGTCACCTACATGTGGAAGAACCTCGGCTACACGTTCGTGATCTACCTTGCGGCACTGCAGGGTACGCGACGTGAGCTGACGGAGGCCGCGGAGATCGACGGGGCGGGCCGGTGGACGACGTTCCGCCGGGTCGTGCTCCCGCAGTTGCGTCCGACCACCTACTTCCTCTCGATCACGGTGATGCTGGGCTCCCTTCAGGTGTTCGACATCATCAACGTGATGACCCGGGGCGGTCCACTCGGTACCGGAACCACCACGATGGTCTACCAGGTCTACAACGAGTCGTTCCGCAACTTCCGTGCCGGCTACGGCGCCACCGTTGCCACGATCATGTTCCTGGTCCTGCTCGGGATCACCGTCTACCAGGTGCGGATCATGGATCGCGGTGACGCCCGGTGACCGCGGACATCGTGTGCGATCAGCGCAGCACGGATGTGCCGGTGACGGCAGACCCGGCCCGTGACCATCGCCGGCGGGAAGCGCTCGTGACGGTCCTGGGATACGCCGCGACGGTGGCGGTGCTGGTCATGGTGGCCCTGCCGCTGTACTGGATCGTGATGACGTCCTTCAAGGATCGTCCGGACGTCTACACCCTGCCGGTCACCTGGTGGCCCGGCGGCACCTTTCATCCCGAGAACTACTCGGAGGCCACCACGTCGGTGCCGTTCTGGACGTTCCTGCGCAACTCGGTGATCATCACCGGGGTGCTGGCCGTCGTGAAGTTTGCGCTCGGCGTGTTCAGCGCCTACGGTCTGGTGTTCCTGCGGTTCCCGGGCAAGAACCTCGTGTTCCTCGGCATCATCGCCGCATTGATGGTGCCCAACCAGATCACGGTCATCTCCAACTACGCACTCGTCGCCGAATGGGGCTGGCGGAACAGCTTTCACGGCATCATCGTTCCGCTCGCCGGAGTCGCGTTCGGAACGTTCCTGATGCGCAACCACTTCCTGTCGATACCCACCGAGATCATCGAGGCCGCCCGGATGGACGGCGCGGGCCACTTCCGGCTGCTGTGGCGGGTGGTCCTGCCGGTATCGGGCCCCACCATGGTGGCGTTCGCGATCATCACCGTCGTCACCGAGTGGAACGAATACCTGTGGCCGTTCCTGATGGCCGACGATGCGTCCGTCGCGCCGCTGCCGATCGGGCTGACTCAACTCCAGAACAACGACGGGCTCACCAACTGGGGCCCGGTCATGGCGGGAACGGTACTCACGATGCTGCCGATTCTCGCGGTTTTCCTTGTGCTGCAACGGCACATGATCAAGGGCCTCACATCGGGTGCGGTCAAGGGATAGCGGAGAACGAGGAGAGACATGAATCGGATGAACCGTCGGGGATTCCTCGGGCTGGCGGGCGCGGTGGCCGCCGGCGCCGCGCTGACGGCGTGTGCCGGGTCGGGGTCGGGCTCGTCGGCGACGTCCGGTGCGGCGGGCGACGCGAACACCATCACGTTCTGGTCCAACCACCCCGGCAAGTCCCAGGACGTCGAACGTGAACTGATCAACCGGTTCCAGGCGAAATACCCCGATCTCACCGTGAACCTCGTCGACGGCGGAAAGAACTACGAGGAGGTGTCGCAGAAGTTCAACGCGGCCCTGTCGGGCGGCGAACTGCCCGACGTCGTGGTGCTGTCGGACGTCTGGTGGTTCAACTACGCCCTGACCGGTGCCATCGAACCGCTCGACGGACTGTTCGGTGAGGTCGGGGTCGACTCCTCCGATTACGTCGATTCGCTGCTCGCCGACTACCTGTTCGCGGGCAAGCACTACGCCCTTCCGTACGCGCGGTCGACGCCGCTGTTCTACTACAACAAGCAGGTGTGGACGCAGGCCGGACTGCCCGATCGCGGGCCCGCCACCTGGCAGGAGTTCGACGAATGGGGTCCCGAACTGCAGCGGGTGATGGGCGGTGGCAAGCTGGCCCACGGCTGGGGCGACGCCAAGAACTACCTGGGCTGGACGTTCGAGGGACCGGTCTGGACGTTCGGCGGGGCGTATTCGGACCAGTGGGACCTGACGTTCGGCGACGAGAAGACGCTCGCCGCGGGGACGTTCCTGAAGGACATGATCCACACGAAGAAATACGCGGCCGTGTCGAGCGACATCGCCAACGAATTCGGCGCGGGCATCCTTGCCTCGACGATCGCGTCGACCGGTGACCTGTCGGGGATCACCAAGTCGGCCGCGTTCGACTTCGGCACCGCCTTCCTCCCCGCGTCGGGCGCGCCGGGCTGCCCGACCGGCGGTGCGGGCCTCGCGATTCCGGCGCGGATCTCCGACGAGCGGAAGAAGAACGCGCTGACGTTCATCGACTTCGTGACCAACGGCGAGAACACCGCGTACTTCTCCCAGAACGTCGGGTACATGCCCGTCCGCAAGTCCGCTGTCGAGGACCCGAGCATGAAGGCGTACCTCGCCGCGAACCCCAACGCGCGCACCGCCGTCGACCAGCTCGCGAAGACCCGGTCGCAGGACTACGCCCGGGTCTTCGTACCCGGCGGCGACCAGATCATCGGCACCGGACTCGAACAGATCGCGCTGCAGAACGCGGACGTGGCGACGACGTTCGCGGGCGTCGGGACGCAACTCCAGCAGATCATCGACCGTCAGATCACACCCAAGCTGCCCCAGTAGGAGGAGAAGGAACATTCATGGCCCACGTGCAGTTCGCAGGTGTCACCTACCGCTATTCCGGAGCCGATCGACCCGCGGTCGATCGGCTGGACCTCGACATCGCGGACGGTGAGTTCCTCGTCCTCGTGGGTCCGTCCGGGTGCGGTAAGTCGACCAGCCTGCGGATGCTGGCCGGCCTCGAGGCCGTGGAGGCGGGCCGCATCGCGATCGGCGGCACCGACGTCACCGCGCTGCCGCCCCGGGCGCGGGACGTGGCCATGGTGTTCCAGAGTTACGCGCTGTACCCGAACATGACCGTCGCCGACAACATGGGTTTCGCGCTCCGCAACGCCGGCGTCGGGAAGGTGGAACGCACCGAGCGGGTGCTGGAAGCGGCGCGCATGCTCGAACTCGAACCGCTACTGGATCGCAAACCGGCGAAACTGTCTGGCGGGCAACGTCAACGGGTCGCGATGGGCCGGGCCATCGTGCGGCACCCCAAGGTGTTCTGCATGGACGAACCGCTGAGCAACCTCGACGCCAAGCTGCGGGTGAGCACGCGCTCGCAGATCGCGGGCCTGCAGCGCCGGCTCGGCACGACCACCGTGTACGTCACCCACGACCAGGTGGAGGCCATGACGATGGGCGACCGGGTCGCGGTCATGCAGGGCGGGCGCCTCCAGCAGGTCGCCCGGCCCCGCGATCTCTACGACAACCCGGTCAACACGTTCGTCGCCGGGTTCATCGGCTCGCCCGGGATGAACCTCATGGACACCCCGATCCGCGACGGCGTCGCCGAGCTGGGCGACCTGCGAATTCCGGTGCCACACTCGGCGATCGGGGACGGTTCCGTGATCGTCGGGGTGCGTCCGGAGGCGTGGACGCTGGTGGGGGCGTGGCGCAAGGACTCGTACACGGTCGAGACCGACCTGCTCGAGGAACTCGGGGCGGAGTCCTTCGTGTACGGGTCCGGCACGTCCGGGAAGGTGGTGGTGCGGGTGGATCGCACCCGCACCGTCGCCGCGGGGGAGAGGTTGCACCTGCAGCCGAAGCCGGGCGAGGTGTACTTCTTCTCCGCGGCGACGGGGAACCGCCTGCGGTAGCCGGGCTCTCATCTGTTGCCAATGTATCTAATACTCGCTATCAGTTTCTGGCTGTCTGTCACCGCGGATTGATGTCTGCGGAATTCGTGGGCTGCCGGTCGTTGGGGTGCGCAAGGGCGCCGACGGAGGGCCGGTTGCCTTCTCGGCGCACGGGTTCGAGTCCCCAACTCTGTAGCCGCGCGGGCCGGGGCGCTGATCTGTGCAGGGCTGTATCAGGTTGTGCGGGAGCGACTCCCGAGAGTGCGAAGGTATTATTGGGGTGCCGGGTGCCGGGTGCCGGGTTCGGCAGGATGGGAGGCGTCGCCAGCCGATCAGTACAATGTTGCGGACGAGCGATATTGGTGCGATGTATCGGATCTGCAAGGATCGCGGTTCGTGTCTCGAGGGAGCAGCGGGCGGGGCGCGGCCGGATGCTCGACGACGCGGCCCGGGGCCAGCCGATGGTGATGTGGTGTGGCGGGATCGATTGACCCGGTTCACAGGTGGCGCGGATCGAGCGGTTCTTGTCGGAGGTCGGCGTTACAGTCGAGGCCCTGCGAGAGGTGGCGTGGCAGAGGGCGGGGAAAGGGGGGTGATCGATGAGCTTGTCGGGGATGGCAGCTCTTCTCGGAAGACCGATCGGGCCGGGTTTGTTCGGGTTGTGCCTGGCGCCGGGTCGGCCGGCATGATCGGGCCGGGATCAACTGCGTCGCGGCAGTTCGCGTTCACCACCCGCGCCCACGTGGCGGTCGACGACGCGACCGGCGAACCGATCGGACTCGACGATGTCGACACCAGGGTGGGGTGGCTGCTCGACCTGATTGCGGCGGCCGGCACCGAGTTGGTGGCGCGGTTGTGGCAGCCGGTCACGTTCGACGTGCTCGCCGCCGGACGGGACCACCAGGACCGCAGGCTGCCCGCAGAGGGTCACGTCGCCGCGGCCCGCCTCGGCTGGAACCCGACCTACCCGCACGGGGTGTATGTGCCCTCGCGCGTGACGCGGGTGGTGACCGCGCAGGTGATGGCGACCCTGCGAACCGTTGCCTATCGGGACGCTGCGATCACGGCACTGTCTGCGCGGTTCGACCCGGCCACCGGTCGTCTGACCACACCCACCGCCGTCGCGGACTTTGTGCCACCGGGCTTCGCCCGGGGAGTGCAACGCCAGCTCATCGCACACGTTCACCGCACCGACGGGGCACAGTCGATTCGGTTGCGGATCACCGACGTTCAGCGACCACCGCAGACGAGCGCGATGGCCCGGCTCTCGGCCGCCGATCGGGAGCTCGCGCAGATCACCGCGACAGGCGGTGAGCTGGTGTTGACGGTGAAGCTGCCGACCTGCCCGGCCCCGGCGGGGCGGGCGCAGTGGCGGCGGGTCCGGCTGACCGCCGCGATCCCCGCGCACCTGCACGGTCGGGCGATCACCGACTGGCATCTGCCGACCCTGGTCCTCGACCACCGGGGTCTGTTGTGGCGGTGCGCCGCGACCGAACTCGTCCCCACCGACGACGACCTGAGATCGCCGGCCGTCGCTGTCGGGGTGGACTGGTCCCCGTCCACGCTCGGTGCCGCCGCCATCACCACCGAAGCCCCGGAGGGGCTGGTGTCTTATTACCGGGGCTGGACGTACGACGACCGCGGCCTCGGGATCAAACTGGCGCGCCTGCAGGCCGAGGGGCAGCTGCTGCACGGCAAAGCAGCCCGGTTGACGCAACTCGCCGCCACCGCCGAACCCGAGGTCCGCGCCCGGCTGGAGGAAAAGATCGCCATCCTCAACGGGCACCGCGACGCGGTCGGCGCCAAACGGGGGAAGATCAACCGGGAACTGGCCTTTCACTTCGGCCGTCAGGTCACCGATTACGCCACCGCCGCCCAGGCGCAGGTGATCGCGATCGAAGACCTCACCACCCTCGAGACCCGCGGGCACGGTCGGGTCAACAACAACCGGGCCGCGCAGTCCGCCCGCCGTAAAGCGGTCACCGCCCTCGCACACGCCGCCGCCGGTGTCGGTGTGACGGTGGTCTCGGTACCGGCACGCGGATCCTCCGCACTGTGTCCGCGCTGCGACGAACCACTGGCACGCCCCGGCGGCTATCACACCGCATGGTGCCCGGGATGCCGTCTCGGCGGCAACCGCGACCACATCGCCGGGGTGAACCTGGCCAAACGAGCCCTGCTCGGCAAAGGCAAAGTGACCCGTCGGCGGGGTCAGCTACCCGCGATCCGGGTCGCCGAGCACGCACCGGTCCGCAAGTCCCGGGACAAGACCAGTCCCACCCCGAGCCGGCCGCGGCATCGCCGGGTCCGCCGCAGCCTGCCCACCGTGACACCGCGGTTGGGGGTGACTCCGAAACAGCATGTTCCTGCACCACAAGCGTCGGTGTGGGACACGGTCAAACCCACACCACCGCACGGTGATACGGGTAGCCGTGACACACGTACATTTCAACCATCAGCCACACCAGTGGCAGAGAGTATGAGATCTACGTAGTCGCTACCAGATCTTGACGCGCTCCTCCGGATCGAGGTACAGCGCGTCACCGGGCTGGACGTCGAACGCGTCGTGGAACGTGTCGAGGTTACGGATCACGCCGTTGCAGCGGAACTCCGGCGGCGAGTGCGGGTCGACGGCGAGCCGGCGGAGCGCCTCCGCGTCCCGGGCCTTGGTGCGCCACACCTGCGCCCAGCCGAAGAACACCCGCTGGAGGCCGGTGAGACCGTCGAGAACCTCGGGGTCGGACCCGTCCGTGGCGATCCGATACGCCGCGATGGCGATGGACAGGCCACCGAGGTCGCCGATGTTCTCACCGATGGTGAACTCACCGTTCACGCTGTGGCCGGGCAGCGCCTTCGGCTCGAACTCGTTGTACTGCTCGATCAGCGCCTTCGTGCGCTTGCCGAACTCGGTCCGGTCGTCGTCGGTCCACCAGTCGACCATGTTGCCGTCGCCGTCGTACTTGGCGCCCTGATCGTCGAAGCCGTGGCCGATCTCGTGACCGATGACGGCACCGATTCCACCGTAGTTGGCGGCGTCGTCGGCCGCGGCGTCGAAGAACGGCGGCTGCAGAATGGCTGCGGGAAAGACGATTTCGTTCATGCCCGGGTTGTAGTAGGCGTTGACCGTCTGCGGTGTCATGAACCACTCGTCGCGGTCGACGGGGCCACCGAGCTTCGCGAGGTCGCGGTCGTACTCCGCCGCGTAGCCGCTGCGGTAGTTGCCGACCAGGTCGTCGCGGGAGATGGTGACGGCCGAGTAGTCGCGCCACTTGTCGGGGTAGCCGATCTTGGGCGTGAACTTCTCCAGCTTGCGCAACGCGGCCTGCCGCGTCTCGGGGCTCATCCAGTCCAGGTCGGAGATGTTGCGCCGGTACGCCTCCTGCAGGTTGGCGACGAGTTCCTGCATGCGGGCCTTCGCGTCCGCCGGGAAGTGGCGTTCGACGTAGAGCTTGCCGACGGCCTCGCCCAGCAGATCCTGCACCAGGGACACGCCGCGCTTCCAGCGGTCACGGATCTCCTCGGCGCCGGTCAGCGTCTTCCCGTAGAACGCGAAGTTCTCGTCGACCAGTGCCTGCGTGAGGTACGGGGCGCGGGAGCGGATGACGTTCCAGGTCGCCCACGCCTTCCAGTCGTCGAGGTCCTCGGACGTCCACAGCCCGGTCAGGGTGGTGAGGAAGTCGGGCTGGCGGACCACGATCTCGGCGAACTGCTCGGACGTGCCGCCGAGCGCGCCGATCCACGAAGACCAGTCCAACCCGGCGGGGAGCTGGTCGAGGGTGAGCAGGTTGTAGCTCAGCTCGGCGTCGCGGCGCTTCACGACGTCCCAATGACCTGCCGCGATCTTCGTTTCCAGGTCGAACACGCGCTGCGCGTCGTAGTCGACGCCGGCGAGGGCGAACATCTTCGCGATGTGCTTTACGTACGCCGCGCGGATCTCCGCGTGGTCGTCCTGGCGGTAGTACGACTCGTCGGGCAGGCCGATGCCCGACTGGCTGAAGTGGACGAGGTAGCGCTCGGAATTCTTGGCGTCCGTGTCGACGTAGTGACCGACGGCTCCGCCGACTCCCGTGCGCTGCTGGCGGCCGATGACGGCGGCGAGCGCGGAGAGGTCGGCGGCCGAGGCCACGTCGGCGAGTTCCCCGGCGATCGGTGCGAGCCCCGCGGCCTCGACGACGTCCGCGTCCATGAAGCTGCCGTACAGGTCGCCGATGCGCTGCGCGTCGGTCCCCGGTACCGCGCCGGAGCCGGCCGCCTCCTCGATGATGGTCTGGACGTCGACCTCGGCCTTGTCGTACAGCGTGCGGAACGCGCCGTCGATCGCCCGGTCCGCGGGAATCTCGTAGTCGTCGATCCACTTGCCGTTCACGTGAACGAAGAGGTCGTCCTGGGCGCGGGTGTCGTTGTCGAGGTGAGTGAGGTCGATGCCGGAGCGCTGAGCCGTGGTCATGCGTTCCATCCTTACACCGTTACTCGGGGAGCGGTCCACCACTGCGCTCAGGGCGAAACAGACGACCGGGGATCGATCAGACGTCGATGCCGAGGTTGATCGCCGCGAGGTAGCCGTCCGACTGCGTGACGACGGTCATCAGGCCGGCGTCGTCGTAGATGCCGTCCGTGGCGTTGGTCACGTTGTTCTCCCGTCCAGTGTGGTCCGAGTACGGCGCGGTCGCGTACACCTCGTCGAGCAGGGCCTCGTCGAAGAACAGCTGGGTGGTGAGCACCGTCTTCTTGTCGATGTGCACCTTGAGATGGATGTGCGTGGTCCGGCCGGTGTACCAGCCGGGGAAGATGGTGGTGAACTGGGCGATGCCGTTCGCGTCCGTGGTCTGGGCTCCGCGCAGGTAGGTGCCGTCGTCCGTGGTGGTGGCCTCGCTGTCGCCGACGCTGTAGGACCCGTCGGACGTCTCACCCGAACCGCCGGACATGTCGCCACCGGGACCACCTGCGCCACCGGGACCACCTGCGCCACCGGGACCACCGGCCGGGGGCTGGCCGCCGCCACCCGGTCCGCCAGCCGGCGGCGCGCCTGCGGGGGCACCGTTGCCGCTGAGGTCCGCGGCCTTGGAACCCGACTCGAAGCCGGAGTACACGCCGCCCGCGTCGCAGTGCCAGATCTCCACGACGGCGTTGCTCACCACCGCAGCGGAGCCGTCCGCGGAACAGTTCGTCAGATCCTGCACGCGCAGTGCGAGCTGCAGGTTCGTGCCCGGCCGGTCTTCGCGGATGTCGCTGCGGATGGAGTCGACGTCGAACCAGTACGGTCCCTGCGTCTCCTCGACGGCCAGGACGCATTGCGGTGCCTGGTCGAGCAGGGCGGTCACCGTGTCGGCGCTCGTCGTCGCGGCACCGGATCCGGCTGCAGTCGACGTGGCCGCCGCCGACGTGCTGCTGCTTCCGTTCCCGGTGCAGGCGGCGATGAGCCCACCCAGACTCACCGTTCCACCGACCGCCAGTGCGCGGCGGCGGCTGACGCGCAGACGGCTCTTCTCGACATCCTTGTTCACAACGTGTACCTCTCCATGATCGGGCTGTGATCCGATCGTGGCGCACGAACCTGCACGCGGCGTGCCGCCCGGCTGTGAACTTGCTGGGAACTCACCCGCCGAGGCGGGCGTGCATCTCCCAGACGAGGACCTCGGCGCCGGAGTGTGAGGTGAGCTGCTGGCCGCCGGAGGCGCTCAAACGGACGGCGTCCCCCTCGTACAGGGTGCCGACGCCCTCCATCTCTGCGGTGCCCCGGGCGACGAAGACGTGGAGAAACGGCGCTTCGGGAAGCGTCACCGATGCGCCGGGGAAGAGTCGCGCGACATGCAGGGCCGCGTGCCTGTTGTTGATCCGGATCGCCGAATTGTCCTTGTATTCAGGCATTCCGGACGCAACGGGCACGAGCCCGCCCTTGAGGATCTCGTCCTCGATCTCGAGTTGTTCGTAACCCGGAGCGAGGCCGGCTTCGTCGGGTACCACCCACATCTGGACGAAATGCACCGGCTCGTGGTGCTGCTCACCGTCGAGGCGCCAGCTGTCGTTCTTCTCGGAATGCATGATGCCCTTGCCTGCGCTCATGCGTTGCGCAAGGCCGGGATAGATGATGCCGGAGTGGCCGATCGAATCCTGATGCACGAGCGAGCCGCGCAGCACCCACGTGACGATCTCCATGTCCTTGTGCGGATGCGTGTCGAATCCCTGACCGGGGAGCACGGTGTCGTCGTTGTTCACGAGGAGCAGCCCGTGGTGTGTGTTGTCGGGGTCGTAGTGCTGGCCGAAGGAGAAGGAGTGCTTCGAATCCAACCAGGAAATCCTGGTTTTCAGCCGATCGCCGGCGCGATGCACATAGACGTGAGGGGTGGTCACTGCCGGCATATCGGTCCTCCTTCGGGTGGTACCCGGTCCAGAGTACGAGGTGCCGGCTGCGGGTACTCGCGAGACGGTGTCGATTGTGCATCGAATTCGTCGCCTCCCGGCAGCGGTGGAGGACCCGCGGCGAAGACGAAATGAGGTTGCGCAGTGCGACATTGGAGTGCCGAGCGCTCGTAAGACGGTGTTCGGCAACAGCTTTCACCGACGGTCGAAAATGTGTAAAAGACGGGCGTCCAGTTCGTGCCGCCGCGAATGCCCGCTTCGGCCGGGCCCGCGGCGTACAGTTCGAATTGTGCGTCCGGAAGTCGCAGGATTTCCGGCACGTCGCACCCAGCGGAAGGAGCGTGATGAAGGCGAATTCGGATCGGCACGATCAGCACCTCCCCGAGCACCAGCGGATCGCAGACCTCGTCGACGACATGGAAGACCGGCTGGTGGCCGAGCGCGAGGCGAAGGGAATTGCAGGCAACGCGTCCGAGCGGAAGCAGGCGGAACAGGTCGAGCCCGACGATCAGGCTCCCGAATAGCAGCTGTGAGTACTTGTTAACCGCCCGCGGTTAACAAGTACTCACAGGGCAGGTCACTCGAAGAAGCGGTACACGGCCTCGACGACTACCGCGGGACGCTCGCTGCCCTCGAGTTCGATCTGCCCGGCGACGGTCACCTGGACGCCACCCTTGGGCAGTTCCTCGACGGACTGCAGCGTCGCGTTCAGCCGGACGCGTCCCTCGGCGGGTACGGGGTTGGTGAATCGGACCTTGTTGAGACCGTAGTTGACGGCCATGGTCACGCTGTCGACGGTCAAAACCTCGTCCCACATGGGGATGATCAGCGACAACGTGAGGTAGCCGTGCGCGATGGGCCCGCCGAACGGGCTCTCCGCCGTGGCGCGCTCGGGGTCGACGTGGATCCACTGGTGATCGTCGGTGGCGTCGGCGAATGTATTGATCCGCTGCTGCGGGATGTCGATCCACGAGCTGGTGCCCAGCGGCTGGCCTTCGAGTGCGGCGAGGTCGGCGAGGGTGGCGACCCGGGTGGTGGTTGCGGTGGTCACGATAGGTCTCCTGGTGGTTCGGTGGGGCCGGGTCAGTGTTTTATGCCGAGGACGCGCAGCGCGTTCTGCTTGAAGATCAGCGGCGCGACCTCGGGTTTGATGTCGAGGTTCTCGAAGTCCTTGATCCAGCGGTCGACCTGGATGACGGGGAAGTCGGACCCGAACAGCACCTTGTGCCGGAGCATGCTGTTCGCGGCCTTGACCAGCTGCGGCGGGAAGTACTTCGGCGACCACCCGGACAGGTCGATGAAGACGTTGGCCTTGTGGGTGGCGATGGAGATCTGCGAGTCGACCCACGGCACGGCCGGGTGGGCCATGATCACGGTGAGGTCGGGGAAGTCGGCCGCGACGTCGTCGAGCAGCATCGGGTCGGAGTAGCGCAGTTTGATGCCGTGCCCGCCCGGCAGGCCGGCACCGATCCCGGTCTGACCGGTGTGGAACAGGGCGGGGACCCCGGCCTCGCTGATGGCCTCGTAGAGCGGGTAGAACCGCCGGTCGTTCGGTTCGAAGCCCTGCATGCTGGGGTGGAACTTGAACCCCTTCACGCCGTAGTCGTCGACGAGTCGGTGGACGCGCCGCACGGCGGCCTTGCCCTGCCAGGGGTCGACGGATCCGAACGGGATCAGGACGTCGTTGTGGCGGGCCGCGCCCTCGGCGATTTCCTCGACCGAGTTGGTGGGGTGTCCGCTGGCCGAGGCCGCGTCGACGGTGAACACGACCGCGGCCATGTTGCGGGAGCGGTAGTGGTCGGCGATCGCGTCGATGGACGGGGTGCGTTCCTCTCCGGACTTGAAGTACTTCTCCGAGGCGGCCATCAGTTCGTCGTCGAGGGACCGGTGGCCGCAGCCGTCGATCTCGACGTGGGTGTGGATGTCGATGGCGTCGATCTTGTCGAAGTCGATGCCGTACTCGTAGCGGCTCACTTCGCCATCAGCTCCTCGGGGAACTCCTCGCCGACGGACTGCACGGACTCGCCGAACGCGGCCGTCCACTGGGCGGCGATGTCGTCGGCCGACCAGCCACCGTCGTGGTACTCGACCGCGGTGAGGTCGGGGTGCGACCACAGCGCGAGGCGGTCGCCACCGACGGCGAAGGCCTGCCCGGTGATCGCGGCTGCCGCGTCGGACGCGAGGAACGAGATGATGCCTGCGGCGTCCTCGGGGGTGCCCATCCCCACCTCACGGCGGATGATGTCGGGCAGCGGCTCGCCGTTCTTCATGCCCTCGATGTAGGGGGCGAGGAACGGGACGGTCTCGGTCATCGCGGTCGCGGCGACGGGGCAGACGGCGTTGGCGGTGATGCCCGCGCGCTGCAGTTCCAGCGCCCAGGTGCGGACCATGCCGACGATGCCGGACTTGGCGCCCGAGTAGTTGGTCTGCCCGAAGTTGCCGCGCTGGCCGGCGGGGGAGCCGATGCAGATGATGCGACCGCCGTCGCCCTGCTCGCGGAACTTCAGGACGGCTTCCCGGACGCACGTGAACGTGCCGCGCAGGTGAACGCCCACCACGGCGTCGAAGTCGTCGTCGGTCATCTTCCACAGCACCTTGTCGCGGAGGATGCCGGCGTTGGTGACCATGAGGTCGAGGCGTCCGAACGCGTCGACCGCGCCGGCGACCAGCTGCTGGGCGGTCTCGGTGCTGCCGACCGGGGCGACGACGGCGACGGCCCGGCCACCCGCGGCGGTGATCTCGGCGACGGCGGCGTCGGCGGTGGCCTGGTTGACGTCGTTGATCACGACCGCGGCGCCGTGCCGCACCAGGTCCTTGGCGTATGCCAGTCCGAGGCCCTGTCCGCTGCCGGTGACTACGGCGACTTTGTTGCTGAGGTCCATGTCGTGATTCTCCTAAGGTCGTGTTCGCTGAATCACACGTAATCATTGATGATTGAGAATGTCAATGATTAAGATCTGCTACTCTACCGGCAGTCATCAGAAGGGGGTCGTCGCATGGCGGAGTCGCAGGCGTTATCAGACGACATCGGGTTCCTGCTCTCGCGCGTCGGCGGAATGGTGCTGGGCGCGGTGAACAAAGCCCTCGTTCCCACGGGTCTGCGAGTGCGCTCCTATTCGGTCCTGGTCCTCGCCTGTGAACAGGCCGAGGGCGTCAACCAGCGCGGAGTGGCCGCCACCATGGGTCTCGATCCCAGTCAGATCGTGGGGCTGGTCGACGAACTCGAGGAACGCGGACTCGTCGTGCGCACCCTCGACCCCTCGGATCGCCGCAACAAACTGATCGCGGCCACCGAGGAAGGGCGCCGGCTCCGCGACGACGCCAAGGCGCGTGTCGACGCCGCTCACGGACGCTACTTCGAGGGCATCCCCGATACGGTCGTCAATCAGATGCGGGACACGTTGCAGAGCATCGCCTTTCCCACCTTCGTCGAGTAGGGCGCGATGACCGACCTTCTTGCACCGGCCCCGCCCGGCATGTCGTTTCTCGCCACGTTCGTCGTACAGGTTGCCGAGCCGGTGGAGATCGGGTCCACGCCCGAAGGCGCACGTCGCATCATCCCCATCGTCGGTGGCCGGGTCGAGGGCCCCGAGCTGCGGGGCACCGTGTTGCCGGTGGGGGCGGACTTCCAGTTGCTCAGCTCGCCCACGCTCACCGAACTCGAGGCCAAGTACGCCATCGAGACCGATGACGGCGACCGCATCTACGTCACCAACTTCGGGCTTCGCTCGGGCACCGCGGAAGACATCGCCCGGCTGGTCGACGGCGAGCCCGTCCCACCCGAGCGCATCTACTTCCGCTGCACACCACGGCTCACTGCCGCCGAGGGCCGGTGGTCGTGGCTGCGCTCGCGGATCCTCGTCGGCACCGGCGAGCGCCTTCCCGGCGAGGTGCGCCTCACGGTGTTCGTGGTGGACTGACCGGCCGTGGAAATCCGCTGGATGAAGTCGTTCGTCGCGGTCGCCGAAGAACTCAACTACGGCCGGGCGGCCGAGGTGCTGCACATCGCGCAACCGGCCGTGAGCCAGCAGGTGCAGCAACTCGAGAAGCGCCTCGGAGTGAAACTGTTCGACCGCACCACGCGATCGGTCCGGCTCACCGCGGCGGGGGAGCGCTTCCTGCAGCCGTGCAAGGACGCGCTCGCCGGGATCGATCGCGCCGTCGATTCCGCGGTGATCGCGGATCCGGCGGTCGAGGGTCGCGTCCGGGTCGGTTTCAGCGGCGCCTACGGGCAGACCGAATTGTCCTCTCTGGCACGGTCGGTGCGCCGTCGGTACCCCCTGATCGATCTCGTCCTCGACGGGGCGACGGTCAGTGGGCAGATCCTCGAACAAATCTGGGAGGGGCAACTCGACCTCGGCATCGTCTCGGACGCGGTGTCCCACCCCCATGTGCTCACGCGGCAGATCTCGGTGGAGTACCTCAGTGCGCTGCTCCCCAGCGATCACCCACTCGCCGAACGGGAGTCGATCGACCTCGCGGAACTGCGCGACGAAACGTTCGTCGCGAATCCCGCCGCCACCGGATCGACGCTCCGCCGCGATCTGCTCGCCGCGTGCCGGGATTCCGGGTTCACGCCGAACATCGTGCAGGAGACCACCGACGGTATCGTGCTGACCGCCCTCGTCGCGGCGGGGGTCGGTGTGGCGCTCGTGCCGGGTGACGTGCAGACGTATCCCAATCGGGTGGTGCTCGTTCCCCTCGATACCGGCCGATACGAAGTCCGGGCCGCGCTGGCCTGGTCGGACCGTCCCGTGTCGCCCGTCGTGCAGACGGTTCTCGACCTCGCCGCCGAGGTGCTGCCGTCGCCGGACGCCGTCCCCGACGAGCAATAACGATCGCTTATCAATCGGTGCCGATACTGCTCTTGGACGGTGATCGGTTTCTTTGGCAGAGTCTCCCTCGGCGGCAGCGGATGTGACCTGGACAACTCCGATCCCCGGTGCCGCACCCGCCTCGAGGCCTCTCCGAACTCCCGGATGCCCTTCACATTCAGGTAGGAACCACATGACTTCCACATTCGACGGCCGCGCCGTACGCGCCGACACGAGCGTCCGCTCGCCCCACGCGCGCCGGGCAGCCCTGGCCTCCTTCGTGGGCAGCACACTCGAGTACTACGACTTCTTCATCTACGCATCCTTCTCCGCGCTCGCGTTCAACACCCTGTTCTTCCCGGATCTCGGTTCGTTCTGGGGCACCATCGTGTCGATGGCGACCATCGGGATCGGTTACGTTGTCCGACCTCTCGCGGCCCTCGTCTTCGGGCACTTCGGGGACACGCTCGGCCGTAAGCGGATGCTGGTGGTGACGCTCGTGATGATGGGCGTGGCCACGTCGCTCATCGGCTGCCTGCCGACGTACGGGGCGATCGGCGTCGCGGCGCCGATCCTGCTGGTACTGCTCCGGGCCGTCCAGGGTGCGTCGGCGGCGGGCGAGTCGGCGGGAGCCGCGTCCCTGGCGCTCGAACACGCACCCGCCCATCGCCGGGCGCTCGCGGCCAGCTGGGTGAACACCGGCGCCGCCGCGGGAATGCTGCTGGCATCGCTGGTCGTCCTCGTGTTCTCCGGACTGCCCGAGGAGGACGCCTTCCTCCGCTGGGGATGGCGTATCCCGTTCCTGCTCAGCCTCTTCGTCGCACTCGCCGGGCTCGTGATCCGCCGGATGCTGCCCGAGAGCGAGGTGTTCGAGGAGGCCGTGTCGAGCGACGAGCCCAAGGAGATGCCGGCGAAGGTAATCTTCCGCGACCACTGGCCGAGCGTGCTGCGGGTCGTGGGTTGTGGACTGTTCGCGGTGGTGTCCACCATCTTCAGCGCCTTCGCCCTGTCGTGGGGCACCCACGAGGCCGGTGTGTCCCGGACCGTCATGGTCGGCGCGACCGTGCTCACCGCCGCACTCGCGCTCGTGGCCCAGCCCGCCGCGGGGATCCTCGCCGACCGGATCGGACGCAAGCCGATCTTCATCACCGGCAACCTCGTCTGCGCCGTCGCCATCTCCGGATTCTTCTTGGCGGTCAGCCAGCGTTCGACGGCCCTGATCCTGATCACGGCGTGCGTCGTGATGGTGGCCGGCTACTCGCTCGTCAACGCCGTCGGTCCCGCGCTGTACGCCGAAATGTTCGAGACGCGCATCCGGTATTCGGGGATGGCGATCTCGGGGCAGCTGGCGCTGGTGGCGACCGGATTCGCCCCCACCATCGCCGCGGCCCTCGTCCGGCCCGGACCGAACGGCTGGATACCGGTGGCCGTGTTCACCGCGTGCTGCTGCCTGGTCAGTGCACTCACCACGCTCACTGTCCGCGAAACCTACCGGATCAGCACCACCGACCTCGGCAAATGATCGAACTCCCGTCGAAAGTGACCGAACCTGTGAAACACGATGTACTGATCGAGAACGATGTCGAGGCGACGATGCGGGACGGGGTGGTTCTGCGCTCGACCGTGTACCGCCCGGCCGGATCCGGACGCTTCCCGGTTCTGCTCACCCGCACCCCGTACGGCCGCGACCTGTCCGTCAACTCGGGATACCTCAACCCCACCACAGTCGCGGCCGCCGGATTCGTCGTGATCATGCAGGACGTCCGCGGCAGGTTCGGTTCGGACGGCGAGTTCGTACCGTCCGAGAACGAAGGTCCGGACGGCTACGACACGGTGCAGTGGGCCGCCGCACTGCCCTACTCGACCGGCGCCGTGGGCATGTGGGGACGGTCGTACTTCGCCGAAACCCAGTGGCGTGCAGCCCAGGAGAAGCCGCCCGCCCTGCGCGGCATCGCCCCGGGCATCTCCGCCGGCGGCAATGCGCGGTCCGGTGGGCTCGTGCGCGGCGGCGCGGTGGAATTCGGTGCCCGGCTCGGGTGGGGGCACCTGTCGGCCGGACCGGCCGAGATCGCGAGACTCTCCGGGACCGATCCCGCACGCGCGGAAGGTGAATGGAAGTCGTGGGCGCGGATAGATCGGGCGATGTCCGAGGACGCGTTCTTCGACACCCTGCCCGTCCGCGACATGGCCGTCGACGCCCCGGCGTTCTTCGCGTCGCCGATCGTCGAATCGCTCGGATTCCCGATCGATCACCCCACCCGGGACCTGTGGGACAGCGCCAGCGACCGGGCCGTCGACCTTCCCTCACTGCACATCGGCGGGTGGTACGACATCTTCGTGAACAGCACTCTCGACCAGTACTTCGGCCAACTGGCACACAGTGATTCCGGGGCGGCCCCCGCGCCGTACCTGATCGTGGGCCCCTGGAGTCACACCAACTTCTCCGGGCTCGGTGGGTCGGTCGTGTTCGGCAGTCCCGCGAACCAGGCGGTGCTCGACTCGGGTCAGGACCTGTCGTCGGTTCACGCGCAGTGGTACGCGTCGGTGCTCGGCGGCGAGGAACCCGCCATGCCCCGGGTCCGGATCTTCGTGATGGGTGAGAACCGGTGGCGGACGTATGACCGTTTCCCGGAACCCGCGCGGACGGCCGAACTCTTCCTCGCTCCCGGCGGAACCCTCGGCGCGGACCCCGAGGTGACCGAAGGACGTTTCGAATACGACTACGACCCGGCGGATCCTGTGCCGACGGTCGGTGGGGCGACCATGATGCCCGGAACGTTCGCGCCCGGCGCATTGGAACAGAGCCGCGTCGAATCCCGCGACGACGTCCTCGTGTTCACCGGTGCCGCACTCACCGAGCCGTTGACCGTGATCGGCCGAGTGTCCGCGACACTGTTCGCGTCGTCCAGCGCGGTCGACACCGATTTCGTCGTGAGACTGTGCCGGGTGACCGCGGACGGCACGTCGATCACGCTCACCGACGGCATGGTGCGGGCCCGCTACCGCGACTCCTACCGGACCCCCGGGACGTACACGTCCACCGAACCGAGCCTGCTCGTGCCCGGGGAGGTGTACGAGTACGCGATCGACCTGTGGTCCACGGCCGTCACCTTCCAGCCGGGTGAGCGGATCCGGGTCCAGGTGACGTCCAGCAACCATCCCCGCTGGGACCGCAACCTCAACACGGGCGAATCCGCCTTCGGCTCCGCAGAGTTCGCCGTGGCGCACCAGACCGTGCATACGGGACCGCGTTACCCCAGTCGCGTGTCGCTCTCCGTGGTGCGCTGACGCGCCTGTGAGTACTTGTCAACCGCCCGCGGTTAACAAGTACTCACGGCTCGTACTGGATGTATCGACGCACGTCGCGCGCCCGCTCCGCTCCGGCGAAGCGGGCGACGAGGTGCAGTGCCATGTCGATACCCGCGGAGACACCGGCCGAGGTGATCACGTCGCCGTCGTCGACGAACCGATCGTCCGGCCGCACGTCGATGGTGGGGTCGATCTCCGCCAGCAATGCCAGTGACGCCCAATGCGTCGTAGCCGGCCTGCCTTTCAGCAGGCCGGCTTTCGCGTAGACCAGGGAACCCGTGCACACGCTGGTCATCAACGGAACGTCGGCGCGCTGCCGACGCACCCAGTCGAGATGGGCGTCGTCGAGCAGTTGTGGCCGCGTGCCCTGACCGCCGGGATGGATCAGCACGTCGAGCGGCGGCGCGTCGGCGTGGGAATGATGAGCGCCCAGGACGAGGCCCTTGGCGCACTGCACACTTCCGCCCGACGCGGAGAGGCAGGACACCGCGTATCCGTCGTCGGGGTACATGCGCGTCCACGCGGACAGCACCTCCCACGGTCCGACGGCGTCCAACTCCTCGACGTCGTCGAACAACACGATCCCGATGTGCTTCACCCTGAAATGCTACCGCCCGTGAGTACTTGTCAACCGCCCGCGGTTAACAAGTACTCACGGGCGGTGGTTCGCAGGTCGGGTTTGCGGATCTTGCCGGTGGCGGTGCGGGGGAGTGCCTCCGCGATCTGGATGAACGTGGGAATCTTGAACCCCGCGAGCTTTTCTCGCAGCCGGGCACGCACCGTCTCCCCGTCGAGTAGCGTGCCGTCGGCGGCGACGACGAAGGCCATACCGGTCTCACCCCACTTCTCGTGGGGGACGCCGATCACCGCCGCCTCCCGGATGCCCTCCAGTTTCAGCAGCGCGGCCTCGACCTCGGCGGGGTAGACGTTCTCGCCGCCCGAGATGTACATGTCCTTGTAGCGGTCGCAGATGAAGAGGAAGCCTTCGTCGTCGAAGTATCCGGCGTCGCCGGTGTGCAGCCAGCCGTCGACGATCGTGCGGGCAGTCGCCTCGGGCTGATTCAGGTAGCCGAGCATCACGTTCGGGCCCTTGGCGACGATCTCGCCGATCTCGTTCGGTTCGGCGCTCGACCCGTCCGGGCGGACGACGTCGACGTCGGTGAAGAACGTCCGCTTGCCGGCGGAACCGATCTTGTCGCGCACGTCCGCACTCGACAGCATGGTCACCGACGGCGCGGTTTCAGTCAGGCCGTACGCCTGCGCGATCGCGACGCCGCGCTCCTGCCACGGGGAGATCAACGCTTCGGGCAGCGGAGCCCCCGCGACGCAGATGGCCCGCAGGCTGGACAGGTCGGCGTCCGCGAATCGGGGGTGGTGCCAGAGTTCCTGGATCATCGTGGGGACGGCGAAGAACGTGGTGATGCGTTCCTTCTCGATCGTGTCGAGGACGACGCCGGCATCGAACTTGCGCAGAAGCACCACGGTGCCACCGTTGAGCAGCGTCGGTGTGACGGCGCCGCCGATCCCGCCGATGTGGAACAGTGGCGCCACCGACAGTGTGCGTTCCATCGACGTCATGTCCTGGGCGAGAAGCTGGTTCAGTGCGTTCCACAGCATGTTGCCGTGGCTGAGCATGACGCCCTTCGGTGCGCCGGTGGTGCCCGACGAGTACATCAGCACGGACAGGTCGTCGAGGCCCACGTGCTCGTCGATGCGGGTGTCCGGCTGCCCGGCCCGCACGCCCTCGTACGTGAGGGTGGACCACGAGCCGCCCAGGCCGATCCACGTGGTGACGGGGGTGTCCGACTGCGCCAGCTCCTGCGCGACGTCGGCCTGCTGATCGCCGAAGATCACTGTGGTGCAGCGTGAATCGCCGAGCACGTAGCGCGCTTCCTCGGCGGTGAGGCGTGCGTTGAGCGGGAGATACGTGGCGCCGAGCAGCCCGGCCGCGAACATCACCTCGAGCGCCGCCGGGTCGTTGAAACCGAAGAAGCCGACGCAGTCACCCTTCTCGACGCCGAGGGCGCGCAGACCGTGCGCGAGCCGTCGTGTCCGCAGGGCCATCTCCTCGTACGTGACGGCCTGTCCGTCGAAGACGAGCGCCTCGTTCTTCGGTGTCATGGTGATGCGGCGCTCGAGCCACGAGCCGATGCCTTCGTTGTCCATGGTGACTCCTCGTTGTCTTCGAAACTACTCTCGAGCTTGTGGCGGGGTGGTGTGTCAGGCCGACGGGGTGTCGGCGCTCAGGTCGTTGTCCTTGCTCTCCTTCGTCGCGACGAGGAAGACGGCGCTGACCACGCACAGTGCGATGATGAACAACCCGACCGGGAGGATCGATTTGCCGGACGACGCGAACAGCGACGCCAGGATGACGGGGGTGAATCCCGCGCCGATGAGGGTGGCCAGCTGGTATCCGAGCGAGGCTCCGGTGTAGCGCGCCCGGGTGCCGAACTGCTCGGAGATGAACGCGGCCATCGGACCGTAGGTGGCCGAGTGGCAGATGGTGTAGCCGACGAAGGCGAGCGCGATGAACGGGAACTCTCCCGTGCTGAGCAGCAGGAACAGTGGGTAGACGCTGAGGATCATCGCGCCGAGTCCCGCGAGCATGACCGGTCGGCGGCCGATCCGGTCGGACAGTCGCGCCGATCCGAGGACCAGGAAGATCGCGCAGAACTGGCAGAAGGAGAACGCCAGCAGCGCGTCGGACCGCGGGGCGCCGCTCGACACGGCGTAGGTGATGGCGAATGTGGTGAATGCGGTCTGCATTCCGAAGCTCGCGATGCAGCTCATCGACGCCACGACGACCGCGCGGGGCCGCTTCAGGATGGTGACGATAGGCGGGGTGGTCTCCTTCTTCGCGGATTCCTTCAGCGCCGCCGTGAACAGCGGGCTCTCCGACACCTTGGACCGGATGAACAGGCCGAGGGCCAGCATGAACGCGGAGATCAGGAACGGGATACGCCAGCCCCACGTCAGGAACTGCTCGTCGGGGAGGAGGGACACGGCCGCCAGCGCGAGCGTGCCGAGCAGTGCGCCGGTCGGGGCGCCCGCGTTGGTGAACGCTGCGGCGAAACCGCGCTTGCCGGATTCGGCGTGCTCGAGCGACATCAGCGCTGCGCCACCCCATTCGCCGCCGACGGCGAGTCCCTGGCAGACGCGGAGGATGACGAGGATCACCGCGGCCCAGGAGCCGATCATCTCCGGTGGGGGAATGAGCCCGATCGCGAACGACGCGGTACCCATGACGGTCATCGAGATCAGCAGCATGGCCTTGCGGCCGCGGGTGTCGCCGAAGTGACCGAAGACGATTCCGCCCAGGGGGCGCGCGACGTAGCCGGCGGCGAACGTTCCCATCGACGCGATGCTCGCGGCCAGGGGGTCCAGATCGGCGAAGAACACCGGTCCGAACACGAGGGACGCTGCGGTGGCGTAGAGCAGGAAGTCGTAGAACTCGATGGTGCTGCCCAGGTAGCTCGACAGGATCACCCTGCGAACTTCCTTCTTGCGTTGGGTGGCCGGCATGGTGCCGGCGGTGGCGGTGACCGTCATCGATACTCCTTGGCCGAGCGTGGGACAACAGAGCGGATCGCGTGTGTAGCGCGGATCACAATTAAACATTAATCATTGAACTTGTCAATGGAAGAGATCGCCAACGCTTCTGTGGTAATCCACCCATCAGGCACGCGTGAGCTTGCGCCCGATGATTTCCTTCATGATCTCGGTGGTGCCGGCGTAGATCGGCCCGCCGCGGCAGTCGAGGTAGTCCTGGGCGACGTCGTACTCGCGCATGTATCCGTAGCCGCCGTGCAGTTGGACCGCGCGCTGGACGACGCGTTGCTGCAGCTCGGTGATCCACCATTTGGCCATCGCCGCGGTTACCTCGTCGAGCGTGCCGTGTGCGGCGTCGAGGATGCAGCGGTCGGTGAAGCACTGCGCGATCTCGATCTCGGTGGCGAGTTCCGCGAGGTAGAAGCGGTTGGCCTGGAAGTCGGCCACCCTCTGGCCGAACGCCGTGCGGTCGCAGCTGTACGTCAGGGCCTGGTCGAACGTGCGTCGCATCGACGCCATGGACGTGACGGCCACGCTGAGGCGTTCCTGCGGCAGATTGTGGCGCAGGTAGCCGAAGCCGTCGTTCAGTTCGCCCAGGACGTTCTCGCAGGGGACTCGGACGTCGTCGAATACCAGTTCGGCGGTGTCCTGCGCGGTCAGGCCAACCTTGTGCAGTGGTCCGTTGCGGGTGAAGCCGGCCGTCCCGTGTTCGACCACCAGTAGGCTCACGCCCTTCTTGCCCGCTGCCGGATCCGTCTTGGCCACGACGATCACGAAGTCGGCAAGCATTCCGTTGCTGATGAAGATCTTGGTGCCGTTGAGGACCAGATGGTCCCCGTCGGGAAGGGCGGTCGTGGAGATCGCGGCCAGGTCGCTACCCGCGCCCGGCTCGGTCATGGCGATGGCGCCGATCTTCTTGCCGGTGCACAAGGGCGTCAGGAACCGACGCTTCTGCTGCTCGTTCGCCAGCGAGACGAGGTACGGCGTGACGAGGTCGTTGATGCCCGACAGGCCCATCACCACGGCGGGGGCCCCGACGCGGCAGAGCTCTTCGATGACGATGGCGTTGAAACGGAAGTCGTCGATACCGCCGCCGGCGAATCGTTCCTCGACGTTGATCCCGAGGAGCCCGAGCTTTCCGGCCTGACGGTAGACGTCCCGGTCGACCTGTCCCGCATCGGCCCAGTCGCGAAGATGCGGGGCCACGTCACGTTCGGCGAACCGGCGCACCGTTTCCCGGAACGCATCGTGATCGGCGTCGAAGATGGTCCGTTCCAGTGCAACCGAAGACATGCAAGGTTCCTTTCGTCGGCAACGCGTGCGACGCACGCGTGCATACCCGAAAGGAACCTATCTATCAATCATTGATAATGTCAATGGTTGAGATTGTCCGGCCGATGAGCGCCGGTGTCAATACCAGTACTTCCGCCCGCCGACCGCGCGACCCGTCGTACCCAGCAGCAGAAGCACGAGGCCGATGACGAGGAGGATGATTCCGATCGTCGTGAGGATCGAGATCCCCGCGACGAGGCCGATGACGAGCAGGATGATACCGAGAACGATCACGGTCTTCCCTCTTTCGGTTGACGGTCTGGAACTACTGACTCGGTTGCGGCACTTCACAATCGATCTTCGGGTTCACGCCCGCGTAGTTGAGTGGGCCGGCGAGCACGGTGACCGCGATCGTTCCGGCGCTGGCGCAATCGGCCGTGGCGTCCTTGAAGTAACCGCGCTGCCACACGGCAACCGCGCCGATGATCAGCCAGATGATCACGATGAGCGTCACGAGCCGTCCGATACGCATTTCCGACCTCCCGTGTGGGCACCGGTGCCAGTCCGGTGCACGTGTCGAACTCGAACGCTATGTCGACGACGTGTCGGTCGGCTTCGCGTGTGCTCCATGGGTATTCGTGGAGTCCGTGCCGTTTGGGCGAGCGTTGGCGGGACCTGCATCGGTGGTTCGGGCGTCGGTGGCCCGGGCATTAGTGGGCCCCGTTCCGGTGGTTCGGGCGTCGGTGGCCCTGGCATCGTTCGGCGGAGTGTCCGTCTTCTTGACGTCGGGATCGAGCTCGTCGGCCCGCTGCCACTCGTGCTTCAGGTCGTCACGAGACGTGGTCGCCGTGTTCTTGTGCGTCTGCGCATCGACCTGCAGTCTCTTGGCCTCTGCCGCCTTGGCCTCTGCTTCTGCTTGGGCCCTCCTGGCGTTGGCCGAAGTCTCCTCTGCGATCGCCTCGCGCTTCTCGACGACGGACGTCTGCTCCTGCGCCTTCGCGCGGATGCTGTCGGCCTGCTGACGGTTGCGGTCGTTCCGCTTGCGCGATGCCGCAACGGCCAGCGCGATCAGGGCGAGAACGACGACGATCGCGACGATGATCCAGATGACAGTCATGGTGTCCATTGGTTGCTCCCAGCGGTTGTGTTTTTAAAGTACCCCGCGCCGAAACCCGGCAAACAGACCGAGAGCCAATCGCAATCAACCGTCGAATTTCGGCACGACATCAGGGTGCGAGCATGGAGATCCGCTGGATGCGCGCGTTCCTCGCGGTAGCCGAGGTGTCGAATCACGGCCGGGCCGCCGAGTCGTTGCACATAGCCCAGCCCGCGGTCGGCCAGTAGATCCAGCAGCTGGAGAGGCATCTCGGAGTGAAGCTGTTCGACCGCGGTACACGACCGATTCGGCTGACCGCCGCGAGCGATTTCTCGAGCTCTGCCGGGCCGCGCTGAAAGCCGTTGCCTGGGCCGAGCAGTCGGCGTCGGTGGCCGATCCCGCTGAGGAGGGCCGCGTACGTGTCGGATTCAGCGGTGCCTACGGCCAGTCGAAACCGCCTCTGTTCGCCCGCACCGTGCGCAAGAGATATCCGAAACTCGAGCTGGTTCTCGACGGGGCGAGACCGAGCGGGCTGATCCTCGACGACATCTATTCCGGCAAGCTCGATCTCTGTTTCGTCTCGGCGGCGCTGTCGTATCCCGAGATCCGGACGAGAGGGATCTCGATCGAACCACTGGGGGGCGCTGCTCTATGCGATCATCCCCTGGCGAAACGCTCGGAGATCTCGCTGTCCGAACCGCGCGACGATCCGTTCGTCACCAACCCTGCGGCTTCGGGATCCACTCTCCGTCCGGGCGTGCGGGCTGCGTGCCACGCCGCGGGGTTCACACCGGAGATCGCGCAGGAAACGTCCGATGGAACACGCTGACCGCACTGTTGGCGGGCGGCGTGGGCCGACAGGCCCCTGACACCGCTGCAAGAGACCATCCTCGCGCTCGCGGAGGAGCTCATGCCGACGATCGACGAGTTCGACAAGCAGATCTTATCGAAAGTATGCCAAGTTGATCTTGGACCGTGATGAACGTGTTTGGCGAGCGTGCCCGTGCGTCAGCCCCGCAAGGCGGCTTTCGCAAGTTTCCCCGGCAGCCTCGTGGAGCACACGACTTCTTCATCTACGGGTCGGCGGCCGCCCTGATCTTCCCGACGGTCTTCCTTCCGTCGGAGAGTCCGGCGACCGGCACGTTGGCGGCACCGGCGACATTCGGCGTCGGGTACAACGCCCGCCCGGTCGGGGCCGCCGCCCGTGTATCTCGCCGAAATCGTCGGCGCCGTCGCCGCGTTCGTTCTCTACTTCGGGAGCATGGGTCGTGCCTCGCGCCAGCGAGCTCGCGAACCAGCTGTGCGAAGAACTGGCGGAGTTGCTCGCCCCGCAGTAGCCCGGCATTCCGTTACCGTGAATCGCATGAGCGAGTTGCTGGAACGGAACGGTGTGCGCGGACATCTCCACCGCCCCGCGGGTGACGGGGTGGCGGGGCTGGTCCTGACTCACGGAGCGGGAAGTGACTGCGACACAAAGCTGTTGCGTGCCGTGACGGACGGGTTCGTCGAGCGTGGGGTCGTCGTCCTGCGGTTCGATCTCCCCTTCCGTCAGCGCCGCGCGTCGGGCCCGCCGCACCCGTCGAGGGCGGCCGAGGATCGGGATGGCATCGCGGCCGCGGTGGCCGCGATGCGGGAGCTGGTGACGGCGCCGGTGTGGGCCGGCGGGCACTCGTACGGCGGGCGGCAGGCGTCCATGCTCGCCTCGGAGCGACCGGGTCTCGTCGACGCCCTGTTGTTGCTGTCGTACCCGCTGCATCCGCCGGCCAAGCCGGAGAAGCTCCGCACCGAGCACCTGCCCGGTCTCCGCACCCCGTCCGTGGTGGTGCACGGTTCGAAGGACCCGTTCGCGACCACCGGCGAAATGCGGTCGGCACTCGAACTGATCCCCGCACCGACGACGCTCGTCGAACTCGAGGGCGCCCGCCACGATCTGGCCGCGGACAAGTTCCCGGTGGTCGAACGGGCGGTCACGGCCATGCTCGACCTTCTGTAGGGCGGCCGCACGTGGTCGGTATGTTCGGTGAATGAGCAACGTGCAGACGGACGCGCCCCACTGGTTCACCACGGCGTTGGCGTCGCCGCTCGACATCGGCCGGGTCGACGTCGCCGGTGCACAGGTCCACTACCGTGCGTGGGGGCCGTCGGGCTCACCCGGAATCGTGCTCGTTCACGGCGGCGCCGCCCACAGCCGGTGGTGGGACCATGTGGCACCCATGCTGGCGACGGGCCGTCGCGTCGTCGCACTCGACCTGACCGGGCACGGCGACAGCGACCGGCGCGCGGAGTACGGCCTGGAGCAGTGGGCGGAGGAAGCCCTGGCGGTGGCGAAGCCGGCGGGCATCTCGGGAGCGCCGGTATTCGTCGGGCACAGCATGGGCGGAATGGTGTCCTACGTGGCCGCGCAGCTGTTCGGCGAGGATCTCGCCGGTGTCCAGCTGATCGATTCGCCCGTCCTCGCCCGCACACCGGAGGAGGAGGAAGCGCGGAAGCAGCGTGCCTTCGGTCCGAAGAAGGTCTACCCGTCCAGGGCCGAGGCGCTCGAGCGGTTCCGGTTCGTCCCGCCGCAGGACACTGCGGTGCCCGCGGCCCTGCGTCACGTGGCCGAGAACTCGATGGAGGAGGTGGACGGCGGTTGGTCGTGGAAGTTCGACTCCACGTTCTTCGCGCGCCACAGCAGTGATCACCTGGGCGGATCCGACCCACGCTGCCGCATCGCCTACTTCCGCGCCGAGAACGGCATCGTCACCGACGCCATGATGGACGGCATGCGCCGCCGATTCGGGCCCACCGCTGTGGTGGTCGAGATCCCCGACGCCGGACACCACGTGATGATCGACCAGCCGCTCGCGCTGGTCGTGGGCATCCGGACGGTGCTCGCGTCGTGGGACGTGGAAGATTCCGTGGCCGGGATGCCGGGCTGAATCAGTCGCCGGATCGGACGGCGGCGACGAACTGCTCGATCAGCTCCGCATCCTTCACACCCCGCGAGGATTCGACGCCGCTCGACACGTCGACACCCCATGCGCCGGTCGCGTCGACGGCGGCCCGCACGTTGCCGGGATGAAGTCCGCCGGCGAGGATCCACTCGCCGTCTGGTCGGCTCTGGCTCGCCCAGTCCCAGGGCACGCCTGCCCCGGCGGTCGCCCCGTCGACCAGGATGCGGTCGGCGCCGAAATCGCCCGACGTGTCACCGGCGACCACGGCACGGATCACGCCGAGCCCCGCCTCCCGCAGCCGGGCCACGTCGTCGGCGGACTTCAGGTCGTGCACCTGGACGGTTCCGAGACCTGCCGCGGCGGCGACCTCGATCACCTCCCGCACGGGGCTCCCCTTGAACACACCCACCGCGACCGTGGAACCGGTGACCCGGCGGACCAGCGGCGCGGCATCCTCGGGGGAGATCCGGCGGACGCTGTCGGCGAACACGAAACCCACGGCGTCGACGCCGAGGCGCACGGCCAGATCGACGGAGGCCTCGTCTCGCAGACCGCACACCTTGATGAATGTCACCCCGGCAATTTTACCGGTCGCTCCGAGTCGCCGACGCAGTGCGGGTTCGCGCTCTAGGCTTCGTGACGTGGAATGGCTCAGCGACCTCAGCGTGATCTCAGGGCCTCTGCCCTGGATCCTCACGGTGATCGGTGTGCTCGGCGGCGTGTGGCTGCTCGCCGCCCGCGCCCCCTGGTACCGCAGAAAAGCGATTCCGATCTGCCTGGCCGTGTCGGTGGTCGTCACCGTCGTTCTGTACGTGATGGTCGAGAAGGTGCTCCGGCCGTTCCCCGACCCCATCGAGATTTCCATCTACGTGTGGATCGGTCTGGGGCTCTTCGCGATCGTCCTGCTCGTGCCGCGGATCCGCGTCGGCCGGACGGTGAAAGCCGCCGTCGTGTCGGTTCTCGCGGTACTCGCCGTGATTCTCGCGTCCGCGACGCAGATCAACCTGGTGTTCGATGCCTATCCCACGGTGGGCACGGCTTTCGGGGCGGAGCCGTTCGACCGGGTTCAGATGAACGACCTCGGCAGCGCCACCGAGAACGTGGTGACGGGAACACCTCTCGACGCGTCGTGGACCGCCCCGCCCGGAATGCCGAGCGAGGGGCGGGTCCTGACGGCGGCCATCCCCGGAACGGAGTCGGGGTTCGCCGCCCGCGACGCCGAGATCTACCTTCCGCCCGCCTACTTCGCCAACCCGCGTCCCCTGCTGCCGGTGCTCGTGATGCTGGCCGGCCAGCCCGGTTCGCCGGAGGACTGGTTCGCCGGAGGCAAGCTCGCCACCACGATGAACGAGTTCGCCGCGAAACATGGGGGACTGGCTCCGATAGTCGTGGTGGCGGACGGCACCGGCTCGCAGATCGCGAACCCCCTGTGCGTCGATTCGAAGCTGGGCAACGTGGCCACGTATCTGGCGAAGGACGTTCCGTCGTGGGTGAAGTCGAACCTGCAGGTGAATCCGGACCCCGAGGCGTGGGCCATCGGCGGCCTCTCCTACGGCGGCACCTGTTCGCTGCAGATGGCCACCAACTATCCCGACGTGTACCCGACGTTCCTCGACATCTCGGGTCAGGAAGAACCCACGCTCGGCGACCACCAGCGCACCCTCGACGACGGATTCGGCGGTGACGAGGCGGCGTTCGAGCGGGTCAACCCGCTCGATCTGATGGCGTCGAAGAAATACCCGGATTCGGCGGGGGTCTTCGTGATCGGCAGCGACGACGACGCCTACAAGCCGGGGGCCCAGAAGGTCTACCAGGCCGCGAAGGCCGCGGGCATGGACGTGCAGTACGTGGAAGTGCCGGGCGGGCACAGCTTCGCCGTGTGGTCGGCCGGACTGGAGAAGGGAATGCCTTGGCTGGCACAGCGGTTGGGGCTGATCGGCGCGTAGGCGCTCGTCACGGCGGAGAGGGATGAGATGACGGCGGCAGCGGGGGAACTGCGGGTGGGTTCGGCGTTGCCCGACCCGCCGTTCGAGTTCCGGGACGGTGGCGCTCCGGCGGGTTTCGATGTTGAGTTCACGCGGGCCGTCGCGCAGGTCCTCGGCCTCGAATGGTCGCTGGTCCCGTACCGGGGCACCGATTTCAACGGCATCTTCGATGCGCTGGCGGACGGTGAATTCGACTGCATCGCCTCGGGAACCACCGTGACGCCACAGCGGAGGGCGCGCGCGGATTTCTGCGCTCCGTACCTCGTGTCGGGTCAGTCCCTCGCCGTCGACACCTCGCGGCATCCGGGAGTGCGCGGGGTGGACGACCTGGGCGGTCTGACCGTCGGTGTCCAGCACGGCAACACCAGTCAGCCGATCGTGGAGAAGCTGGTCGCGGAGGGCCGCGTGGGCGCGATCCGGGTCTACGCGTACGACCGGATCGGGCAGGCCCTCGACGACCTGTCCTCGGGCGGGTGCGATGCCGTCATGAAACTCGCGCCTGTCCTCACCTGGCTCGTCCGGGACCGCCCGCACGTGGAAGTGGTCGAACGGGGAATCTCCCGCGAGGAGATCGCCGTCGCCGTCCGCAGGGGTGATCACGCGCTGCTCGAACGCATCGAGTCGGCGCAGCGCACCCTGGCCGCGGACGGCACCCTCGACCGGCTGAGGTCGGAGTGGCTCGACATCGGTGAAACGGGAGGTGGCCCGTCATGACACCTGTCCAAGAATAGGAACGTGTTCTATATTTGCGGCAACCCTTTGTCTCTCAGTGACTGGAGTGCCCGGCATGTATGAGTGGTCAGATACCGACCTGATGTTCCGCGACGCGATCCGCGGTTTCATCGACAAGGAGATTCGACCGCACGTCGACAAGTTGGAGACCGGCGAGCTGCCTCCGTTCGACATCATCCGCAAACTCTTCGCCACCTTCGGCCTGGACGAGATGGCCCGCGATGCGCTGACGAAATCGCTGGACCGCGAGCGCAGCGGGGATGCCGCGTCCGGCGCGAAGGAGGAGAAGTCCGGCGGCCTCGGCGGTGCGGGCAGCATGGGCGTCATCATGAACGCCGAGCTGGCCGGCGTCAGCCTCGGCCTCGTCGCGTCGCTCGGGGTGAGCCTCGGGCTGGCGGCGGGCACCATCCGCAGTCGCGGAACGCTCGCGCAGAAGGAGTGGTGGCTGCCCGGACTGGTCACGTTCGAGAAGGTCGGAGCCTGGGCCATCACCGAGCCCGACTCCGGCTCGGACGCGTTCGGCGGCATGAAGTCGTACGTGCGCCGCGACGGCGACGACTACATCCTCAACGGGCAGAAGACGTTCATCACCAACGGTCCCTACGCCGACGTCATCATCGTCTACGCGAAGCTCGACGAGGGGGACTCGTCCGTCGACCGCCGCGACCGGAAGGTTCTCGCGTTCGTCCTCGACTCGGGTATGGAGGGGCTCACCCAGGGGGCGCCGTTCAAGAAGATGGGCATGAACTCCTCGCCCACCGGAGAACTGTTCTTCGACAACGTGCGCCTCACCCGCGACCGTCTGCTCGGCGAGACGGAGGACGGCGGCAAGTCCGACGGCAAGTCCAGCGCGAAGGAGAGCTTCGCGGCCGAACGGATCGGCATCGCGTCGCTGTCGCTCGGCATCATCAACGAGTGTCACCGGCTGTGCGTCGACTACGCCAAGTCCCGCAAGCTGTGGGGCAAGGAGATCGCCCAGTTCCAGCTCATCCAGCTCAAGCTCGCCGAGATGGAGATCGCCCGCATCAACGTGCAGAACATGGTCTTCTCCGCCATCGAGCGCACCGCGGCGGGCGATCAGGTGAGCCTCGCGGAGGCGTCGGCGATGAAGCTCTACTCCTCGCGGGCGGCCACGGAGGTGGCGATGGAGGCGGTGCAGTTGTTCGGCGGCAACGGGTACATGGCCGAGTACCGGGTCGAGCAACTCGCACGCGACGCGAAGTCGCTGATGATCTATGCCGGTAGCAACGAGATCCAGGTGACCCACATCGCGAAGGGCCTGCTGGCGATGTGACGCGGGGCGCTCGGGAACAAATGTCGTACGGCGTACGTTAGTGGGGTGTCGTCAACGAAAGGAACACCGTGAAGGTCACCGCGAGCGCACTGTCCCTGAACGTCGCAGACCCGAGTGCGTCGGCCGATTTCGCCAAGTCCCACCTGGGCTTCGTCGAGGAGATGGCCGCCGAGGGCTTCGTGTCCCTGAAGCGTGCGGACGTCGGCTTCAATCTGGTCTTCCTGAAGACCGGACTGGAGACCTTCAAGCCCGCGCGGATCGCCGGCGACGCCGGCCAGGGGTTGCTGATCGCGCTCGTCGTCGACGGTATCGACGGCGAATACGAGCGACTGCAGGCGGAGGGCGTCCCGATCGTGACGCCCATCGAAACCGAGCCGTGGGGCGAACGCTACTTCCAGATGAGCGACCCGAACGGGGTGATCATCCAGCTCGTCGAGTGGGTGTAGCGGTCACACCGAGGCGAGGAACGGCTCGACGGCCGCGAGTACTTCGGTGCTCGCGGCCACGGCCGTCGAGTGGTCGAAACCGGGCAGGATCGTCAGCGACGCACCGGGAATCAGTGCCGCCACCCGCTGGGTGTCGCCGATCCGCTCGGCGTCGTTCGAGCCGACGAACAACAGGGTGGGAACGGCGATCCCGCGCAGGACGTCGTCGTCCACTCCCGGCTCCACACCGGAACGCCGCATGTACGCGGCGAGCGCCTGCGCGTCGTTCGCCGTGAACGCGGCCCGGGTGCCGGCATCGATCGGCCACGAGCGCCGGGCATTCCACTGCCCCAGGAACGCATCCATGCCGTCCCGTTCGAGGACGTCGATGCAGCCCGGGAAGAACAGGCGGTCGAACGCGCCGGCCTGCGGCCGGCTGCTGCCCCCACCGACGATCAGGCTCTCCAGCCGTTCGGGCGCCCCGACCGCCAAGGCCAGCGCGACCCGGCCGCCGAGCGAATACCCCAGCACGTGCGCGCTGGGCAGCTCCAGGTGGTCGAGGACCGCCAGGACGTCGCCGCTTACCAGATCCATGGCGTACGCGCTCTCGTCGTGCGGCTTGTCGCTGCGCCCATGGCCCCGCAGATCGACCAGGATCAGCCGGTACCGTTCGCGCAGCGCGGCGACGTAGCCGAAACCGCGCCAGATCGCGTGGGAGAGGGCCGTGCCGTGAATGAGAACGAGAGGCTCCCCGTCGCCGACGGTTTTGTACGCGATCCGAACGCCGTCGACGGGATTGGTAGCGTGCTGCACCCGCCCAGTCTGCATCACTCATAGTTCGCGGCCCTCCGACACCCACTGCAGATCCTCCGAACGCGCACCCGCGACGTGGTCCCGCGCCGAGTTCAGCACAGCCAGCTGCGCCGCATCGAGTTCGATACCGAGAGCACCGGCGTTCTCCGTCACCCGTTCCGCACTGCGGGTTCCGGGGATGGGCACGACCGGCAGTCCGAACGCGCGACCCTGCGCGTAGAGCCACGCCAGCGCAACCTGTGCGGGCGTGGCACCAAGGTCGCCTGCGACCGAATTCACCGCCTCCACCACACCGAGGTTCCGCTGCAGCGCGCCCTCCGCGAACCGGGGAAGTGTCCGCCGGAAGTCGTTGGGCGCCAGGTTATCTATGTCGGTCACGGTTCCGGTGAGGAACCCTCGGCCGAGCGGCGAATAGGGGACGAATCCGACTCCGAGTGCGGTAGTGGCCGGCACGATCCGTGCCTCGACGTCGCGGCTCCAGATGCTCCATTCCGACTGGACGGCCGTGATGGGATGCACCGCGTGCGCGGCCTCCAACTCTCCGGCGGTCACCTCCGACAGCCCCAGGTGCCGCACCTTGCCCGCCTCCACCAGTTCGGCCATCGCACCGACGGTCTCCTCGATCGGAACCGACAGGTCGGGGCGGTGCAGGTAGTAGAGGTCGATGGTGTCGATACCGAGCCGGCGCAAGCTGGCGTCCACCGCCTCGTGGACGTAGGCGCGGTCGCCGCGGGTCGAGGCGCCACCCTCGCTCCGCTTCCTCGGATCCCCCAGGATCCCGAACTTGGTTGCCAACGTGACTTCCTCGCGCCGATCCTCAAGCAACTGCGCGATCAACCGCTCGTTGTCGCCGGCCCCGTACACGTCGGCGGTGTCGAGGAAGCTCACTCCGAGATCCACCGCGTGATGCAGTGTCGCGAGAGCCTTCTCCGGTTCGACCCCGCCGTAGACGGGTGTGAGAGCCATTCCTCCGAAACCCATGTCGGAGAGGGTGAGCGAGTCACCCAGGGTTGTCGTACCGATGTCCGTCATGCTTCTCCTTCTCGTTGTCGGGCACGGTCGGTGCCCGCGATGAGGGCCCGGTAGTGATCGACCTTGGTGTCCAGGGCTGCCAGGGCGTCGTCGAGCCTCGCCTGCTGGGCGAGGATGCGTTCGCGGTGCGCGAGCAGCAACGACAACCGCCGCTCGTGGGTCTCGGCGCCCCCGGCCAGTAGCACCGCGAATCGCTGCATGTCACTGGTCGGCATGCCCGTGGTCCGCAGCTTCACCAGTAGTTCGATCAGTCGCACGTCCCGCTCGCTGTAGCGGCGGCGGCGGTCCGAACCCCGCGCGATTCTGGGGATCATCCCCTCGCGCTCGTACCAGCGCAGGGTGTCCTGCGTGAGGCCCGTGATCGCCGCGACTTCCGAGATGCTCACGAACGCTCCGGTCGACTGCTCCAACTGGGTGGCCATGACTGAACCGTACGACCTGGAGTGCACTCCAACGCAAGACCCGGGGCGACTACGTCTCGTCGATCTGTCCGCACCGAGAGTTCGTTTGACGGACACATTGTCGGTTGTCGCCGCCGGCCTGGGCGAACACAGTGCTTCTATGGCAATTACCGAGGGCACCACCAGCGATGCGACCGCTGCCGAACGCGAGTACGGCGACCGCGTCCTGGCCGTCGAACCGGGCGGAAACGAGTTCATTCCGCACGAGGTCCGCCACGGAACTCCACGCCAACTCTTCTGGACATGGATATCGCCGAACCTCGAGTTCGCCACGATCTTCATCGGGGTCCTGTCGGTGGCGGTGTTCGGGATGACGTTCTGGCAGGCGACGCTCGGGCTCGTCCTCGGCACGGGTCTCGGGGCCGCCGCGCATTACGTTCTGTCCGCGCGCGGTCCCCTGCACGGCGTTCCGCAGATGGTCCTCGGACGCCTCGGCTTCGGCTATTGGGGCAACGCCCTCCCGTCGGCGTTCATGTCGATCATGTGCGGCGTCGGCTGGTTCGCCACCAACAGCGTCAGCGGCGCATTCGCACTCAACACGCTGACCGGTCTGGCGCCCCTGCCCTCCCTGCTCGTGATCGTCGTCATCCAGACCGTGTTCGCGTTCTTCGGGCACAACCTGGTCCAGGCGTTCGAGCGGTACGCGTTCCCCGTGCTGGCCGTGATCTTCGCGATCACCGCAGCGGTGGTACTCGCGAAGTCGAACCCGGGCGCCCCCGCGGTCGAGGGTGGTGTCGGCGGAATGGGCGGGTTCCTCCTCACCGTCGGAACGGCGTTCGGCTACGCGGCCGGATGGACGCCGTACGCCGCCGACTACACGCGGTATCTGCCGGCCACCGTGTCGAGGGTCCGCACCGGCTTGTTCGCCGCGGCCGGACTGTTCGTCTCGTGCGTCGCACTGTCGGTCGTCGGCGCCGCCTCCGTGACGATCGGCGCACCGGCATCCGACAACCCGACCGACGCCTTCACCGCGAATCTTCCCTCGGCACTGGCAAACCTGACGCTGCTCGCCATCGCACTCGGTGCGGTCGCCGCCAACGCCCTCAACGTGTATTCCGGGTCGATGGCCTTCGTGACCATCGGGCTGAAGTTGCCGCTGAAGACGCAGCGGGCGGTGGTCACCATGATGTTCGGAGTCGTCGGATTCCTCGTGGCGTGGTGGGCGCTCGCCGACGCCGCCGCGAGCTACGAGGCCTTCCTGCTCATCGTCGCCTACTGGATCGGACCGTGGCTGGGCATCATGTTCGCTGACCAGTATCTGCGCCGCGGACAGCGGATCGACAACCTTCTGTACAACCGTGAGTACAGCAACTGGGGTGGGCTGACTGCCTTCGTGATTGCCCTCGTCGGATCCGTCCTCTTGTTCTCCAACCAGGAGAAGTTCGTCGGCTACGTGGTGCGCGCGGTACCCGAACTCGGCGACATCACGTTCTTCGTCGGCTTCGTGCTGGCCGGAGCGCTCTACCTCGCGATCAACGGTGCCAGGATCTCACGTGGCCAACCTGTTGGCGCACAGGGCAAGTAGCAGCGAACCGTACATCGACGGCGAACCCGGGTCGTATCCGAGCAGCGCCCGGATACGCTCGAGTCGCTGGTACATCGATTGCCGGCCGAGATGCAGCGCCGACGCCGAACTGGTGGCGCTGCACCCGTGCCGAAGATGTACCTCCAGGGTGCGGACCAGGTCGCTCGAATGGGTTCGATCCCACTCCACGAGCGGCGCAATGGTTGTCGCGACCATCCGCTCCCTGACGTCGGGAGGTAGCCGGTCGAGCGCGAGTTCCGGGGCGAGCTCCCGCGTCGTCGTCACCACCCGTCCCGCCAACCACGACCGCCGGGCAGACATCGCGAGGCGCAGTCCCGAGCGGGCGGTGTGCAGCGCGGCCCCGACGTCTCCGGGAGCGAAGTCGCACGGATCGCCGACCACCACCGTCACCCCGTCGGTGATGTTGGACGCCAACGATTCCTGAAAGCAGTCGACGGCAGTCCCCACCGGGTCGACCACAAGTGCGGGGACCGCGATCAGGCCGAACGTGCTCGCGTGCACCTCCGCACGCAGGCACGGCTGCCCGAGTAGTTTGGCGGCCGAATCCAGCAACCGGGTCGCGATGCGCGAACCCGGCGAGTCGATGGCGACCGCGACCACCCGGTTGCCCGGCGCGGGATGGAACCCCGCCGCGGCGGATCGCACCATGAGGTCGATCTGCCGAACGTCGCTGCGGTCCAGCAGATCCGACACCAGCGCGGCCGCGGCACGCTGGGGACGTCCCGCGAGACTGCCGGAGTAGGTGAGTGCAAGCCCCAGTGACGCCGTGGACCGTTCGAGCAGGGCGCGCAACACGGATGAGTCCATCGCGGAACCGGGGCCGGCCGTCAACGTCCCCCACGCGCCGTCGCGCGAATGGATGGTGGCCGTGACGGTTCCGGCGTCGGCCGCCGCCCAGGCCGCGCGGTCGTCGTCGACGCCGTGCGCCGCGACCAGCGCCCCGCTGCCACTGGTGACGATCAGCGGGCAGCCGCTCGCCTCGCTGATGCGCTCGAGCAACCGGGCCACCCCGTTGCCTGCCATCAACTCCGCCTCCAGGACGCGGGACAGTTCGTTCTGGGTCCGCAGGGCCGACACCTCGCGGGAGATGATCTCGGTGTTGGCGTTCTGGCAGAGTTCGATGAACGGGACCACCGTCCGGAGCGCGATCAGCGGCAGGCCCAGGGCGGCCGCCTCCTCGATCATGTCACCCGGAACGACGTCGAACGTCCGGCCCAGTTCGATCGCCACGCCCGCAACATTGCGTTCCCCGACCTCGCGGAGGTAATGCCTGCGGGTGCCGGGATCCACACCGGACAAACCCAGCCCGGTGGTCAGCAGCAACTCGTCTCCGGACAGAAGCGGGCTGATCTCGTAGATTTCACTGGAATGCACCCAGCGCACCGTGCGGCCGAGCTGCGCCTTCCCGGCCAGAACCTGCGGGTTCGCGCTGCAGAACTGGTTCCGGAGCAACTCGCGCACGGTCAACGACATCGTCGAACCCTCCTCGGGAGGCGGACAGTCTGTACAGGTTAAGGCCCGTTCGTTACCACAGTGTGTCCGTTGTGGTCGCGGCGTCCGAGACGGAAGGTAGAGGCATGTCGATCTCTGTGAACTCTGCGCGGATGGCCCTCGACCCCGAGGAACTGCTGACCGTGGCGATCGCCGAAGCCGAACTCGGCAAACGCGAGGGCGGAATACCGATCGGGGCCGCACTCTTCGCCGGCGACGGAACCCTGCTGGGCAGCGGTCGCAACCGACGGGTCCAGCACGCCGATCCGTCCGTCCACGGTGAGACGGACGCATTCCGCGCCGCGGGGCGCCAGCGTGACTACCGCTCGACGATCATGGTGACGACCCTGTCACCGTGCTGGTACTGCAGCGGCCTGGTCCGGCAGTTCAACATCGGCGCGATCGTCGTGGGGGAGAGCGTCACGTTCACCGGCGGTCACGAATGGCTCCGCGAGAACGGCGTGGACGTGACCGTCCTGCGCGATCAGCACTGCATCGACCTCATGACCGAATTCATCGAGAACCAGCCCGAACTCTGGAACGAAGACATTGGAGTAGCCGAATGACCCCGATCGCCACCGTCGACATCGCGCTCTGGCGGGCGGGCGGACCTGCCGCCGCGGTCGTCGCCCGGGACGTCGACGAGGGACTGCAGCGTGCCGGGTTCCTCCTCGTCCGCGGCCACGGAGTCACCCGCGAACTGGCCGCGGACGTGCGGGCGGCCGCGCGCCGGTTCTTCGCACTCCCCGAACAGGTGAAGGCGCAGTACTCGGCGATCGTGGGCGAACGCGGCTGGATCGGGCCCGGGATGGAGGCCAACGGCTATGCCGAAGGGACCGAGACGCCGCCGGACCTCAAGGAGACGTTCGCGGTCGGGGCCGAGACGCGCACCGGGGATCCCGTCGTCGACGACGTGTGGTTCAAGCCCAACGTGTGGCCCACCGAAGTGGTGGAACTGCGCGACCTACTCACCACCTACACCGAGGCGATGCGCCGGCTCTCCGACGACCTCCTCGCACTGTTCTCGGCGGCACTCGCGCTGCCCGCCAACCCCTTCGACGGACTCGCGGACCGCCCGACGTGGACGTGCAACATCAACCACTACCCGCCGATGTCGTCGGTGGGGGAGCCCGAGCCGGGCCAGTTCCGCATCGGGCCGCACACCGATTTCGGCACCGTCACCGTCCTGGACCGGGAACCCGGCGCAGGCGGACTCCAGGTGTACACCGACGAAGGCGGCTGGGAGGACGCGCCTTACGACCCCGACGCTCTCACCGTCAACATCGGCGACCTCCTCGAGTACTGGAGCGGCAGGCGCTGGCCGTCGGGTCGGCACCGGGTGCTGCCGCCGCAGGCCCACGCCCCCGAAGAAGACCTGGTGTCGCTCATCTACTTCTACGAACTCAACCACGACGCGCAGGTGACACCCCTCGAGCCGCCGATCGGAACCGTCACCGGGCTCGGGCCCGTCACGTCGGCGGACTTCATCAAGACCCGTCTCGACGCGATCACGCTGTAGGCGCCTCCGGCGCCCGTGCGCCTTTCTGGTAGCTGGAGCTACCGAAAAGGCGCACAAGCGCGAAGTGCCTCGTCGGTCAGTTCCAGCCACCGGGTGACGCCGATGTCGTGGAGGAACTGCCGGTCGTGGCTGACCACGATCAGCGCACCGCGGTAGCTGCGGAGAGCCTGTGTGAGGTGCGCGAGACTCGGCAGGTCGAGGTTGTTCGTCGGCTCGTCCATCAGCAGCAGCCGCGGGGCGGGTTCGGCCAGCAGGATGGTCGCGAGCGCGGCCCGCAACCGTTCCCCACCCGACAACGCCGATGCGAGCACGTCGGAATCGTTGCCCCGGAACAGGAACCGGGCCAGCTGGGCGCGGATCTGTTCCTGCGACGCGTGGGGCGCCGCCGCGGCCACGTTCTCGGCGACCGTCAGCGACTCGTCGAACACGTCGAGTCGCTGCGGCAGGGCCTTGAACGGAACCCGTGGTCCCGCGGCCACGACGGTGTCGAGCAGGGTAGTCTTCCCGACGCCGTTGCGGCCGACGAGGGCGATCCGCTCGGGACCGACGACGTCCAGCGACACTTGCTGTCCGCTGAGCAGGCTCACGTCCCGGACGGAGACCACCTCCTGGCCTGAGTGCACCTCCGTGGCCGGGAGGTCGATGCGCACCTCGCGGTCGTCCCGCAGGGCACTCTCCGCTTCCGTCAACGACTCCCGCGCTTCGTCGACCTTCGCGATGTGGTTGTTCCGCAGCTTCCCCGCGGATTCCTGTGCCTGACGCTTCCGCAGCCCCATCACGATCTTCGGTTCGCGCTTGTTCTCGAACATCTTCTGCCCGTACCGCTTACGTCGGTCGATCTTGATGCGGGCCTCGACGAGTTCCCGCTTCTGCTTCTGCACGTCGCTGCGGGCATCGCGCACCGCCGCCCGCGCGGTCTCCTGCTCCGCCTCGACGATCTCCCGGTAGGCACTGAAGTTCCCACCGAACATGCGGATTTCGCCACCACGCAGCTCCGCGACGGAATTCATGAGATCGAGCAGGTCGCGGTCGTGGCTGACCACCAGCAGGGTGCCCGGAAACTGTTGCACCACCTCGTAGAGCCTGCTGCGGGACGCGCTGTCGAGATTGTTGGTGGGCTCGTCGAGGAGCAGCACCTCCGGTACCTGCAACAGTTGCGCGGTGAGGCCGAGCAGCACCGTCTCACCGCCGGACAGGGTGCCGACGGTGCGGTCGAGGTCGGAAGTGCCGGCGAGCACGCGTTCGAGACCGAGGCGGTGCAGGGTCGAGACCGCCCGCTCCTCGATGTCCCAGCGGCCGGTCGCCGCATCGAAATCGTCGGCTGTGCCGTCGCCGGACTCGACGCGGTGCAGCGCCGCCCGGAGGTCGGCGATGCCCAGGATCCGGTCGACCGTCAGCGTGGGATCGAGCGTGATGTCCTGCGGCAGGTACGCCACCTCGCCCTGCGCCGTCACCGACCCGCGGTCGGGGTGCAGGCGCCCGGCGATCAGCCGGAGCAGGGTTGATTTGCCGGAACCGTTGAGACCGACCACGCCGGTGCGTCCGGGACCGAAGACGGCGTCGAGGCCGTCGAAGACAGGTTCGCCGTCGGGCCAGGTGAACGTGAGGTCGGACAGGGACAGATATGAGTGGGCCATGGGGTACTCCCGAGGTGTGTGCGTATGAAGACTCGCGTGACTACCTCGTCAGGAGCAATGGACCGTTCCCCTCTGTCTGACGCGCCCGGTGCGCATCGGTGACGTTCACGATAGGACGCCGCCGATGCCCGCGCAATCGAATTAGATCTGGGGACCCTCGGCCCGGAGGTCGTCCACCTTGGCCATGGCTTCGCGGAGTTCGGTGAGCCACTGTTCGCTGTGCTGGCCGGCCAGCCTGACTGTCCACATCAGGGCGTCCGACCGCGACCGCGCCACACCGGCGTCGACGAGCGTGTCGAGAACCTTGCGTTCGGGTTGGCGGAGCCGGGTCATCACCGGAACCGCGAGGTGAGTGAACAGCGTCTTGTGGCCGTCGAGGCTGACGCCCCACGCGACCTTGCGCCCGTATCGCATCTCGGCCTCGTCGGCGATGCGCATCCGATCGCCGCGCGTCGTTTCGCGGAACCGCGAGATGCGCCCGTCGATCGCCGCGTCGGAACCGGAGTCGGCGGACTCGACCGGCGGCAGTTCGCCGACCACGACGATCTCCTCGCGGTCGACCTCGACGGTGGCGGGACCGGTGAACCACTCGTCGGGAAGACGGCCGGTGAACCAGTCGGTTGCATCGCCGGCGTCGGGGACGTCCGCCTGTTGCCATCCACCGGGCCTGCCGAAACGTCGGCCGCCCGGACCGTGTGCGTTCTTCATGGCGTCCTCCTGGGAGCCGGGTGCCCCGATCGGTGTGATGAAGCACTGATTACATGATTACACCGATTTTTCGAAGCGCGCCACCACGTCAGGCATGATCGAGTCCGTGCGCACCTCAACCGTTCGTCACAGCCCCATCTGTCCCACCTCCACCCGCAAGGCAGTGGCCGGGATCGCCGTCCTCGCGACCGTGCTCTCCGCCTGCGGACTCTTCGGGCCGGACCAGCCCGACACTGTCTCGCAGCAGTTCGCCGACGCCCTGAACAGCGACGACGTGCAGGCCGCCGCCGAACTCACTACCGATCCGGCCGCCGCCACCGCCGCGATCACGGCGATGTACGACGGGCTCGGAAACAAGGACGGAACGTTCACCCGCACCGACGTGCAGGAGTCGGGCGACGACGGTGGCACGTTCACGATGGACGTGTCGTGGCCGTTCGGCCCGGGGCAGGAGTGGAAGTACAGCACCACCGGCAACGCCACCAAGGAAGGGGACGACTGGAAGATCGTCTGGGACCCGGCCGTGCTCGCACCCGGTCTCACCGACGACACCACCGTCCGGTACACCACCACGACCGGGGCGCCGCCGAAGGTCCTCGCCGCGGGTGGGGCACCGATCCTCGAGCAACAGGTCGTGACGCTCGTCAACGTCGATCAGGGTGCGGACACCGCGGCGGTGGCCGCGTTGCTGTCACCCATCGCACCGACGATCACCACCGCCTCGCTCCAGCAGGACCTGGCCGGCGCCCAGGGCAAGCCGGTCACGGCCATCTCGTTGCGCGCCGAGGACCTGGCGCCGATCGAACCGCAGTTGCGGGAACTCGCGGGAGTGACGCTGGCCCCGCAGACCAGGCTGCTCAGCACCGACAAGGCGCTGGCCTCACCCACCCTGGCGGGCCTCGGCGACCTGTGGCAGGAGGGGCAGGACGCATCCGCCGGCTGGGCGGTGCAGCTGGTGGGCCAGGACGGCGCGGCGAAGAGCATCGCCGGCGAGCAGGGTCCCGCCGCGCCCGACATTGCGACGACCCTCGATCTCCCGATGCAGATGGCTGCCGAGCGGGCGCTCGCCGACGTGCCGCAGCAGGCCGCGATCGTCGCGCTGCGTCCCTCCACGGGGGAGGTTCTGGCGGTGGCGCAGAACGCCCCGGCCGACGCACTCGGCCCGATCGCGCTGACCGGCCTCTACCCGCCGGGATCCACGTTCAAGACGGTGACGACGTCCGCGGCCCTTCAGGCCGGCGAGGCCACACCGGACACCGTCCTGCCCTGCCCCGGCACCGAGAACATCGAGGGCAGGCAGATCCCCAACGACGACGAATTCGACCTGGGCGCGGTCCCGTTGCACACCGCGTTTGCGCGTTCGTGCAACACCACCATGGGACGGCTGGCGGTCGGGTTGCCGCCCGATGCCCTGCAGCAGGCCGCGCTGCAGTTCGGGCTCGGCGTCGACTACGTGACGCCCGGGCTGACGACGGTGACGGGCAACGTGCCGGTCGCCGACAGTCCGGCGGCCCGTGTCGAGTCCGGGATCGGGCAGGGGCAGGTGACCGCGACGCCGTTCGGGATGGCCATGGTGGCAGCCTCGATCGCGAACGGTTCGACGCCGTCGCCTATGATCGTGCAAGGCCAACCGGGAACAGCCGACAAGACGGCGCCCACCGTGCCTGCAAACGTCACTTCCGATCTCCGGACGATGATGCGCGAGACTGTGACGGGCGGTACCGCTACTGCGCTGCAGGACATTCCGGGACTGCTCGGCAAAACGGGCACGGCCGAGTCGGGGAATGGTCCTGCGCACGGCTGGTTCGTCGGAATCAAGGACGACCTAGCATTTGCCGTATTTATAGCAACAGGTGACAGTTCGGCCCCTGCTGTGCAGGCTGCGGGGCGTTTTCTTCGATAAACCCGTTCGCGCGTTGCTGTTCGGGGATAAGTTGTGGCTCAACCGTAACTCCTTCGTAGGCAAATGGTGCTTGTTACGCATGTGACTGAAAGCAAGATGGTGGACATGGGGAATGGACGATCGCTTGGCCGCCGCAACAGATACGTGATCGCCCTGACGTCGGCTGTCGTTTTGGCGGTGATTCTGGCGTCGTGTGTGCTGTCGAAAGAGGAGGCGACCGCTCAGTCGGTCGTCGACGACTTCGTCAACGCGCTGAACGAGGGCGACGCCGCTGCTGCTGCAGCGCAGACCTCGTATCCCAACGCCGCGGAGACGGCGATTCAGCAGATGTTCGACGGTCTGAAACCCGAGGACGCCAAGTTCGACCTGACCCAGTTCATGGATCTCGGCTCGGACTCCGGCTTCTTCACCGTCGGTGCCGCTTGGCATTTCGGTGAGGGCAAGGATTGGACCTACCAGGTTCAGGGCGGTGTGCGGAACCTGTCCGTCGGCTGGCGCATCTCCTGGGATCCGTCGATCCTCGCGCCCGACCTGGGCAACGGGCGTATCGTCCGCTTCGACCGGACGGACGCCGCTCCGCCGCGGGTCTTCGACGCGTTCGGCGGGTTGCTCATGAACGAGCAGACCATCAACTCGGTCACCCTCGATCCCGCCACGATGCCCGATCCCGTCGCGACCACCCGGCGTCTCGCGGAGGTCCTCGAGCCGGTGGCTCCCCTCGTGACGTCCGACACGATGATGGCGGAGATGGCCGAGAAGCCCGGCCAGCAGGTCACCGCCGTGCTGCTGCGCGACCAGGATTACGAGTTCCTCGAGCAGGATCTCGCGATCCCCGGTGTCGTCACCATCAAGACGCCGAAGCTCATCACGGCGGATCGCCGGATCACGACGCCGTTGCTGGATCCGCTGCGGAAGGTGTGGCAGGCCAACCGGGACGCGACGGCCGGCTGGGCAGTTCACCTCGTGGACCCCGACGGGACGCTCATCCCGCAGGCCGGGTTCCAGGGCCCGCCCGGACCGGATATCGCCGCGACCCTGGACTCCCACCTGCAGTTGGCAGCCGAGGAAGCCGTGGTCAGCGTCGGCACCCCCGCGACGATCGTCGCGATCCGGCCGTCCACCGGCGCCGTCCTCGCCGCAGCGCAGAACAACCAGGCGATGGAGCAGGGGCCGATCGCGTTCCAGGGCCTCTACCCCGCCGGTTCGAACCTCGACCTGGTGAAGAAGGCCGCCGGACTGCAGAAGGGCGTCGACCCGTCCTCGCTGTCGATCGAGGACATCGAGAAGGCGGGCAATCAGCTCGGGCTTGGCATGAACTACAAGATCCCGGGCCTCGACCAGCAGACCGCCGTCTTCACCGCCGACCAGTCGGGCATGAACCAGGTGATGAACCGTAAGGACAGTGACCTGCCCGCCGTGACGCCGTTCGGGATGGCCATGCTGGCCGCGTCGATCGCGCGGGGCAGTGCGCCGGCGCCGATGATCGTCCAGGGACAGCCGGGCACCACGGATGTGGCCGCTCAGCCGCTTCCGGCGAACGTCAATGACCAGCTCCGCGGCATGATGCGCGACAACGTGGTGCGGGGCGGAGCGTCGTTCCTCAACGGCTACCCGGATCTCATGGGCATGAACGGTGCCAGCGGCGACGACCGCTGGTTCTACGGCTCACGCGGCGACCTGGCCTTCGCGGTCTTCGTCGCCGACGCCGACGGTGGCGACCGCGCGGTGAAGATGACCGACATGCTCTTCCGTGAGATGGCGAAGCCAGCGAACTGAAGACACGGAGATGGCGAAGCCGGCGAACTGAGGGGCGGGGCCGTCCGCGCTGAGGGAGTAAGTGAGCAAGGGTAAGTTTCTATCTTGTGTCCCTGCTTGATATCGGTCTTCTCGTCGTAGCGGGGTTCTTCGCGGGACTGGTCGGCTTCGTCACCGGCCTGGCGTCCATCGTGTCGTATCCCGCGCTCCTCGCCGTCGGTCTGCCGCCGGTGACCGCGAACGTCACCAACACCGTTGCGATGGTGGCTGTCGGCGTCGGCGCCCTGTCCAACTCGGCACGGGAGGTCGCCGATACCGGTCCCAAGCTGTGGCGCTGGGCGCTGTATTCGGCTGCGGGCGGCCTGGTCGGCGCGGGAATCCTGCTGGTGGCCCCGGCGGGGTCGTTCGAAGCGATCGTTCCGTTCATGGTGGCGTTCGCCGCGCTGGCATTGCTGCTGCAACCCCGGCTCCGCGCGCTGGCGGGCGAGCGGGACATGCCACGCGTGTACTCGGTGTCGCTGTTCGTCGTCGCCATCTACGGCGGGTACTTCGGCGCGGGCGCCGGCGTGATCTTCCTGGCGATCGCATTGATCCTCACCTCGGAGAAGATCTGGCGCGCGACCATCCTGAAGAGCTTTCTCCTCGGCGTCGCGAACCTGGTGGCGGCGATCGGTTTCGCGGTCTTCGGTCCCGTCCACTGGGGCGCCGCCGCCGCGATGGCGATCGGCGCCCTGGCCGGTGGCTGGTGCGGCCCGCCGGTCGTCAGGCGGATACCACCGTCCGTCCTCCGCGTCGTCATCGCGATCGCGGGATTCGGGTTGGCCGTGTGGTTGTGGGTGCGCTGAGACGACGCTCAGTGCGCCGTCGGTGCCGAGGTGCCGCCCAGCGTCAGTGCACGCCCTTCATCAGACGCCGGATCCACGGTGACCCGATGGCGAGGAGCACGCCGACGGCGATCGAGCCCAGCCCGACCGCGGTGAAGTAGGGGACTTCGTTGTTCTCGTCGTAGTAGCCGGCCAGTGTGCCCGCCATGGCGGTGCCCAGGGCGACGGACAGGAAGAACAACGCCACCATCTGGGTGTGGAACGCCTCGGGCGCCAGCTTGGTCGACAGCGACAGCCCGACCGGGGACAGCAGCAGTTCGGCGAACGTGAACAGCAGCAGGATTCCGGCCAGCCCCAGCAGTGGTGCGCTGTTCGCGCCGCCACCCGACATCGGGATGAACGCCAGGAACGCGATACCCATGATGACGGTGCCCGCCGCGAACTTGATCGGCGACGACGGCTGGCGGGGTCCGAGCTTCGTCCACGCGGCCGCGAAGACGCCCGCGAAGATGATGATGAAGACCGGGTTGATGGACTGCACCCACGACGGCGGGAACTCCCAGCCGAACAGGTTGCGGTCGAGTCGCTTGTCCGAGTACACCGCGACGGTGGTGAACTGCTGCTGGAACAGCGACCAGAACACCGCGCTGGCGATGAACATCGGGATGAACGCGTAGACGCGGCTGCGCTCGACGGCCGTGATGCGGCGGCTCGACAACATGATCGCGAAGTAGCCGATCGCCGCGACGATGGTGAGGCCGACCACGATGTCCGACATGTTGGCCGCGGTGATCACACCGGTCAGGGACAGGGCCGCGATCACCACGACCGCGGCGGCGCCGATCGCGATCCACTTGGGCCGCTGGGCGCGGGGGAGGGGATTGGGCGGTTCCGCCCCGATGCCCCGGAGACGCTTGCGGCCGAGCGTGTACTGGATCAGTCCGAGCGCCATGCCGATTGCGGCGAGCGCGAAGCCGGCGTGGAAGCCGATGGAGTCCTGTGCCCAGCCCGTCAGCAGCGGGCCGACGAGGGCGCCGATGTTGATACCCATGTAGAAGATGGAGAATCCGGCGTCCCGGCGCTCGTCGTGCTCGTCGTACAGGTCACCGACGAGGGAGGTGGCGTTGGCCTTGAGCCCGCCACTACCGAATGCGACGCAGACCAGGCCGATGCCCACACCCCACAGGCCCGGGAACACGGCCAGGGCGATATGGCCGAGCATGACGAGGATGGCGCTGTAGAACAGGGTCCGTTCGGAGCCGAGGAGCCGGTCGGCGATCCACGCGCCGAGGATGGTGGACAGATACACCGTGCCGCCGTAGGCGCCGACGATGCTGGTCGCGGACGATTCGGCGATTCCGAGGCCACCGTCGGCGGCCGAATAGTAGAGGTAGTAGATCAGGATGCCTTGCATCCCGTAGAAGGAGAAACGCTCCCACATCTCGACGCCGAACAGGTTCGCGAGGGCGAACGGCTGGCCGAAGAAACCGCGGTCGGCCCGCTTCTCGTCCCGGGCCGGATCGATGGTGTCACTCATGGGAAAACTGTCTCACCTCGAGCGGAAGTTCGTGTGCCGTCGGGGCGGATTCGCCGGTATCAGGTGGTGGCGCGCGACTTCGTCACGATCTTCGCGACGGCACGCCAGCCGAGGAGGAATACCGCGAGCACGGTGCCCGCCACGATGACGAAACTGAACGCCGTTCCCTGGCCGCTGACGACGCGCAACAGCATGCCCACCACCAGCGTCGACAGCCACACCACGATGCCCGTCGGGACGATGAGGAGCGCGTCGAACTTGTCGCGGTAGAGCGCGACGGTGGCGAGCCAGCCGACCGCGAGGCCGGTCAGGAACGGCCACGCCGTGGTGGCCAGACCGGTCAGGGCGTTGGCTTCGTCGTGGCTGCGTCGGCCGATCGCGCAGAACACGATGACGAGCACGACGTCCAGGGCGAGCGCGGGGAGGTACTTCTTCACACGGCCAGCCTAGAGGGGCTGCATTCGCGGCGAGATGTGGACTCACGCCAACACTGGACCGGGAGGAAAATTGTACTCGGTACAAGTTGGGGTTAGGGTTCGATTCATGGCGACGGACAGCGGGTCAGGTCTTCGCGTCTCGAAGAAGCACGAGACGTGGCGGACGCTGCACGCGTGCGCCCTCGACCTGGTGGATAACCGCGGTTACGACGACGTCAGCGTCGAAGAGATCGCGGCGGCGTCGCGCGTGTCCAAGAGCACGCTGTTCAATTACTTCGACTCCAAGGAAGCACTGCTCTTCGACCCCGGACCGGGTGACCGTGAGCGGTGGCAGACGCTGGCAGACGAGCGTCCCGACGGCGAACCGATGTGGGTGTCGGTCCGCGAGATCATCCGCGCGAACATCGCCCACAATGCCGCCACCCTCACCGTGCAACGGCGGATTCTGGATGCGGCGCCCCACCTCGCGCAGTCGACGAGGGCCGCCGGCGAGCGATTCCAGCAGTTCGTCCAGGAGTGGGTCGACGCCCGGGTCCGCCCGGATCGGGTCGACCCCCTCTGCAGTGTGCTGCTCGTCAACACGGCGTTCGCGGTACTGCGCACGGCGTATCTGCAGTGGCAGCCGGGCGACGACGCGCAGCGGTTCCTGGGGTTGCTGGATTCGGCTTTCGCGGAGATCGAGGCCGGGGTCCTCGACCTTCCCAGGTCGCGGACCGGCGTCGCGTTCCATGAACGTCACTGACGTGTGGCGCGGGCGCTCGGTACCCAGGACGGCATTGGCGATCGCCGCGGCCGGAGCGCTGGTCGTCGAGGTTCTGGTGTTGAGCCCGTATATCGCGCGAGCGTCGGGCACGTTGCTGCACCCGCGGTGGGGGTGGCTCGTGCTGGCGGTGATCGCCGAGATCGCGTCGATGACGACCTTCGCGCGACTGTAGCGGCAATTGCTCGGGCCGGCGGTCTCAGGGTGGCACTCTATCGTTCGATCGCACTGACTTTCGCGTCCAACGCGCTGTCCGTCACGCTCCCCGCCGGACATCTCGTGTCCGCGGGATTCACCGGATTAATCAGAGGAAGCCTGGCCCTTTAGGGCCAATGCCGCGCAGTTACTAAGGCGAGCGTAAGTATGTCGACTGGTTATGCGGCGGCGCGGATGTAGGCGAGGTGGGGGTCGGCGAAGAAGCCGCGGACGAGGTGCGGCATGCGTTGCAGTCGCCGCAGCGCCCGGGTGCACAGGGTCTTGAATTGGTCGGGTCCGGTGATGCCGGAGCGGCCGATGCGGTCGTGTTTGACGTTTTTCCAGACCCATTCGTCCGGGTTGAGTTGGGGCGAGTAGGCGGGGATGCGGAACAGGGTCAGTTGGCCGCCTGTGGAGTCGGCGAAGGCGGTGACGGCCTTGGATCGGTGGACGGGATGTCCGTCGAGGATCAGGAACACCGGCCCGTCGTTGTCGCGGAGCAGGCGTTTGCAGAAGTCGATGAACTTCGTTGCGGTGAGGGTGCCATCGATGATCGAGAACCGCAGAGCACCTTTGGCGCTGATCGCGGAGATCATGTTCACCGAGAACCGGGCCCCGGTCGCCGCAACGACCGGGGTGTGCCCGACCGGCGCCCAGGTGGTGCCGGCGTGGTAGTCGCTGCGCACGGATGCCTCGTCGGTGAAGTAGATCGTCGCTTTCGCCTTCTTGGCCTGTTTCTGGATCTTCGGGAACGTCGTGCTCTTCCACTGCTCGACTGCCTCGGGGTCGGCCTGATACGCCCGGTAGAGGGGTTTCTGCGGGGACAATCCCATTGCTTTGAGCCACCGGCCGACGGTGACCTCGGACATGGTGACCCCGAACTCGCGGCCTATCACCTCGCGGATCATGTTCCGCGTCCACAAGGCGAACTCGAACTCGAGCTGACGCGGATCGGTGCCGACGATGATCGAATACAGCCTCGCCAGCTGATCGCCGGTCAGGGTGGGCGGTCGGCCGGGCACCGGTTTCGCTTCGAGCGCCTCCCAGCCCCCGGCGCGGAACTTCGCGACCCACCCGTAGACGGTCTTGCGGTGCAGCCCCAACGTCTCGGCGACCTGTTCGGGGTGCGCCCCGGCCTGAACCTGCTCCACCGCACGCCTTCTCAGCACCGCAAGGGTTGCATGGTCGAGTTTGCGGCCATCGTTATCTCGCACACCGTGATTCAATCAGACACACGGCCAAATAGTCGACATACTTACGAACTAATTAGTAAAGGATTGGCCTGGCAGGTCAAGTGAAGCCGAGGAACTGGGCGTGTCGTGAGATAGGGCAACGGAACTCCTGGTAGGGAAGCTTTGTCCGCCA
>NZ_JBHWUE010000065.1:0-54938 GCF_042738615.1 Rhodococcus sp. NPDC059968
CGCACGGCCTTCTCTCGCACCTCGGCTGGATAGACATTCGGCATAAGGATTACCTTCCCAAGAAAGAAGGTGCGCATCAAACCCGGGACGATTCACAGTTCCTCCGGAAGCCGCCCGGCCAGCGGTTCGAGCCCCAGCCGAGCCAGCGCGGTCCTCGCCCTCGCCCGAGCCGCGGTGTCCGAGCGGCCGGCCAAAACCTGAGGGAGCGCCACGTTTTCTGTGACATCGAGGGCCGGAATCAGGCTCGGGGCCTGAAAGACCACCCCGATGCGGGTGCGGTCGCGGCGGGGATCGGCGCCCAGCCCCGGCCAGGAAATGTGCCCCGCGCTGGGGGCGTCGAGGGCCGCGAACAGGTGGATCAGGGACGATTTCCCCGAGCCGGACGGGCCGGTCAGGGCGATGCGGGCACCGCGGTCGATGTCGGCGCTCACGGAGTCGACCGCCATCCGCGCGGTGCGGCCGGACCCGAAGACCCTGCTCAGATCCCGGCACCGCAGCAACGGCCCGGCTGCGGCACTCCCCGGGAGGGTGCTCATCACAGCACCCGGCCGTCGACCAGTTCGATCACCCGGTCCGCCCTCGCCCGCACCGCCGGGCTGTGACTGGCGACCAGCACCGCCGCCCCGTCCCGGCACCGTGCCCGCAGGAGTTCGAGCACCTCGTGTTCGGTTGCGGGATCGAGCTCCCCGGTCGGTTCGTCGGCGAGGACCACAGCGGGATTGTTCGCCAGGGCGACCGCCAGCCCGGCCCGGGCCGTCTCGCCACCGGACAGCGAGGACGGATACGAATCGGCCACCTCAGCGAGCCCGAGCCGCGACAGAAGATCAGGCACCGGCACCCGGCGGACAGGAGCAACCAGTCGGCGTATCAGGTGCACGTTCTGGGCTACAGTCAGGTGCTCGAACAGGTTGTCCTGCTGAAACAGCACCCCGATATGGTCGGCGCGGAGTCGGGCGCGGACAGTCTCGGGTCGATGGCTGAGCGCTTGCCCGTGCACGCGCACCATGCCGCCGTCGGGCTCGTCCAGACCCGCCAGACACGCCAGCAGCGTGGACTTACCAGATCCCGAGGGGCCCGCGACGGCGACCATCTCACCCCCGCCAACCCCCAGCGACACTCCGCGCAACGCCAGCGTCTCCTCGCCGGCGGCGCGGTAGAACCGGTAGAGCTCCACGGCGGTGATCACCCCAACCCCGGGGTCGGCGGTCACGAGGTCCACCGGAAGGAATCGGTGACCGTGCGCCACGGATCAACGTTGTCCGCCCCGACCGGAGCCGACAACGTCAAGGTCACCAGCTGGCCGTCGCGGAAGAACTCGTACCGCTCCACCTCATCCGTGACGGACTTCCCCGAGACGGGATTGGTCGGCCCGGCGATCCGGTAGGTCGCCTCCACCGCAGTGCCGGCCGGCCGGGTCACCGACGTCACGGTGCCCGCCACATATCCGGCGGCAGAAGCGAACTGCTGATCGACGTCCTGGTGCACCGCGGTCTCGGACGGGGCCGTCGCCGCGAACCCTGAATCGACGGTAATCGCGTTCAATTTGTCGGTGAACGTCACCGCCGGCCCCGCCGCCGTCATCTCCCACCCCTCGGGCACCTTGACCGCGAACCCGGGAAACGGGGTCACCTCGACAAAGGCCTGATCGTCCGGAATGTCGCCCGGCGCGGCCACATCCGGTCCGGGAGTGGTCGGGCCCGCACCCGAGCAGCCGGTCACCAGGGTCGCCGTGACAACAAACAGGGCGGCACCCATCGGCAGCGTGGCCACGCAACGATCTCGTGCACTGCTCATCGATGCCTCCCATCTGCGGTGCATCCACCATCAGGGTGCGCGGACGATGCTGTGGACACGCTGAGAACCATCCACCTACGTCCCCACCCAGTGGCAGCAGGCTGAGCAGCTGTGGGGCCCGCAGGCGCGATGTGTCGGGCATTTCAACGTGCGCCGACAGCACGACGGCCTTGCCGTGCTCGTCCCGCTTTCGTCTCCCGCTTTCGTCCGGTCGCCGTCACCGCCTCTCAGCGTGCCCTCAGCAAGATCCCCCTACGGTCAGGGTCATGACCGAGTCAACGAAGTCTGCTTCCGCCACGACCCGGCGTGTGATGCTGAGCAAGGTCCCCGAGATCACGGTGTGGTTCTGGATCATCAAGATCCTGTGTACGACCGTGGGTGAGAGCTTCGCCGACTGGATCAACATGACCTTGGGTCTCGGCCTGAACATCACCGCGCTCATCTTCACGGTAATACTGGCCGCGGTCCTGGGATGGCAGTTGCGCCTGAACCGCTACGTGCCGTTCGTCTACTGGCTGGCGGTCGTCGTGCTCAGCGTGACCGGCACCCTCTACACCGACATCCTCACCGATAACCTGGGCGTCCCACTCGCGGTGAGCACGAGCGTCTTCGCGGCGGTCCTGGCCGTCGTCTTCGGTGTGTGGTTCGCCCGCGAGCGGACACTGTCGATCCACAGCATCGTCACGACGCCGCGAGAGGTGTTCTATTGGCTCGCAGTACTGGTCACCTTCGCCCTGGGCACAGCAATCGGTGACTGGGTACTCGAGCTCACCGGCTGGGGACCCGGCACCTCGGTGCTCCTGCCGGCCGGGTTGATCGTCTTGATCGCGATCGGCTGGCGACTCGGCGCGAACGCCGTGCTCTCCTTCTGGCTGGCGTACATCCTGACTCGCCCGCTGGGTGCGAACCTCGGCGACTGGCTCGCGTCCCCGTCGACCGATCACGGACTCGGTTGGGGTACCGCCCTGACCAGCGTGGTCTTCCTTCTCGCGATCCTCGCCACGGTCGTGTACCTCACGCTCACCCGCAGCGACGTCATCGAAGAGCACGAACGGACTTTCACCGCGACCGTGACCACCACACCGGGCCGCGAGCGGCTCATGCTCGGGTACTACGCCGTCGTTGCCGTCGCCACCGGCGCCCTGCTCATCTGGGCCGCCGGGCAGCCGCACGCAACCACGGCGAGCGAGGAGGAAACCGGCACCGAGCCCGTCACCGCGACACTCACCCCCGGGCAGCTGACAGCACATTTTCCGCCGGCAGAGATCGCGACATTCCGCACCATCGCCGAGGACACGGTCGCGAAAGTGCAGGCCGGCGACCAGACCGGCGCGACCGCCCGGATCACGGACCTCGAAACCGCGTGGGACGACGACGAGGCAACCCTACGCCCCCTGGACGCCACCGCCTGGACCGTCCTCGACGGGCGGATCGACAGCGTCCTCAAGGCGCTGCGGGCGAGCACACCCGACCCCACGGCCGAGAACCAGACTCTCACCGCACTGTTGACCGAACTTCAGTGAGACATCCGCCAAACGTATGCACGTAGGTCGCGGCTGTCGTCACGCACGGACATAGCGAAGCGAGCTCCGGCACCCGAAATTCGCACTCAGACTTCGCAGGGTCTCGATGTCCATGGTCACTCATGCTTTGTGCGCACCCGCCGACACCATCGTCCGCCGGCGGCGGCGTGAATGCCCGTTTTCGCTGACAGCCGTTCGAATTCTGGGGCGATAGAAGGACGATTTCAGCGTCGGTACGCGGCCCAGGACATCGCAAATACTACATATGCGAGCAACATTGCCAGCGCTGCCACGACGACCAGGACCACGCGACACAACGTCACTTTCCTTGACCCGCCCCGCCCCCGGATGCGTTCTCTCCTGTCCGTGTCGTCCGGGAGACGGATGATGCCCACGGCGCCGCTCTTGATCCTCATCGTTTCCCTACTACGGCGGCGAACCGGGTGGGCGCGGTCCGGTGTTCCATTCTGGCCCAGGCCGCCTCGGCGGAGAACGGTCCGAATGTGCAACACGCCCCATCGTGGCGGTCCACTTCGACCACCCAGTACTCGGTCACCTGGAGGGATGCTACGGCGTCGACGGCGGTATCAGTCATCGGTGCTCCTTTGCAAGAGTGAAGCCTCGCGATTATGTCAAGATCCAGTGTCCGCCGACGCGAGCGTGCAGGACGAGCGTCGGCCTGCTCATGCGCAACACCGTTTACGATCCCCATAACTCTCAGCACATCGACGAACTCGACGCGGTACACCACCACCTCCACCCGAGAGGCCGGAAACTCGACATCACCGGGTCCATCCAATGCCGATGCCAACCCGCCCCGGCGCGGTGACCACCGAGCACATGCCGATGCACCACCTTCCCATTCCGCCTCGTCCGCGTGCCCGTGCCGGTCTACGATTCGCCACGCGACACTCGGCGCCGTCCCGATGGTGCTCCTGCGCGTCCACTACCGACTGTCCCGCCTCCCTTCCAGTGAGTCGAGAGCCTCGCGGTCACTCATCTCGACGAGCAGGAGCCGCTCCGATCCCGTGCGCGGCCCCCAGTTACGTCACCCGGCCGATCCTCTTCCATGGTGTTCCGCGGGAAATCCAGTTGATCGTGGGTGTCGGGTTCTGCGGCGGGTACACCACCTTCAGCACCGCGAGTGTCGAGACCTGCGGCTGATCCAACGGCAGAAATACGCCGCAGGCGTCGTCAACGCGGTCACCTTCCTGACGGTGACCGCGTCGCCGCCGGCGGTGCCGATCTCGCCCTGGCTGCCGGGGTGTGAGGAGACGACCATGACCGACAACGACAACCACCCGACGCGGGAGACGCTGCGGGACTGGCGCACCCCGCTGCGCGTCGACGGCCCCGCTGCCCCCATTCCGGCGGTGTGCCATCTGGTGGTCGGCTTCGACCGGCATCCGGCCAGCCACGCCGCCCTGACCTACGCCATGGATCTCGCCGGCCGACTCGAAGCGTTTCTGCACGTCGCGCACATCGTCGACATCGACGACATGCCCATCGAACCTGACCGCGACGACTGGGAACAGCGCTTCGCCGACGCCGTCGAGCAGGAGCGGACCGAGGCCTGCACCATGCTGGCCACACTGCCCGGGAACTGGGCGTACTACTCGAGGGAGGGGAACCCGGCGCAGCTGCTGACCACGATCGCCGAGGCGAACGAGGCCCTGATGATCATCATCGGCACCTCCCGCGGCGGGGTGATGTCGCTGATGGAACGGTTCATTGGCGAATCGGTGTCCTCGACGCTGGTCCACCACGCCCGCCGCCCGGTCCTGCTGGTCCCCGTCCCCCGCCAGGAGCATCGGTGACGCCGCCCGACCCCACCGAGGGGACCTCCGCACCGCGGAGGACCGCTCCGGTCCCGCCCGGTCCCGGCGGGGACGGAACCGGGTAGGCGCGCCCGCCGATGGTTGCGTGGCGGTTCGTGGTCGCGTTCGGCACGATCAGCGGCCTCGCACCAGTCGGCGAACAGTGCCCAGTCGTGTCGATACCGGCGCGGCACCACCAGCTCCGAGCTGTCACCCACCGATTGGGTGACAGTGGCAGCGTCGACGTACGTGCTCAGAGGCCGATCTCGGTGACGGCGATCCCCACGAGTGGGGCGTGTTCGCGGGCGTAGAGCTCCACCATCGCCGGAGTGGTGTGCCCGGTCTGCCTCATGATCGCGTGCGCGTCGGCGCCATTGCGGAACGCTTGGGTGACGAACCCCGCCCGCAGCGAGTGCGCACCGAGCTGCGCGACCGCGTTCTCGTCGTAGCCGGCGGCCTGGGCATGCGGCGGCGGATCGCCGCATGCACCGACGCCCCCGACAACCCGGTGCCGGAGAGGTTGCCGTTCTTGGCGATCGCCCGGAACAACGGTGCCCGGGCCCGCATGCGCGGCAACGCAGATCGGCAAACATGGCCCTCGAACGGTAGGGCGGTGCGCAGCAACCGGATCGCCCCGGGACGGCCGGCGACATCGTACGCGACGACGACCTGCGCCCACCGCACATACGCACACGGCGGGCAACTGCGATGGCTAGTGGTGAACGGCAACGCCCGCACCGTTCCGACGCCTTCCTGGTCGGTCTTCGACCGCCGCAACCGCACGTGCACCCCATCGAGCCGCTGCACGGTCACGTCCCCGCAGGTGAGGGCGACGAGTTCGCTGCGCCGGAACGCCCCCGCGAAGCCCATCAACAAAATTGCCGTGACACGGAGCGGAGGAGCCCCGACGGCCCGCAGAACCTCGATGTAGGTTCCGCAACGCGGTGTCACCTTCCAAATTTCATGTCACTCGCGTGTCACTTTCGAGGATTCGTGTCACTCGGGACCACTGGATGCGTGCTCAGGACCGGGACATGAGGGCCGGTCCCGATGCGTTCGGTGCTCAATCAGGACCGGGACTGCGCAGCGAGCTTTGCGATGTCGGCGGCGTAGACGGTGGTCCAGTGCGGATGCAGCCGGTAGTAGACCACGTCGTTGTCCCAGTCGAACGAGTCTTCGCCGTAAAAGGTCTTGAAGTAGGCGAGCAGGTCCGGCCAGTCTGCGGCCGGTTCGCCGTCCTGCGGGTTGAGGATCTCCACCGTGCCGTGCGTGAACACGCCCAGGTCCTCCCCGCGCATGTGCGCGACGCTGACGGCGGGCCGGGCGGCGAGGTGGTGGGCCTTGGCCGCCCCCCGCGCCGTGCCGAAGTGCCACTTTCCGTGCAGGAAATGCCCGTCCACACCGCTGATCCGCGGTTCGCCCTTGGCTGTGACGGTGGACAGGGCGAGGGTGCACATGCCGGTGATCACCTCGGTGAGCTGCTCTGCGGTCAGTGTGCGCTCGGTGTTGATGATCGAACGCAGATGGGTGGTGGAGCGGGACAGGGAGGCGTCGAGGAGGGCCTGGAGTTCTGTGAGCTCTTCTGACGTTTCGCGCATGGAGGTCCTTGTCTGTGGTTGGTCGATCCTGGGGCCGGTCCACGTCCGCGATCGGCGCCGAACGGTGGAACCATGCTCGCACCAAGACCCTGACATCCTGTGTCAGGGATTTTCGTCCGTCCTGCGGGGCGCCGGAACTCATCCGGGGTCAGCTGGCCGACGGTTCGAAACGTCCAAGTACGACCTTCACCGACCCTCGCCGGTCAACGATCGGGCTACAGGACGACATCGAGGACAGTGAGTCAGTGCGGACGCTCGAAAGGAAACATTCGCCTCGTACAAGGCGCTTCGTCCTGCGCTCCGGATCGCATCTCACCACGGTGGTGATTGTCCCATTTCCATACCCGGTTCAATTCTGGACTGAGTCTGGTTATTATTTCCGCATGGCAGGGCTTCGCGAGCGCAAGAAGGAACAGACGAGGCAGCGGATCACCGCTGTGGCATTGCAGTTGTTCGCCGAGCGCGGCTTCGATGCCGTGACGGTCAGTGACATCGCCGAGGCCGCCGAAGTCGCCAAGGCCACCCTCTTCACCTACTTCCCCAGCAAGGAGTCGCTCGCGCTGCAGGGTGTGGGACAGGAGAACCTGGCCGAGATCGTCGCCCGGCGGCCGGCAGGGCACTCCCCGCTCGAGGCGCTGCGGGCCCACTACGAGGCGTTCGCGGCCGGGCAGATGGCCGCGACGGACCGGGGCGACGTGCTCGCCCAGATGCGCGTGATCTTCGACAGCCCGGCGCTCAGCGGAGCCGCGAACGCCCTGCTCTACCAGCAACGCCGGGCCCTCGCCGACGTGCTGGCGCAGGAGTACGGGCAGACGGCGGCCACACTGGTGGCGGCGCAAATCGCTGCGACCATGCTCACCCTCCGGGAGTCCTTCTTCCACCTCCTGGCCGGCGGCGCATCATCACAGGAGTCGATCCGCGCCCTGGCCGAGGACACCGAGCTCGCCTTCGCCCTGCTCGAGCACGGCGTCGGTCACCTGAAGCATCACCCGAAGGGGCAGTGACGTGCGCGCACGGGGCATCAACTACGACACCGGGTTCCTCCCGGGACAGGACCTCTCCCGCACGACCTTCACCCACGAAGCGGTCCAGCATGACATGGCGGTGATATCCGACGAGCTGCACTGCGATGCCGTACGCGTCTCCGGCGGTGATCCCGAACGGCTGAGCATCGCCGCCCGCTGTGCGGCGGCCGCCGGCCTCGAGGTGTGGTTCGCCCCGTTCCCCGTCGACCTTCCCACCCACTTGCTGCTGCCGTTCTTCGCCGAGTGTGCCCGCCGGGCCGAAGCCGTACGACGAAGCGGTGCCGACGTGGTGTTCGTCGCGGGCTGTGAGATGAGTGCGTTCTGCGGCGGCTTCATCCCGGGTGACACCTACGGCGACCGCCTGCGGGCCATGGCCGAGGCCGACATGCAGTGGTGGAACGGCCTCGGCCCGGTGCAGGAACGTCTCAACGACTTCCTCGCGCACGCCGCCGAGACGGTGCGCGTGCACTTCGGCGGGCGCATCACCTACGCCTCGGCCCCCTGGGAGTTCGTGGACTGGCGTCCGTTCGACCTCGTCGGCATCGATGCCTACCGCGCCGCCTACAACGCCAACACCTTCCGGTCCGAACTGCGGGAACACCTCGCACACGGCAAGCCCGTCGCGGTGACCGAGTACGGAACCTGCGCCTACCGGGGCGCGGGCGAGCGCGGCGGTACGGCCTGGCAGGTGCCCCGCGACGCGGTGCCGGACGAGGACGAGCAGATTCGCTACCTCACCGAGCTGCTGGACATCTTCGAAGAGGAAGGGGTGGACACCGCACTCTGGTTCACCTTCGCCGGTTACCGCAGGCTCGGAGCCTCGGATCTCGGCTCCTACGGCGTGGTCCGCATGCTCGACGAGACCCGTTGGGAACCGAAGAAAGTGTTTCACGCGATGGCGGTCAGGCACCGCCGCGGCTGAAACGACCCGGCACCCGCCGCCGACTGCGCCAACGGTCAACACCTACATTTGCGTAGCGTGCCCGGAAAGGTGCGAAGCCCCTGACACCGATCTGTGCCGGCGCTTCTCGTGACTGCAGAGCGAGGTCCGGGCGACTCCGGCCGGCCGGCCGCTCATGACCGTCGACCGGATCCACCTAGAGCAGGTGGTGATGCTCGGCCGGGACCGTCGCGGGCACGGTGGCGGGTGTTGCCGCCCCAGCCGCGAGGGCGGCGTCGAGAGACCTGATGGCGGCCCGTTCGACCAGCAGTGGGACGAAGTCCCGGATCCGGCATCCGTCGAACCGGTGATGAGCGGTGTCGACCATCTCGGCGACCAGGTGCGGATCGACGAACTGATACCGCCGGACCAGTAGTGTGCGCACCGCGTCGACATGCTGCCTTTCGGTGACGTCCATGACCAGAATTGTCCTCCTCCGCACTCCGTGTGGAGGGGCCTTTCTCACCGCCCTCCGGGTGGAACGCGGGCTCGGTCAGCGCCGAGTGTCTGGGTCGCCGGGTTGACGTGTTGACCGGCGGGCTGCACGATGTGTCGCTGGCGTCGGCATCGGAGTGGCCTCGCACGGCAGCGCACCCGCCCGCGGCGCCGCCGACGTCGTCGTCGACCCGGAGAGCACCGGCACATTCGGTCTCGGCCAACCCGATCTGCCGAGTAATCCCCGTGCCCGAGGGCAACATTCCCGCCGCCGGTCGTTGACTGACCTTGCCGGCATCGGCCTTCTCAGGGGCATCTCAGACCGTTGCCGCATACTCGGCCGATGTTGGACCGCCAGTCGCATACGGTCGAACCCGCTCGCATTCGGGGCGCTTCCCGATGATCATGGGAATCGAGAAGCCCGGTGTGTCCCTGCGGGCCCGGGTGAACCTGCTGACCGCGACGCTGGCCGCGGCCGCGGTCTTCGTGTCCGTCGTAGCGATCTACTTCGTGACCGAGCAGTCCCTGCGCGCGCAGGTCAACGACCGGCTCAGCGCCAAGGTCGATGTCCTCGCCGCCAGCGCGGCCTCGGGTGCCCCGCTGGCGTTCTTCGGGCTCGGGGGATCACAAACGCTCGAGGTCGCGTTGATCACCGCGGCCGGGGATGTCATCACCGTCGGCGCCCGCGACGCTCCCTTCGACGACCGGGACGCGTTGCGTACCGGCCCGGAGATGGCGGTGGCGCAGGGCCGCGGATCCGGCACCAGCCGCGAACTCGCGGGCTACCAGGTGCTTGCCCGGAAGCTGCCCAACGGGGAGACCCTGGTCGTCGCCGAGTCCCTGCAACCGAGTATATGCAGATGCTGAACAAGCTCCTGCTCGCGCTGTCCTCGCTCGGCGCCCTGATCATCGTCCTGTCCGTGTTTGCGGCTTCGGCCGCGATCAGCACCGGGTTGCGGCCGGTGCGACGGCTCGTGCTCGCCACCGAACGGATCACCCGCACCCAGGAACTCCAGCCCATACCCGTGCACGGTGACGACGAACTCGCCCAGTTCACCCGAAGTTTCAACGTGATGCTCAAGGCGTTGACCCGCTCCCGTGACCATCAGCGGGCCTTGATCGTCGACGCCGGCCGCGACCTGTTCACCCCGCTGACCGCGCTGCGCACCAACCTCGAACTGCTGATCATGGCCAGCGACAGCGCAGTGCCGACGCTCAGTGACAGCGAACGCCAGGCACTGTCGTCGGACGTCATAGAGCAGATCGGACAACTCTCCCGAAGTGTCGGCGAGCTGGTGGACCGGGCCCGCGCGAGCGATCTTGCCCGCGGGACCGCACCACCCCCACCGAAGCCGCCGGCATATATTGACGCCACAGCCAGTTGCGGCATCTGACCAGCTGGTCGGCAATTCCGTCACCGCCAACGTCTGTTGGCGCACTCGCCTCCCTCACCCGGTCGTGCGAGGGTGGCACCTCATCGCCGAGATCACCGCCAAGACCGGTCTGACCCGGTCACACCCGACCAGCACCTCGTCGATCGAATCGGGCGGAAACACCCTGGTCAACACGCCAGCGAGATGCGATCAAGAAACCACTGATCGGTTGGGCGTAGCCCTGTCAGTTTCAGAAGTGGGCGGCGACCGGTTCACCGTTGACGGAGAGCGTCCCGGTACCCCCGCACCGGGCGTGCCGCCCATCGGCGGTCGAGGACATCGCCGGGGGCGAACTTTTCACACCTTGGTGAGGCGTTTTCACCCCTGGGGTGGCTGTTCGCGCCGGGCGCCCGGCGCGATGCTGATACGGCGGTTACACAGCAACACGTTTCTCGACAGATCAGGGAGACGCAGATGTCCGGCGCCGATCACACCGTGCTCGAGGGCGCCGAGGTCGACACCCCGGCGCGAGGGACCCGTGGCGAACAGGTCATGCAGGAGGAGCTGGGAACCGAGTGCCGCGCGGAGCGGTTCTATGCCCACCAAATGTGCCGGGTTCTGCATCCGGCGATGATCGAGTTCATCGACAGGATGGAACTGCTCTTCATCGGGACTGCGGCAGCAGACGGTTCGTGTGACGTCTCGCTGCGGGCGGGACCGCCCGGCTTCATCCATGTCTTCTCCCCCAACCTGATCGGATACCCCGAATACCGGGGCAACGGGGTGATGGCCAGCCTGGGCAATATCGTCGAGAACCCGCACATCGGATTGTTCATGGCCGACTTCGCCGACGACCTGATCGGCCTGCACGTCAACGGAACGGCGCGCATCGTCGCCGACGACGAACTGCGCCGCACACAGCCGGGTCTGCCGCTCGAGCGGGTGCGCGATCGCGCCGCCGAGCGGTGGGTTCTGGTGCAGGTCGACGAGGCATATATCCATTGCCGCAAGCACATACCGCAGATGGTGCCCGTCTCCCGCGACCGCGATTGGGGCACCGACGACCAACGACGCAAGGGCGGTGACTATTTCGGGGTCGCCGCCGAGCGCAAGGATCATCCATAGAGAGGGTCGAAGAGCTCGTCGCTGCCACTCGCCTTGCCGGTCGTGGGGCATGAGGTGAGCTTCATGCAGGCGCGGGTGCGCGGCGTTCGACGGTGAGTCGGCCGACGAGTTTTCCCGACGGGTTGCGGTCAGGAGCTGGAATGTCGCAATTCAAGCCCTTCTTCACGCAGGTGCAGTCCCACTACGACCTGTCCGACGACTTCTTTCGGCTGTTCCTCGATCCGAGCATGACCTACAGCTGCGCCTACTTCCCGCGCGAGGACACGACGCTCGAACAAGCGCAGCGGGCCAAGATCGACCTCTCGCTCGGCAAATGCGACCTGCAGCCGGGCATGACGCTGCTCGACATCGGCTGCGGCTGGGGCTCGACCATGCTCCGCGCCCACGAAAAATACGATGTCAACGTCATCGGCCTCACCCTCAGCGACAACCAATACCGGCACGTCACCGAACTCCTGTCAGGTCTGCCGGGGACGCGGACCGCCCAGGTCCGCCTGCAGGGCTGGGAGGAGTTCGACGAGCCGGTGGACCGCATCGTCAGCATTGGTGCCTTCGAGCACTTCCGCCGCCACCGCTATGAAGCGTTCTTCAACAAGTGCCGGGACCTGTTGCCCGCGGATGGACGGATGTTGCTGCACTCGATCATCGCCTACCAGCGCGGCACCCTGGAGAAGATGGGCATCCCCATCACCGAGGCCTACGTGCGCTTTGCCGTCTTTATCGTTCGAGAGATCTTTCGGGGTGGTCAACTGCCCGAACCGGACTGGGTGACCGCCCCGGCGGAACGGGCGGGGTTCGGTGTCGACCAGATTCAGCCGCTGCAGTTGCACTACGCGCGCACGTTGGACCGGTGGGCAGCCGCGCTCACCGCCCGCCACGACGACGCCGTGAAGATCGCCTCGGAAGAGATCTATCAGCGGTACATGAAATACCTGACCGGCTGCGCCGACCAGTTCCGCAGCGGACGCGTCGACGTCATGCAGTTCACCCTGGTCAAACATGGTTGAGCTGGTACTCACCCAATTTGTCGGATTCTGAGCGAGCCGACCTGTGGATATTCACCGAAGCGACGGACAACTCGCGTGTGATTCATCCGCCGTTTCGTCGTCCACGCGCTCGCGAATCGCTGGGATCGGCGCCCCGGTGAGGGACAATCTCCGCATGCCGAAAGTGCGGTGGCGCGAGGCGCCCGAGGAACACGATTACCCGGCGGCTGCCGCGTACCTGGATCTGCTCACCTCCCGGGATACCGTCGAACGTATCGTCGCGGGTTTGAGGACGGCTCCGGTCACACTCCACAAGGCCAAGGACATCCTGCGCGCCTCGCGGCTGCGGTTGCTGCCTCCGGACAACGCGCATGTGGCCGCCGACCTGCGGAAGATCGAAGACGGCACACCCCTTTCACCCATCCTGCTCGTGCGTGGCGATCTGGCGGCAGGCACCGCACTCGAAGTGGCAGATGGTTATCACCGCGTGTGCGCGAGCTATCACACCGATGAGAACACGCAGATTCCGTGCCGGCTGACGAGCTTGCCGCCGACGAGCTGAGGTCCACCGATGTCGTTCGAGATCCTCGCCCTGATCTCGGCAGCCGCCCTGGCCGGGCCCTTACTCGCGGTTCGTCGGGAGTGGCACCTGCCGGTGATGCTCGGTGAGTTGCTCGTAGGGATTCTTCTGGGCACGACGGGTGTCCGATTGATCCACCCAGAAGATCCCACCTTCACCTTTCTCGCGGACATCGGATTCGCGCTGATCATGTTCGTTGCCGGCACCCATGTACCCGTCCGCGATGCCACCATCCGGCCGGCTCTCGCACAGGGCACCGCGCGGGCTGCCATCGTCGGGGTCCTCGCGGCGGCAGCCGGGTTCGGGATCGCCCGGGCATTCGGCACCGGCCATGCGGCCCTGTACGCGGTCCTCATCGCGTCGTCGTCGGCCGCCCTGGTACTTCCGCTGATCGACTCGTTGCGGCTCGAGGGCACCCCGGTAGTGCAGACCATGGCCCAGGTCGCGGTCGCAGACACCGCGTGCATCATCGCTCTTCCACTCGTGATCAACCCCGCCCAGGCCCCCCGCGCCGCGATAGGTGCTGCCGCCGTGGCCGCGTCGGCGGCACTGTTCTACACGTTCCTGAAGTATGCAGACGGCCGCGGCTGGCTGCACAGTCTGCACCAGGAATCGAAGGACCGCCGCTTCGCGCTGGAGCTGCGGATCAACCTCGGCGTGCTGTTCGCCCTCGCGGCGCTGGCCGTTCACACCCACGTATCGATCATGCTCGCCGGTTTCGCGCTCGGGCTGGCCGTCGCGGGCGTGGGCGAACCGCGGCGCCTGGCCAAGCAGCTGTTCTCGATCACCGAAGGGTTCCTCGGTCCCCTGTTCTTCGTGTGGCTGGGCGCCTCGCTGAACCTGCGAGACCTCCGCGCGCACCCTTCGCTGATCCTGCTCGGCGTCGCGCTCGGACTCGCAGCGGTTACCGTTCACTGCGCGATACGGCTTCTCGGGCAGCCACTGGCCCTTGCCGCATTGGCCTCGGCTCAGCTGGGTGTCCCGGTCGCGGCGGCGACCATCGGAGAGCAATCGCATATCCTGCAGCCCGGTGAACCCTCGGCGCTGATCCTCGGTGCCCTCGTCACCATCGGCAGCACCACATTCGCGGGCGCAATGGCGGCACGCCAAGGTTTCGCTTCGCCCTCCGCTGCGAAACCGGGCCAAGGACCAGAGCGCCGGTGATCACCACGGTCCGAAAACGGTCGATATCTTCAGTCCGTCCCCGGCCGTCTTTCATGTAGACGACGGGGCGATCCAAGGGTGGATACTGCGTGGTGGACAGGTCACTTTCACCGAGATCCACGACGCAGACGCGGCGGCCGATGCCACTGCTACTGCCTAATGTCAGAATTGACAGGCCATCGGCAGAGACGGATCAATCTGGCTAACAGCACAGTTCGCAGTGCGGTCCCAGCGCTCGCGAGTGGCTCGCCATGTGCGCAGCCCGGACAAGCCCCACACGACTCGCCGGCCTGGACCCGTTGTGGACACAATCCAAGACGCAGAAGTCCAGCTCAGTGGTGCCACCGCCACAGCGACTGAAGATAACGACCGATTTTGAAACGCTCGATCAGACACCCTCATCCAGCTGCCGATCGGGTGGAGGTGTCAGTTTCAGAAGCCGAGTGCACATTCTCCAGGTAAACAATTACTGGATGGTCGATTCAGACGCATGAATGGACGAACCAATCCATGCGCCCCCCAATCGGATAGATGCAGTCGACCTGGGACCCGCCATCCCCGATGCCACAGGGCGGTCCGATCAGGACTGCTGCCCCTGTCTCTGCTCGATGATCCATGCCGCAATCCCGGACAGCACGCTCAGCGCATGCAACGCCTTGATCCGTTCCATGCTGGGTTCGCGGTCCTGAATGGCGAGAAGTTGCGCGAGCCACCGCATCCCCTCACGGAGCCTGCCCCGCACCAGCCAGTACGGGTACAACGCCGCTGCCATGCGAAGTCCCGCATCCGCCTCTCTTGGGCTGGTCAGGCAGAACTGTAGCGATGCAAGGATGTTGGGTTGTTCGGCGTCGAGACGCGCGATCCAAGTCTCCTGCTTTGAACTGATCCAGTCGACTTCCGCCCGCAGCACCACGTGCTCGTACCAGTTCCGGTGTCGCCGCAAAAGCGATCCGAACTCGCCAGTCTCCTGCAACCGTTCCGTCCCGTAGTCGCGCAGCGTCTCTAGCATCCGGTACCGCACCGCTCCGCCGATCTCTTCCCGGATCAGGATCGATTTGTCGATCAGCGAACCCGCCACATCCACAACCTGGTCCCCCGCTGCGGTGTCGGTACAGATGGCTTCGACGGCGTCGAGTTCGAAGCTGCCCGAGAATATAGCCAGCTTCCCCCACATCGCCCGTTCGGCCCGAGTACACAACTCGTGGCTCCAGTCGATGCACCACTGCAGAGTTTGCTGCCGAGCCGGCGCCCCGCGACCGCCCGACGTCAACAGGCCATAGCGGTCGGTGAGCCGTTGCAGTATCTGCTCTACTGACATCGATCGCAGCCGCACAGCCGCCAGTTCGATCGCGAGCGGCAGGCCGTCGAGGCGTCGGCAGATCGTCGTGACTACATCCTGATTGTTCTCGGTGACGGTGAAGCCGGGGACCACTGCGGCCGCGCGTTCGGCGAACAGGATCACCGCCTCGTAGTGGCTGAGCCCCCCACTGACCGCCGACTGTTGGTTCGGTTGCGGCATCGTCAGGGGCGGCACCCGAAGCGTGGCTTCTCCCCCGATGCCGAGAGGTTCCCGGCTGGTCGCAAGAATCCGAAGTTCCGGGCAGGCGCGGAGCAGGGTTCCGGCGAGGTCAGCGACAGGTTCGACAACGTGCTCGCAATTGTCCAATACGAGCAGCAGTTTCCGCGCCGCGAGGTACTCGACGAGCAGTGCCTCGGGTGCGGTCTCCCGACCCTCGCGCAATTTCAGTGCCGATGACACGGCGTCGACGACCGCGTCTGGGTCGTGCAATTCGCCCAACCCGACCGACCACACACCGTCGTCGAACGCGCGATGGGAGTCGGCGGCGACCCGCAATGCGAGCCTGGTCTTTCCCACGCCTCCGATACCGGTCAACGTCACGAGCCGCGACACGGAGAGCAGTCGGCGGACCTCGGCGATTTCGTGGCGTCGGCCGACGAAACTCGTCAGTTCGTGGGGAAGGTTTCCCACGTTCGCCTTGCCGCCGGAAGGCATGAAACCGTCACTTTCATCTCACGTACCCCTGCGACCACGGTACCCCGCAGATCGGCGCGGTACGGTTCGCGAAAGTTCGCTGGATCGGTGCTCAGCGTTCAGGCCGCGCGCCGGGTGGAGTTCGTCAGATCGTCGGCAAGTTGCGAGAGTATCGATGCTCCATACACCCGATCTAGGTTTCTGCGGCCATCGGTGAGCCGGTCCTGGTGGAACCGCAGGGCGTCGGCGAGGCTGAGTCGGTATTCGAAGGCTGACATGCGGAACATGGACCAGATCGTGGCGGATGTCGGACCGCCGAGCGGCAACCAGAGAATCGCAAAGTCGAGAATGTCGTCGTTTCGGGATTGCGGTGACATGGTCGAGCTCTCTCTTCGATCTGATTTCTTGGCCGGGATGTTTCCGGTGCTTGCTGCAAGGAGATTCGATGGTGAGGTTCGGGAGGCGATACGAGCGGCACCGACCGGTCTCGGCTTCCCTATTCCACCGGGTGCCACTGGACGGTGAGATCGTCACGTCGGCCGAAGCGCTCGAGGTGGGATCCCACCACCTGCTCGAGCTGCTGAAGTTGTTCGGCGGTCTCTGCCTCGGCCCTGAGCTCGAGGGAGGCCTCATGCGGAATGAGCAGGCAACTACCCATGGAGAGCACGATCCGGGGGCCGAGCACTTCCGCATGGAACTCGCCTCTGTGCCCGAGGTGCATGGCCAGCTGTTTGGAGTAGCGCAGGGCAGATTCAGTCGCCACTGTGGCGTGGGATGTGCAGGGACCAACCATGGTCGGTTTCCTTTTCGAGGGATGCGGGCTTAGGCGGCAAGTAGGTCTGGATGGAAATGGTGCCTGTGCCAGGCGATGAATCCGTGGCACAGGCACTACGTCATGAGGGGCGTTCCCGGCAGTGCTGCAGCAGATCTACCAGTGAATACATGCCCTCTGGCAGCCGCAGGGCCAGGCGGGTTTCCTACAGTTGTGGCGGCGTCCACAGCACGGGGTCGTCGGCGGGGGCCATCTTTGCGAGGATCACCTCGTCGAACACATTGGCGGTACCCCACTGATCCTGCTCCTCCAAGGTGGTGCCCCACACCTTGGGCGTCCAGCCGTGTTCTTCGTCGATCACCTGGAGGGCGGTGGTGTACTCCATGACGAAGCCACTCGACGGCTCCTGGAAGTACGAGTAGGTGTTGTCACCGGCGCCGTGGCGGCCGGGGCCCCACAGCGGCTGGTGTCCGGCCCGCATCATGCGGCCGGTGCCGCGCATGAACTCGTCGATTCCGTACAGTTCGAACGAGACGTGGTTCAGGCTGGTGTTCTTCGACTGGGCGAAGGCGATGATGTGGTGCCAGCGCCCGGTGCGCATGAAGCAGAAGAAGTCCTGGAGCCAGTCGGAGATCTTGAAGCCGAGGACGTCGCCGTACCATTTGATCGTCTTCTGCAGGTTTGCGGTGTTGAACACGACGTGGCTGATGAACTTCGGTCGAGACTCGCCGGCTTCGACTTCGCGGAAGATTCGCTGGTCGACCTCGGCGGCGAGTTCGATGGCGCGCCCGTCGCAGTCGAAGAAGATGCATGAGTAGCCGCCGCCGAAGTCGCCGCGGTCACCGGGTTCGTGGATGATCTGGGCTCCGCTGTCGGCGACCCGCTTGGCGAGGAAGTCGACGCCGGCGCGGTCGGTCACATTGAACGTGGTCAGTTCGATTCCGGCGACATCGTTTTCGCGGAGCTTGATGGCGTAGTTGTCGGCGCATCCGGTTCCGAAGTAGGCCTTGCCGTCATCTTTCGTGACGAGGTCGAGTTGCCAGAGGTCGCGGTAGAAGTTCGATGCGGTGGTCAGTTCTTCGACGGCGATTGTGACCGAGCGGACGTGCATGATGGGATGGACTGAGGGAAAGGACATGTCTTCTCCTGGAGCTGAACTGGGAAATGAGCGGCGTCGTCACCAGTTGGTGGCGATGTACTTCGCTTCCATGAACTCGAGCAGGCCTTCGTGCGCGCCCTCGCGGCCGAGTCCGCTCTGCTTGACGCCGCCGAACGGTGCCGCGGGGTCGGACACCAAACCACGATTGACGGCGACCATGCCGGCTTCCAACCGGCTCGCCACGGACAGGGCGCGCTGCAGATTGCCGCTGTAGACATAGGCCGCGAGCCCGAGGTCGGTGCCGTTGGCCGCGGCGACCGCCTCGTCGTCGGTGTCGAAGGCGATCAACGATGCGACCGGTCCGAAGATCTCCTCGCGCACGATCGCCGATTGCGGGTCGACACCCACCAGGACGGTGGGAGAGTAGAAGGAGCCATTCGAGATCGGCCGCTGGCCGCCGGTCAGCACCGATGCACCGTCGGCGACGGCGGCGTCGACGAGCTGCTCCACCTTGTCGACGGCCTTGTCGTTGATCAGTGGTCCGCACTCCGAACGCTCGCTGGTACCGGCGCCGACGCGCAGTGTGCCCATTCGTTGTCCGAGGCGACCGGCCACCTCGTCGATGAGCGACCGGTGCACGTAGATGCGGTTGGCCGCGGTGCACGCCTGGCCACCATTGCGCATTTTCGCGAGCATCAGTCCGTCGACCGCCTCGTCGATGTCGGCGTCCTCGAGGATGAGGAACGGCGCGTTGCCCCCGAGTTCCATTGCCGTCTTGAGGATCGAATCCGACGACTCGCGTAGCAGGGTGCGGCCGACTTCGGTGGAGCCGGTGAACGACAACGCCCGTACGCGTGAGTCGTGGAGCATGGCGGAGACGACCTGCCCGGCCCGTGAGGTGGTCACGACGTTGATTACGCCGTCCGGGACGCCGGCTTCACGGCAGATCTGGGCGATGAGCAGGCTGGTGAGTGGGGTTTCGGTCGCGGGTTTGAGTACCACGGTGCAACCGGCAGCGAGGGCGGGAGCGATCTTGCGTGTCGCCATCGCGGCCGGGAAGTTCCACGGGGTGACGAGCACGGCTACGCCGATCGGCTCGTACTCGACGAGTATGCGGTTGGCGCCGTTCGGGGAGGTGCTGAGCTGACCGACCGCGCGGACCGCTTCCTCGGAGTACCACCGAAAAAATTCGGCGGCGTATGCGGTTTCGGCCCGCGAATCGGCGAGCGTCTTCCCGTTCTCGGTGGAGATCAGTTCGGCGATGGACTCCGCGCGGTCGGTCATCAGTTCCCAGCATCGGCGGAGGATCTCCGCGCGTTCGCGCGGACTGGTGGCACGCCAGGTGGGCAGGGCGGCCGCCGCGGCGCCGACCGCGTCCAGTCCGTCCTCGACGGTGCCGTCCGGGACCGTGGCGATCAGCGCACCGGTGGACGGATTCAGGACGTCGATCGACTCCCGGGTGCGTTCGATCGGGTGTGCGCCGATGACCAACTCCCGGGGCAGGGTGGCGGAGTTGAGCGACATGAGAAGTTCCTTCTTTTCTGAGTCCGGCCAGAGTCCGGTGGCTGTCGTGGGATGGATCGACGAGGGTTAGGCCGGGTTACGGCCCACCAGGAATTCCTCGTCGAGCGAGGTGGTGACGTCGAGGCCGGCCGCGACCGCCCCGGCCCGCAACTGCTTCATCTGCCCGTCGTTGATGCGGGCCTGAGGCGCTCGCAGCGGTCCACCGTTGAATCCTGTGAGCCACCCCTGGTACTTCCACAGGTACCGCGGCACCATCGCGGTGCCTGCGAGTGCCTGACCGACCACCACCGCATCGGATTCCCGGATCGGGTGGAGTTTCCAGTAGATCTCCATCGCGTCCTCGAACTTGCCGTCGCGCATCAGGTCGAAGTAGCGGGCGACCCACGGCCCGTAGGCCTCGTAGTTCGACGTGCCCATCCACTGCATGCCGTACGCGGCGTGCCAGGCGGGCGAGTTCGACTCGATCGGGTCCATCACGATCACGTCGTTGCGGTAGCGCTCGAAGATCTGCGCGATGCCGCCGACCCCGGGACCGCCGACCTCGGTCTTGACGGCGACGACGTTCGGAATTTCGTTGATCATCCGGCCGATCAGGTCCGGGGAGAAGTGGCTCGGGTGGAAGCGGCGGAAGTTCCACAGGTGCATCGCGAACACGATGATGCCCAGATTGGTGCTCTCTGCGATCGCGCGGGTGTACTCGAAGACTTCTTCTTCGGACTTCGGGTAGAAAGTGAGCGGGTAGGAGACCAGGACGATGTCCGCGCCCAGACGCTCCGACTCGCGCACGAGGGCGATGTTGTCTTCGAGGGTGGGCAGGACCGCGTGCACCACCGTCTGGAGACCGCCGGCAGCCTCGTCGACGGCGATTTCCGTCACCTGCAGCAACTCGTCGAAGGTGGTGCCGCACTCGGCCACCAGCAGTGCCCCCGAGATACCCAGCTCCTTCTCCCGTGCGATGTCGTGCCGGATGGCGCGCTCGTTGATTCCCTTCAGATCACCGGTGAAGGTGGGCAGCAAGCATCCGCAGATGCCCTTCATGTTCGCGCGGGCCCAGGAGCGCGCGTCGGTTCGGGAGTAGCTCATGGATGTCCTTCGTTCGTGGGGGCAACGAATTCCTGCGCGGCTGGAGCTGGCAATTGCCCTGAAACCGCCCCGATCGTCCGGGCGCGAATGCGGCAGGCAGAAGATGTCTCACCCTCCATCGATGTCCAATAAGTGGATATTGGACCCGATTAGTGGATATGGCGACGGTAACACCGACCCCGTTGCCCGTCAACGGTCGTTCGGCGCCCCCGCAGCCGGCTCGCGACCGGGCCCAGGTCGCGGCCATCGCGACACCGGTCCCTTCGCGACGGGCAGACCATCCGCGACCCGTCTATGCAGAACGCCATCTAGCTGGGATTCTCGTGGCATGCATGTCGTCCCACTCGGCGACATCGAACACCCATCACGTGCCCGCCCCCTCGACCTCGCAGCGGCGAACGTCGCATTGGGCCCGGCGTCGCATCGGTGGCTACCGCGCGTGTTGACAGTTTCCGTGTGGCGTTGTTAGCGTCATCACATCCACCCAACGGACTTCATATCCACTATATGGATACGCTGCTTGAGGTGTTTCAACCCACTCCTGATAGGGGTCATCCAGATGACACGTGTTACCGCGGACGTCACTCGCGTGAGCCGCCGTTCCTACTGGGGCCGAGACGAATTCGAGTCCGAGATGGAACGAATCTTCGGACGGTGCTGGCTGTTCGTCGCCCACGAGAGCGAGATTCCCTCGCCCGGCGATTACGTCACCAGGAAGCTGGGAGGCGAGGACGTCATCGTTGTCCGGGACGAGACCGGCGACGTCCGGATCTTCCTGAATTCGTGCACGCACCGGGGCAATCAATTGTGTCGCGCCGACATGGGCAACTCATCGCACTTTCGGTGCAGCTACCACGGCTGGACGTTCTCCAATAAGGGCACGCTGCGTGGAGTGCCCGAGCGCAAGCAGGTCTTCGACGCGGACTTCGACAAGAGCGAGTACAACCTGGTCGGACCGCCGAACGTCGACGTCTTCCACGGGCTGATCTTCGCCAGCTGGGACCCGGACGCTCCCCCGTTGCTCGACGAACTCGGAGACATGGCCTGGTATCTCGAGGCCGTGCTCGACAAGGCCGGTGACCTGCAGGTCGTCGGACCGCCGGCGCGCGCCCTGGTACGGACCAACTGGAAGCTCGGCGCGGAAAACTTCGCCGGCGACGGCTATCACCTGGGCACGACGCACAAGAGCCCGATCGATCTGGGCACCTACCTGAACACCGAGGCTTTTGCGCAGCTCGACGACGTCTCGATGGATGCGATGCGTGGGCGATGCATCGTCGCCGGCAACGGGCATACGCTCCGGGTCCAGCATTACGGACTGGAGTCCGATACCCCGGTGTTTCTCGGCTACCCGGAGAACCGCTGGTCCGACATCACGGCCGGACTCGACCCCAGGCAGGCCGATCTGATGTCGAGAATGTCTGTGCTGCACGGCAATGTGTTTCCCAACCTGTCCTTCATCGACGCTGCAGCCCTTTCCTCCGGTGACGACACCCCGGCGGTGTCCTACGTGCAGTTCCGCCAGTGGCAGCCGGTCGACGAGATGCACTGTGAGCTGATCATGTTCGCGTTGGTCCCGAGGTGGTACGACGAGCAGCAGCGCGAGCATTCGCAGCGCGCGAACCTCCGCATGGTCGGTCTCGCCGGGATCTTCGACACCGACGACTTCCAGAACTGGACGAGCGTCGCCGACATGAGCCGCGGTCGAGTATCGCAGTCCACCGATTTCGTCTACGCCGGCGGTGTCGGTATCAAACCGGCCGACGATGTCGACTGGCCCGGCGCCGTCTACGACGTCGATCACTCGGAGGTCAACCAGCGGGAGATGTTCCGCAGGTGGTCCGAACTGCTCGACGACGACAGCATCTGCACACGCACGGCAGGGAAGGCGGACCGATGCTGAGCGACGAACGTATCGACGTCCAGCACGCGGACGACGCCACCTTTACCAGCGTGAGCAGGTTCTACGGCCGCGAGACGGCGCTGCTCGACGCACACGACTACCCGCGGTGGATTCCGCTGCTCGAACCCGAGTTCGTCTACCGGATTCCCGTCACCGTCACCCGTGACGACCCGTCGCAGTCTCCCTTCGTGGCGGGTGCGTACCTGCTCGACGAGTCCCGTGACTCCCTGGCCAATCTCTGGGCCCGGCGCCTCGAACCCGAACACATCGACTTCTCCTGGGGGGAGGTCCCGCTCCAGCGGGTGCGGCGATTCGTGTCGGTCCTCTCGGTCACCGACACCGAGCGCGCGAACGAAGTGTCGGTCGCCTCGAATGTGCTCGTAACCGTTGTTCACCAATCGGATCCGGTGGTGATGACCGCGGCCGGACGGCAGGACGTCCTGCGTCGCCGCGGCGACGGCTGGGGCCTGGTGCAGCGGACGGTCCAGCTCGACGAGAGCGTCGTCCGACTGCCGCACCTGCGAATGGTGATCTGATGTCAACTCCACGGACACACACGAAGGACGACTCGGCCGCGCCGCACGCCGGTGACGGAACCATCGACGCCGAATTCACCGTCGTCAACGAGTTCACCGCCGTACGGGTGCGCAAGATCCTGACCCGCAACGGGCAACGGCTCGAGATCACCTCACTCCGGCTCGACCACCAGATCCGTCTCGACGCCCTCGCCCTCGAGGCACTGAGCTGGCAGAACGAGGAAACGATCTCCGCCTACCTCGACCAGCCGTTCGGCCCCGAGGATCCCCCGACCACCGAAATCGGAAAAGAGAACAACTGATGCTGCTACTGACCGACGAGCACGTGCAAGCCCTCACACAGATGCCCGACCTCGTCAGCGCCATCCGCGAGGGGTACCGCACGCAGGCCCGCGGCGGTGCACAACTGCCCGACCGCATCAACCTGGAGTCCACGCCGGGATTCTTCCGGCTGATGCCCGGCGTGTCGGACGGCGCGGGTTTGATGGGGTTCAAGGTGTTCAACCAAGTCTCCGAGGGTGGGGTCCAGTACCTGATCGGCCTGTTCGACGAGCGGACCGGTGAGTTGCTCGCTCAGCTGGACGGGGCATACCTCACCGCTGCCCGCACCGGAGCGACCACAGGTGTGGCGGCCGGGTTCCTGGCACCGCAGACCGGTGTCGAGATCGGGGTCATCGGATCCGGCCTGGAGGCCGAGACGAACCTCGAGGGGGTATGCGCCGCCCTCGACGTCAAACGGGTCCGCGTCTACAGTCCGAACCCACAGCGGCGGACAGCATTCGTCGACCGGATGGCCGCACGCCTCGACGTGGACGTCGTCGCGGTGTCCGAGCCGGCCGAGGCGGCCGCCGCACCGGTCGTCGTGGTCGCCACCAATACCGGTGTCGGAACCGGACGCGTCGCCCTCGAGGGCAAGTGGCTCACGCCCGGGACCACGGTCCTGTCGATCGGCTCCACCATGCCTTCGTTGCGGGAGATCGACACCGACGTCGTCGACCGCGCCGCACTCGTGGTCAGCGACGCCCCCGAACAGGCACGCACCGAGTCCGGGGATCTGATCGCCGCCGACGAAAAAGGGGCCCTCGACGGCAAACTCGTGGCACTGGCGGAGCTAGCCGGGGGCAACGTGCCCGCCCTCGACGCAGGCGCGATCACCGTGTTCAAGTCGGTCGGCACCGCGTTGCAGGACCTGGTCGCGGCCAAGGTGGTCTACGACCGGGCCGTGCAGAACGGAATCGGGACGTCGGTGGATCTGCTGCGCACCAAGAAGCCCGCGGGAGCATGAGCGCCATGACGAATTGGGCCGAACGAGTGGCCGTGGTGACCGGTGGCGGCAGCGGAATCGGACGCGCTGTCGCCACCCGTCTGGCCGACGACGGATACGCGGTCGCGGTGATCGATGCCAACGACGTGGGCGCCAAACGCACGGCCGAGATCGTCTCCGGGACGGGCGGGCGCAGCATCGCCTACGCGGCGGATATCACCGACGAGGACCGTGTCGGCGCGGTGGTCGGCGAGATCGCGTGCGAACTGGGCGAGATCGACGTCCTGGTCAATGCCGCCGGAATCTTCGACCAGAACCTGGACTTCGAGGAGCTCACCGCCGGCACCTGGGAGCGGGTCCTGCGGGTCAACGTCCTGGGTACCGCGAATGTGATGCGGGCGGTCGGACCGCTCATGGTCGAACGCGGCCGCGGCGCGATCGTCAACATCGCGTCGTCGGCCGGGCTGGTGCCCCGCGGCGGCGGGTCCGCCTACATCGCCTCGAAATACGCGGTCGTGGGCCTGACCCTGAAAGTCGCTGCGGAGTACGCCGGTCGAGGTGTGCGTGTCAACGCCGTCGCCCCCGGGTGGATTCCCACCGACCTCTTCACCACCAGTGCGGCCGCACTCCGGCGAGCCGGGGGATCCGTCCCCGACGATCCCTCCCCCGTCGGAGGGAGCATCCCGATGAATCGGCCGGGAGATGTACACGAGGTAGCGGCCGGAGTGTCGTTCCTCGCCTCCGCCGAGGCCGGTTACATCACCGGTGTCGTCCTGCCGATCGACGGCGGATACCTCGTCGGCTGAGCGCCCCCCGTGCCGTGCCGCACGGCACCACTCGAGAAGGAACGAACAATGTCACAACCCCATTCCCACCCGCGGGTAGTCGCGGCCGACCGGAACAGCGAGGTGTAGCCATGCATGTCACCGCCGATGCCGGCAAGTGCCGTGGTTACGGCAGCTGCATGCTCGAAGCCCCCGAGGTCTTCGATCTGGACGAAGACGAGAACAAGGTGATCCTGCTGCAGGAAAACCCGCCCGAGTCCTTGCACACGAAGACCGACAGGGCGATTCGATCCTGCCCCGCCAAAGCGTTGGGAACCCGCGATGAGTAGGTTTCAGCGCATCGTTGTCGTCGGCGGCTCCCTCGCCGGCATGAACGTGATCCAGGAACTGCGGCGCCTGGGCTACACCGGCGCCATCACCCTCGTCGGCGAAGAGGACGTGCGATCACCCTACGACCGCACGGAACTGTCGAAGAAGTTACTCACCGGCACACGAGATCCGGACGATCTCTATTTGCTGACTACGGAGGAGATCGGCGAACTCGACCTCGATCTTCGCCTCGGACGCCGGGCGACAGCGCTGTCGCTCGACCCGTCGCGGCACACGCTCACCCTCGACGACGGCACGGTTCTCGAATTCGACGCGCTCGTCGTGGCCACGGGTTCGCGGGCGCGGCGCCCAGCTTTCATGGGTGACCTCGCGGGTGTCCACGTTCTGCGGACGCTGCCGGATGCTCTCGCGCTCAGATCCGAATTGGACAGTGCCCGAGACATCGTCGTCGTCGGTGCCGGGTTCATCGGCGCCGAGGTGGCGGCGAGCGTGCGCACTCGCGGGCAGTCGGTGACTCTGGTCGATCCGCAACCGACGCCCTTGGGCACCGTTCTCGGTCCCATTGTCGGCTCCCACTTCGCGGATCTGCACACCAGCCACGGGACCAATCTCGAACTCGGTGTGGGCGTCCAGGACCTGGTAGGTGACGGGCGCGTGACCGGGGTCAGGCTGACCGACGGACGACTTCTCCCCGCTGATCTGGTGGTCGTCGGAGTGGGCGGTTCCCCAGTGACCGAATGGCTCGACGGCTCCGGCGTCGAGGTGGACAACGGCGTCCTCTGCGACGATGGCGGGCACACCAACGTGCCCGGTATTTATGCCGTCGGCGACGCTGCCCGTTGGTACTCGGACTACTTCGGGGCGCAGGTACGCAGCGAGCATTGGAACAACGCGACCCTCCAGGCGACGGTGGTGGCGGAGAACATCGTTGCTGCCGAGAAGAAGTCGACGTTGTGCGCCGTGCCCAGCTTCTGGTCGGACCAGTACCGCAAACGTACCCAGATGGTCGGGTGTCCCCGGCCCACGGACGAGGTGTGTTTCGTCAGCGGCGGACCGGGCGACGAACGATTCGTCGCACTCTATGGTCGCGACGACCGGGTCACCGGCGTCGTTTCGTTCAACTCCCCGCGCGGGTTGATCAAATATCAGCACCTGGTCGCCGAAGGGGCGTCGTGGTCCGCGTCGACGGCTGCGCTCGAGAACATCATTTCAACTGATAGCGGCCATTGATGGCGGTCGGGTCCTCCCATCTCCCCAATTCCGTTGGGGAGAGATAGATTCGGACCAACCGACAGAGACCTGAGTCACAGTGTGGTGCGCGGCCTTAGTGATCGTCGGATCACCGACACCCAGGTGCGTCCTGTCGTATCTCGCAATCTCCCGCTCAGCTGGCTATCCGGCAGGCATGGGCACCGATGGAAGGAACCCCCTTGTCGACAATTGACGGTAGCGACGTCTACCAGGCCCGATGGCGAATGCTCGCCCTGCTCGTCCTCGGCTACATCAGCCTGACGTTGAACTGGTTCAACATCGCGTCGGCCTTCACACCCATCAGCGAGGACCTCGGCGTGAGCTTCGCGCAGCTCGCCATGCTGATCGCGCTGTTCGTGCTCGGCTACGGGGTCGCCCACGTCCCGGGCGGCATCATCGCGGCCCGGCTCGGGATGAAGCGCACTCTCGTCCTCGGGATGGTGCTCCAAGGGGCCGGTGCGGCGCTGTCCGGCGTCGCGGTCGGCTTTCTCGACCTCGCCCTGTACCGGGTGATCGCCGGTGTCGGCGCGTCCATCTTCATCGCCGTCGCCGTCGCCGCGGTCAGTGTGTGGTTTCGTGATCATGAGATCAACCTCGCGCTGGGCATCGCGTGCGGTGCCGCATTCAGTACCGGTGTCGCGTTGGGTCTGTATGCGTGCATCTACGTGACCGACCTCGCGGGATGGCGCGGCATGCTTGCGATCTGCGGAATCGTCAATATCGTCCTGGCGGCGGCGGTGGCCCTGTGGTTCTACACCCCGCGCGGCGTCAGCGGACTCCACGGCGGCCGGATCAGCCGCGCCGGCCTGATCCGGGCACTGGTCGACAAGCAGCTGTGGATCTACGGCATCGCCATGCTCGGCGTGTACGGCGCCTACTTCACCGCATCGCAGCTGTTCAGCGAGTACGCGGTCGCGCAACGCGGCTTCACCCCCGGCCAGGGCGGTATGCTCGCCGCGATCCTGGCCCTGGCGGGAATCCCCGGCAGCCTGGTCGGTGGCAAGGTCGCGGACCTGGTCCGCAACTACCGATCCGTCATCGTCGTTCCCCTCCTGCTGATGGGGGCACTGATCGCCGCGATCCCCGTCGCCCCCGATGCCCTGCTGTGGTTCATCTCCTTCGCGATCGGATTCCTTTTCGTCTTCAGCTACCCGGCCTGGCTGGGTGTGCCCGCGGACCTGTCGAAGATCGATCCCGAACAGGTCGGCACCGCGGTCGGCGTGATGCTCACCCTCGCCGCGGTCGGCGGATTCATCGTCCCCGTGGTCTTCGGGCACATCGTCCCCGATCACGGTTTCGCGGCCGGTTGGATTGCGGTCGCGGCGGTCTCGGTGCTCACCGCCCTCGTGGGTCTGCTGGGCAAGAAGCGAGCCGCCGAACCGGTCGACGAAGACCACAAACTCACAGTCGGCTGACTGTGCACCTACCACCTCCCTTGTCGCACTGTGAGATCCAGAGTGCGACCGACCGAAAGAAATGAGGAAGTAAGCAGATGAGCAGAATCATCGACATCTCCATGGTCACCGACGGTGATCCCACCCTCGAGGGCAAAGGCGTCATCTTCGAGCCGCACTCGCTCGGCGCCGAATGGAACCAGGAAAACTACGACATCGACCCGAATCATTGGCCCACGCCCGGTGCCGCGTTCGCGGTCGAACATATCGACATGAACTCGCACACCGGTACGCACATGGACGCACCGTGGCACTTCGGCCCGGTGATGGCGGACGGGTCGAAGCCGAAGACCATCGAAGAGTGGCCCGTCGAGCGATGCATGGGTGACGGGGTCGTCATCGACATCAGTGATGCCGAAGACGGCGCGGAGGTCTCCCTCGAGGAAATTCAGCAGAAGCTGAAGGACATGAACTACACCATCAAGCCGGGCGACATCGTCCTCACGATGACCGGAAACGACAAGTACTGGGGAAGGCCGGAGTACACCACCCGTGGTGGCGGACCGAGCCGTGAGGCACTCAAGTGGATCCTCGAACAGGGCGTGACGGTCGTGGGTACCGATGCGTGGAGCTACGACCGTCCGTACGCCGCATGGGCCGCCGACTACCACAAGCACGGCAAGGACCCGAAGTACCTGTGGCCCTGCCACCTCCTCGGCCTCGAGATCGAATACGCGCACATCGAGAAGCTCGCCAACCTCGACCAGCTGCCCCCGCACGGTTTCAAGGTCATCGCGCTGCCCATCAAGATCGCCGGCGGCACGGCCGGATTCGTCCGGGCCGTCGCCATCGTCGACGAGGACTGACCGGTGACCACAGTCGGCGACGAGATGAAGTACGTGACCGTTCCCGGCCTGCAGGCCGACGCCGCCTGGCACTGGGTAGCGGAGGCCGGGAATCTGGTGTTCACCTCGGGAGCGGTTCCCCACGACGAGTCCGGGGACATCGGTGAGGACCTCTCGGCTGGGGCTCAGGCGGACCGGGCGTTCGCGAACCTGGAGCGTGCTCTGCAGGCTGCGGGCAGTTCGATGGACCGTATCGTCAAGATCACCGGGTATCTCACCGACCCGGAGTCTCTGCCGAAGATTCGTACTGTCCGCGACAAGTGGATCCCGAACCGGCCGCCGTCGACGTTCGTGTACGTCGCCGGCCTGGTGGATCCGCGGATGCTGATCGAGTTCGAGGCGATCGCGGTCAAGGTCTAGAGGAGGGGAAAGCGTTGACATGGGCCGGAGTTCGGGTGTCGCTCACGATCTCGCGGACTCCGGCCCAGAGGCTGCTGCCGGTAGGGGCCTTCCTCGGCCCGAGGGGAATCCTTACCGGTTTCGCCAGCCCATCAGCTGGGACAGAGATTGGGCGAGCCCGAGAACCTCATGAAGAACCAGGTCTCGCGGCGGCATCTGTTCGCGGTAATTGGCGATCGACACCGACGCCGTCACCTCGCCTGCGGCGTTCCGGATCGGCGCCGAAATCCCACAAGTGGCAGTGGTGACATCCCGGTCGCTGGTGGCGTAACCATCGGCCACGATCTGTTTCAGCTTGGCCCGCAACTCGGCGGGATCGGTGATCGTGTACTCGGTGAACGAACGCAGCGGCGCCTGGACGTAGGCGTCGATGAACTCGTCGGGGCAGTATGCGAGCAGTACCAATCCGCGGGCTCCCGTGTGGAGAGGATAGGCGCGGTATGTATTCGCGTAGGACAAGGTGGGAACGGGGATACGCGGTTCGACGCTGGCAATGGCCACCGACGAATGCCCGTCACGCTCGGCTATCTGAACGAAGCCGTTGATCCGGTCGGCGGCCGTCCGCATCAATGGCTCGCTTGTCGTGAACAGCGGATGATCGCCGAGGTAGGCGGAGCCGATGGCGAACATCCGACGCCCGACGTAGTGCAGACCGGTTGTGTCGTCGCGGCGGACGAAGCCCTTGTCGCGAAGATAGGTCAGTGTGCGGTGCGCAGTTGCCCATTTCGCCCCGGTGGCTTCGGCGAGTTCTTTCGCGCGCATGGGCTGTTCCGCGAGCAATTCGAGCATGTGCATTCCACGATCCATGCTCTGCATCGTGGAATTCTCGGATTTTTTCTCGGGCTCGTTGGCGCTGCTCACGCCCAAAATATACCATGCCGCGGTTTTGAAATGTGTTCCGGTTCAACTCGACCGGGATTATTCGGGTCGTGAACTTTCCCGACGGATCGGGGGGCTTTGCACGAGAAAAGGGGAAAAGAAATGAAGACGGTGGACCGTAGGGGGTTGGTCGCCCAAGTGATCGACCTGTTCGAGGACGAGATCGTGTCGGGCCGGTGGGCGGTCGGAAGTCGGATTCCCACCGAGCCGGCGCTGGCAGCGATGGTGGGCACCGGCCGAAACACCGTCCGGGAGGCCGTGCAAGTTCTGGCGCATTCGGGAGTTCTCGAGCGACGCCAGGGGTCGGGTACCTACGTGTTGTCGTCCCGTCGACGTATGCCGACAACTGTGCTGGGAGAGGGCTCGGCGCATTCCGAGGACGTCCGCGAAATGAAGCGCCTTCTCGTCTCCTCGGCGTGTGTGGTGATTGCGGTGCGCGGCACCGCAGAGAATATTGAATCGGTCCGCCGACGATACATCGCATGGGTGCGATCCACCGAAAACACTGATTCCGAAGAATGCGACGGTGACGTACTTTCCCGAACAATTATTGCGAGCACCCGGAACGAGACGGCCCGGAGTTTGTTCGATGCACTTCCGTGCATTTCCGACCGGGAACTGTGGAAATTTCCTACAGGAGATATAGAGCTTGCCTTCCACGACATTATGAAGGCATTGCTCTCCGCTGACCGGATCGCGGTGGCATTGGAATGCGCGTCCCTGACGGTTCGTACCGCGTCCCGGTGCAAATCCCCCACCAACTCATCGCACCATCGATGACCGCTCACATCTGCCTCGCCAGTTGACGAATGCCGCGACGAAGCCACCGGTGTCCGGGATCGTCGGAATGGCGGGGATGCCAGTACATCACCTCGGTGATCGGGGCCAACGCGACCGGAGGCTCGAGCAGTCGGATGTCGGCATTGCCGCGAAGGGCCCGCGCCAGTCGTTCGTACAGCACCGCCACCATCTCCGTTCCCTCCAGCAGGAACGGAGCAGCGACGTAACTGGTCGTCGACGCTTCGACCCGAAACGGTAACGCGATGGCGTTCAGTTGGGTCTCAGCGAAGGATGGCGGGATTCCGCCGGTGGCGGACAGGTGCGGAAAGGCGCTGAACTGCTCTCGTGACATCGCCTCGCCCACAACGGGATGGTCCCCCGCTACCACGCACACGTGTCGGTCGGTGAACAAGGGAGCGCTGGCGTACTCGGTTCCGACATGTCCGACGATCTCCCGCGGAATGATCACCAGGTCAGCTTGCGCCTTGAGTAGCGGATCGAAGTAATTTGCTTGCGGTGCAACAATATTGATGCGGATTTGGGGCGCCTCGGCCGCGATCGTACGCAAGAACGAGCGCAACAGCACCAGGGTGACGTAATCGCTCGCGTGGATGGTGAACGCCCTCGAGTCCGTGCCGGCGTCGAACGGTGCCCGAACAGCGACCAGTGTCTCGATGGACCCGAGGACGTCGTGGACCAGAAATCGGAGAGATTCAGCGAGCGGTGTCAGCGTCATCGTCGACCCGTCGCGAACCAGGAGCGGATCATCGAAGAGCTTGCGCAACCTCGACAATGTCCCACTCATGGCGGGTTGACCGACCGAGAGTTGCTTCGCCGCCCGCGAGACACTCCGCTCGGACAGCAGTGCATCCAGTCCGACCAGAAGGTTCAGGTCGATTCGATTCAATGTCATGCGCATCGCGCCATCAACCTCCTCTCCACCTCGGAAAAGCATGGGAATATCATTTGCAATGATACCGCCCATCGACGCCACCTGGTCGCCCGGAAGCATCTAAATCGGCTGCCTGACGGTATCTTTGGAAGACACGAGCGGTTCGAGTCGCGGTCTCCGCGACACTGCCCTGGCCCGACTTCCCCGAACGGCGTTACCGCGAAGGAGCGGTCGGTGGCCCGCTCGCCTGGGTAGCCGAAGAAGTCGCATACCACTAACTTGGAGTCTTTGCATGACAGTACGGGATGGTTGGGCGGTGCTCGACACCGCCACGGCTACCGCCGTCGGGGTACGACCCGCGGGAGAGGTCATCGGCGTGGACACGCGCTCGTTCCTGCACGCCGGACCGCAGATCGATCCGAGCGAGGTCGTAGGGCCGATGCGGGGCGCCATCCTCGGCGCGTTGGTGCTCGAGGGTGAAGCGACAGACCTCGCCGGTGCCGCCGAGATCCTCGACGGCGGCGGCATCGACCTCCGGCCCTGTCATTCTGCATCCGCCGTCGGAGCGATGGCAGGCGTTGTTTCTCCCAGCATTCCGGTGGTAGTCGTCGAGGACGGGGACGGACACACCGCATACGCACCACTGAACGAGGGACTGGGCCGGGCACTTCGGTTCGGCGCGAACGATGCCGAGGTCCTCGAGCGCCTTCGGTGGATGAGCGCGGTGCTGGCACCCGTCCTGGACAACGCGCTGCGGTCGATGGGCGGTATCGATGTCACGGCATTGCAGGCGGAAGGGCTTCGACGCGGCGACGAATGCCACAACCGGAACATCGCGTCCACGACGGCGTTGACGGTCAAGTTCGCTCCCGCGATCATCGAGTGCGCACCCGATTCGAAGACCGCCGCCGCGATCGTCGACTTCCTCTCCGGTAATCCCCACACGTTCCTGGCCTTCTCGATGGCGGCGGCCAAACTCGTCGCCGACGCCGCACACCACTGCGGAACCCGGGGCTTGGTGACCGCCATCGCGGGAAACGGGCGGCGCATGGGGATTCGCGTCAGCGGTCTCGACTCCTGGCTCACGGCGCCGGCGCCGCTGGGTGAGCCCAAACTGTTCGACGGTTACTCCGTCGACGACGCCTGCCCGATGATGGGTGATTCGCTGGTGACCGAGGTGATCGGACTCGGCGCCTTCGCGTTGTCGGCGGCACCGGCAATCAGCTCCTACATCGGCGGCAGCCCCAGTGTCTTGCAGGATTACGTGTCGCAGATGCGTCAGATCACCCGCGGAGGCAGCAGCCGATTCCTTATCCCCGGCGAGGGTTTCAGGGGAACACCGATGGGAATCGACGTCGAGGCCGTCGCGCGCACCGGAATCGCCCCCGTCGTGAACAACGGATTCGCGCACCGAAATGCGGGAGTGGGACAGGTCGGTGCGGGCATCACCCGGCTCCCCCTCGAACCGTTCATCGCCGCGCACAACGCTCTACTCGATCTGGGCGCGGGCGAATACAGCGCAGTAGCCGGAAGTAGCTGGGGCAGATGAACCGCCACGAGGGCGGGGTAGTCCGGATGGCGCCGCCGATGCCCGCGGTAATCCACTCGGATCAGGGCTCCGCACTGCGCCGACTGGGCGAGCGCGATGCCCGGGTGACGCGGATCGTCGCCGGGTTCGCGGCCAACGACGTGTTCTGGTCGTCCGGCTACGAACCGAGCAGGTTCACCACCACGCCGTCCGGCTCACTGATTGTCCCGCACCTGCTGTGGGAGCTGAGCAACGGAGATGTCCTCGCCATCGACGACGTACAGGTGGGATTCGGCGGGGCGGCGCCGCGCCGGGCATTCGACCTGCTCTGCGACCTCGGAGTCGGCGACCCCGTCGCACGCGATATCGCCTATTCGCGCAGGTCTGTGACCAACCTGGGAATCGGTGGCGCCGCAGCAGTGCAGGTCGACGCTCACGACGACTGGCCCGGATACCGCTTCAACACGCCCACCAGAGTCGGCGCGTCCTGGGTCCTACGGGTGAGCGCGGACAATCTCACCGGCGGGCTCCGGCCGGTGGGCGTACAGAGAACTCCCCGGACGGTGGCAGGAAGAATTGGATCGATGATCGCCGACGAGCTGGACCGGACCGACACACCGGCCTGGGCCTGTGGTCCTCGGATCGCGGAAATCGTCCCCACCGGTGTCGCCGCCGCGGCCGCTGGCCTTCCCGACAGCGGAACCTCTCGATTTCCCGGCGCGGGGAAAGTGCAGACCGATCAATTGATCGTGACCCAGGGCGGCCTGCAGCTGTGGTTCGAGCTTCCCGAGCCTACGCAGCCCGCGGGCCTGCCGCCCGAGGCGCACGATCTGATGACGAACCTGAGAATCTCGACGACCGCGGCGACCGACGAGTTCGCTGTGGGAGTCGACCATCGCCGGCACCAGTGCTCCTGACACCGCATCCTGGTGCGGGATACCCGTTCATTCCTCAGCCACCCTGCGGAGCTGCGCCGCGCGCAACCCCAGATTTCCCGGTTGTCCACGACGAAAGGTCATCCATGCCGGAACCGCTGTACTACCGCAGCGCGACCGAGCTCACCGCCCTCATGCGCGCCGGAGAGCTGTCCGCCCGAGAAACCGTGGCCGCGCATCTCGCGCGAATCGAAGAAGTCAATCCCGCCGTCAATGCGCTGGTGACCTACCTTCCCGACGCGGCGATGACGCAGGCGGCAGCGGCCGACGAACGCTTCGCCGCCGGCGACTGGGACGGACCCCTGCACGGTATACCAGTGGCGCACAAGGACAACCACCTCACCAAGGGAGTGCGGACCACCTTCGGTTCGCGAATTCATGCCGCGTATGTGCCTGACCGCGACGATCTCATTGTCGAACGGATGAAGAACGCCGGAGTCGTCATGCTGGGCAAAACCAACGTTCCGGAGTTCGTCGCCGGTGGGCACACCTTCAACGAAATATTCGGGGTAACGCGCAATCCGTATGATCTCGATGTCACCGCGGGCGGGTCCTCCGGTGGGGCGGCCGCTGCTCTCGCCGCCGGAATGCATCCAGTCGCGGACGGAAACGATATGGGCGGCTCTCTGCGTCTGCCCGCCGGATACTGCAATGTCGTCGGCCTGCGTCCGAGCGCCGGTCGGGTGCCCGTGTACCCGGCGGTGGATGGCTGGTGCGGCCTGTCGGTGCAGGGACCGATGGCGCGCTGCGTCGACGACGTTGCGCTGCTGTTGTCCGTCATCGCCGGCCCGGACCGCCGGTCGCCCCTCAGCCTGGAAGAGGACGGAACCCGATTCGCCTCGATCGCGGACGGGGGTCTGGCCGGGCGCCGGATCGCCTTCTCCACGGATCTGGGCGGCAGCGTGCCCGTGGAACCGGAGGTCCGGCGAGTCGTCGAGCAGGCCGCGAAGACCTGCCAGGACGCCGGCGCCTTCGTGGAGGAAGCGTGCCCCAGCTTCGACGGGGCCGGGGAATGCTTCCGCACGCTCCGAGCGTGGCAGTTCGAAGCCGCACTCGGTGACCTCTTCGACGCGAACCCCGACCTTGTCCGGCCCAGCCTGTACGAGAACATGCTCGCGGGCCGACGGTTGTCCGGGCGCGAGGTCGGCCGCGCGGCACTGCTGCGCACCGAACTGTTTCACCGGATGCGAGAATTTCTGGGCACCTACGACGGACTGATCCTCCCGGTGGCACCGCTGCCCGCCTTCGACGCCGACCTGCAGTACCCCCCATTTGTGTGCGGGCTTGCCCAACCGGATTACCTCGGGTGGATGGAGACGGCGTGCCACGTCACCGTCACCGGCCACCCCGTGATCGCCATGCCCGCCGGCTTCAGCACCGCCGGGACCCCACTGGGCATCCAGATCGTCGGACGACACCGCGGGGAAGGTCAATTACTTTCCATGGCCAAGGATTTCGAACACAGAACTCAGCACGCTTCGATCAGACCCACGCTGGCCATTCCCCCGGCCGGCCACCGGTCGACCGAAGACACCGTGCGGTAGCCAGTCACCTCGGATGAATTCGAGGTATCCGGTTGGGCTCCCCTACATTTCGGAATCGGCGGACCCGCGTCGGCGGCCCAACCCTCCCCCGAGGACCAGAACCCGCCGCGAGAACCCTCAGGCGGGGTGCGCCACCGTGTCGAGGAAGTCGGGTGCAATGGTCGGCCACTGCGCCCGCCAGCGGCCGCCGCGTTGGGCGTCGCGAAGGGATGCAGCCACCGAGCGTACGGGCGGACTCGCGTCCAGCAGGAGTCGGGGAAGATGCAGCCTCGAGCAGGTCGCCGCGGCCGGAGCGAGGACCTGTTCTGCCTCGGCCATCCTGCCCGCCGCGGCGAGGCACGCCGTCAACAGCACGTTCGCCTGCACCAGTGCCCGCGGCCGACCCTGTGCGGTGGTGGCCTGCACCAGTGCCCGAGCCCGGGAACAGGCAACCTCCGCCCGGGCGTTGGTGTGGTCGGCGAGCAACAGCTGGATCGCGGAGACCTCTTTCGTCTGCGCCGTGATCGTCGCGATTCCGTTCGCCGGCGCGGTTTGTGGGGCTATCGCGGGCGGGGGCTGGCCCTGTCCCCGAACGTCGAACCCCTCGGGGACATCGGAAGCGAGAGCCTGCCGGACTCGTTCGCCGTCGACTCGGGCCGCCAGTCGTGGAAGTGACATGGTCTGCGCGATGTCGCCCCCTTCGGTCAACAGGGCGGTCGCCGACGCCGTGTCGCCGGTGAGGTGCTTGACACGAGAACCGATGACATAGATGGCGATCATGAAGTCGACGAGCGCGATTTCCGATCCCAGCTCGCGGCTCTCGTCGAGCAAGCGTCCCGCCTCGTCCAGGCGGTTCTGCTCATAGCGCACGCCACCGAGCAGGGCGCTGGCCATCCGTGCCGCATGCGATCGGGTGCCCATCGATTCCCTCGCGACCTGCAACGCGTGCTGATAGCTCTCCTCGGCGCCGGCGACGTCGAGTTGCTCGGTGGCGGCCAGGCCTGCATAGCAGGATCCGTAGACCGCACTGAACGGGCCGTTGGAACGGCGATGGTAGGGAGCCGCCCACCGCTGCAGCGCTCGCGCCTCGTCGAACTCGAATCGGTGGATCTTCACAAAGGAAGACAGATTCGCCGCCACCGAGACCAGCCACGGGCTGTGGTCATCCGGGCTGGTCAGGCACGGGGCGACCAACTCCTCCACCCCGTCGGTGTGGTCGGCGGTGACGGCGAGGACGCCGCGGAGCACGTCCGCCTCCACGGCCAGCATCTTCTCCGCCTCGGGTGGTGGTGTACGGGCGAGGAAGGTGTCGATACGGTTCAGCGCCGCCTGCGCCGCAGCGGACCGGTGCAGTGACACGTTCGCCCACGCCACCGCGGTCTGCAGCAATGGACGCGTCAGGGCTTTGCCTGCGGGAAGTTTCGCGACCAGACCGAGCAGGGTGGCCATCTGCCCGTGTGATTCCAACACCATCGCGTGGTTCTGCACCAGATCGACCGCGTGGTCTTCCTCCCCGGCGGCCAGCGCGTGGTCGACCGCCTCGGTAAGGAGCTGGTGCTCGGTGAACCAGCGGAATGCGGTTCGGTGGAGTTCGAGGAGCCGATCGGGTTGGTCGCGTTCGAGGCGGGCACGGAGGAATTCGGCGAAGACACTGCTGAATCGGTACCAGTCCCCGTCGTCATCCGCGCGGTACAGAAAAAGCTCCCTCTTCTCGGCGTCCTCGAGCATCGCTCGACCCGCCTGACTGTCGGTGAGCGCGGATGCGAGGTCACCGCAGATGCGTTCGGGCACGCAGACCGCGAGCAGGAAGTCCAGTGTCCCCGGATCGAGGGAGTCCAGGACGTTCTGCACGAGGTAGTCCCCGACCGCATGGTATCGGCCGGACAGCTTCTCGATGAAGCTGGCGGCGTCAGTGCGTCCGCGCAATGACAGTGACACCAGCTGCAGAGCGGCCGCCCACCCGTCGGTCGACCGTAGGATGCGGGAAATGTCCGGGTCCCCGAGGGGCAACCCCCCGAGCTCGACGAAGAACATGTGCGCCTCGATGTCGTCGAATCGTAAAGCTGTGGAGTCTATTTCGATCAGTTCGTCGCGCACCCGCATTCGGCTCAGCGGGAGGCCGGATCCGGTTCGCCCGGTCACGACGAGCTGCAGATGGTGGCAACTGTTGTCGATCAGGTACTCGAGCGCGGCGAGGGTGGTGGAGTCGGTGACGCGGTGCCAGTCATCGATCACCAGAGCCATGCGCTGGCCGCTGTGGTGGATCTCGTCGATCAGCGAGGTGAGCACGAACCGTTCGGCGTCGGTGTCGTGGCCTTCCAGAATTTGGACTAGTTCCTCGGCGAGGGAGGCCCGGACCTGCCGGATCGCCTCGATCAGATGCGCGAGGAACCAGACTACGTTGTTGTCGTCGCGGTCGATGGTGAGCCAGGCGACGGCAGTGCCCTCCGCAAGCAGCTGGGCCCGCCATTGCACGGCGACCGTGCTTTTCCCGAATCCAGCGGGACCGTGAATCACGATCAGCCGGCGGTCCCGACCTGCCTGTAACTTTGCGATCAGCCGAGACCGCTCGACCAGTGGGCGGATCGATGTCGGCGGCCGATACTTGGTCGTGGGGCTGGGCGGTAACCGGCCCCTGAACGAGGCGCCGCGGATCGGTACACTCCCCGCCTGGGGCTCGCGCGCACCATCGACGTCGTCGCCCCCATTCGTGCCCGAAACCCCGAGGATCGGGACTCCCGGCACTGCCATCGAATCGACGGGAAGCGCTCGCCGATACTGGATCCGCCGTAGCTGCTCACCGAGTTCTGCGGCGGTGGGGGGCCGCGCCCCCGGATCACGCGCCATCGCATGTTCGATCGCGGCGCACAGATCCTCCGGAAGTGTCTCTCGCAGATCCGGGACCGGATCACGCACGATGCGTAGGAACTGGGTCACCACGTTCTCCCCGGCGCGGCGCTCGAACGCGGCGTGACCGGTGACCAGTGCAAAGAGCGTCGCTCCGAGGGAGTAGATATCCGAGGCGACCGTTGGGGGCTGGCCTTGAAGCACTTCCGGCGCGGTGAATGCCGGTGAACCGGTGATGACGCTGCGGGAAGTTTCGAAGCCGCCCTCGACCCGGGCGATTCCGAAATCGCTGAGCGCAGGTTCCCCGTAATCGGTCAGCAGAATATTGGCGGGCTTGACATCGCGGTGCAAGATTCCGGTCCGATGCGCCACCTCGAGAGCGCCCGCCATCCTGACTCCGATACCCACAACCGCCCGCCAGTTCAGAGGTCCGTCGTCGTGAAGCCGCGCATCGAGGGATCCACGAGCATGGAAGGCCATCACCAGATACGGACGCCCAGAGGCGGTGACACCTGACTGCAAGATGGTGACGATGTTCGGGTGCCCGGACAACACGCCCATCGCACGCTGCTCGCGCAGAAACCGCTCCCGGTCCTCCGGCCCGACCTCCGACTGCATGACCTTGATCGCCACAATGCGGTGCAACGAGACCTGCTCGACCCGATATACAGTGCCGAAACCACCGCGGCCCACAACCCGCGGGTCCGCGAATCCTTCTTCCTCGAGCTCGGACTCGATGCTCATGGCGGGTTCACGCTGGGTCGAACCCGGGTCGGACTCGGACATGCGTTCACCTCTTGATACAGCGGAGCATCGCATTTGCGTGTTGAAGGCATTTCTACTCGCTCGAGGGCGACCGAACCACCGCTGTCAGCGAGGGTTGGCTGGGCGCGTGCGCAGGGTGGGGCACTCGAACAGCCCGTCCAGCGTGAGGTGATGAGCCGACGGGCTCCCGCCGTTTCATGCTGGATTGCGGAAGAGCGGGAGGTCGTGACCGAGTCGTCGGCGTTTCGCATCGAGATAGGGCAGATTGTGGATGGTCGCAGTGGTGTGTAAGGGCACTCGTTGGGTTTCGATCCCGCAGCCTGTGAGGCAGGAGGCCTTGTCAGGGTTATTCGTCAGTAGCCGAGTGCTCATGATTCCGAGGTCGTCGAGGATGTGCGCACCGGCGGTGTAGTCGCGGGCGTCCACCGGGAGCCCGAGGCGGAGGTTCGCGTCGACGGTGTCCAGACCACCGTCCTGGAGCGCGTAGGCGCGGAGCTTGTCGACGAGCCCGATTCCGCGGCCTTCGTGGCCGCGGAGATAGACGAGAACACCACGACCTTCCTCGCCGATCATGTGCAGGGTTGTGTCGAGTTGGTCGCCGCAGTCGCAACGGCCGGAGCCCAGCACGTCCCCGGTCAGGCATTCGGAGTGGATCCGGGTCAGGACCGAGTGGCCGTTGCCGAGGTCGCCATGGACAAGCGCGAGGTGCTCGACTCCGGTGACAACATCGCGGTAGCCGTGAGCTGTCAATACGCCGTACTTCGTGGGGATTCGGGCGGTGGCCTGCCGCTGCACGGTCGGTTCGTGGCGCTTGCGGTATGCGACGAGGTCGGCGATCGAGATCAGCGCCAGCCCGTGTGCGTCGGCGAACTCCCGGCACCGCGGACCTCCCTTCACGGTGCCGTCGTCGTCGACCAGCTCACTGATCACGCCGACCGGTGGCAGCCCGGCGAGTCTGACCAGGTCAACTGCGGCCTCGGTGTGGCCGGGTCGTACGAGCACTCCGCCGTCGCGGGCGCGGAGCGGGAAGATGTGCCCGGGACGGACGAGCTGATCCGCTTCGCTGTCCGGATCGGCGAGCGTTCTGACGGTGAGGGCGCGGTCGTGTGCCGAGATACCGGTGCTCACCCCGTCGCGCGCATCGACGGACACGGTGAAGGCGGTCCCCATGCGGTCGTGGTTGTCCGCGGTCATCAGAGGCAGGGCCAGCCGATCCAGCACCGAACCGTCGGCGGGTGCACACACGATCCCGCTGCTGTTCCTGACCGTCAAGGCCATCAGCTCCGGGGTGGCATGGCAGGCGGCGAAAACGAGGTCGCCCTCGTTCTCGCGGTCGTCGGCGTCCAGGACGACGACGGGCCTGCCCGCGGCGATGTCGTTGATAGCCCGATCGATGGTGTCGAGCTGCAGCTTGGTCATTGTTCGCTCCTGACCGAGGGGCGTTGCGCGCAAGACAGGTCGGAGCCGTCGAAGAACTCGCCCGCGCGGTAGACGAGCGCAGGTCGATCCGAGTAGTCGGCACTCACAACCCGTGCGATGAATGCGGTGTGGGTGCCAAAGTCCAAACGTTGACAGATCTTCGCTTCCATCCACGCGCAGGTGCCGGTGAGAACGGGCGTCCCGTGCTCGGCCCGTTCCCAACCAATGGTCGCGAACTTGTCGGCTCCTTTGCTTGCGAACACTGCGGCCGTCGAGCGTTGATCCGCGGCGAGGATATTGATGCCCAAATGTGTGGAGTGCAACAGCGGGTCGTGAGTTGCGGACGACTGTTGGACACATACCATGACGAGCGGTGGATCCAGCGAGATGCTCGTGAAGGCGTTGACCGCCAGCCCTTTCGGCGTGTCCTGATCTGTGGTTGTGACGACGGTGACGCCGGTGACAAACGTGCGGTGGACGCCGCGCATGGTGGCGTCGTCGACGGTGGGGACAGGGTGGGTAGTCATTTCTGCTCCTGGCGTGCGGGTGGTGCCGAGGGTGTGGGCGGGAAATTCGACCCGCCCACACCCGGGGGTCGGGGGTCAGTCCCTCAGTGCGATCCAGACCGACTTCTCTTCGGTGAACTCGTCGAGTCCGGAGCTGCTGAGTTCGCGTCCCCAGCCGCTCTGCTTGGCGCCGCCCCACGGCACCGAGGGGTCGCACAGCGGCGACATGTTCACCCACACCATGCCGCTGCGGATGTCGGCGGCGAGTCGGTGCGCCGCAGTCAGGTCGCGAGTCCAGATGCTCGCCCCGAGCCCGTAGGGAGTGTCGTTCGCCCGGGTGACCGCTTCCTGGATGTCGTCGTAGGGCATCACCGACAGGACCGGACCGAAGATCTCCTCACGAGCGATGGTCATCTCGTCGGTGACGTCGGTGAACACGGTCGGCTGCAAGAAGTTTCCGCCGGCGAGGTCCCCACCAGGCCGTCCGCCGCCACCGACCAGGCGTGCTCCTTCGGCGATCCCCTTCTCGACGTACGAGGCGATCCGGTCCAGATGAGTTTTCGACACCAGCGGACCCAGTACCGTCTGCTCCTGCAGTCCGTGGCCGATCGGCAGCGTCGCGGCCGCCGCGGCAAGATGCTCGGCGAAGGTGTCGGCCATCTTCCGCGGAACGAAGAATCGGGTGTACGCAACACAGGTCTGGCCGCAGTTGACCAGACCTCCCTCGAGGTTCCCCGCGACCGCGGCTTCCAGATCCGCCGACTCCGTGACGATGCTCGGAGCCTTACCGCCGAGCTCCATGCTCACCCTCTTGAGGTTGCCGCTGACCGCCCGCACGATCTCCTTACCGACCTGGGTGGACCCGGTGAACGAAACCTTGTCGACGTCGGGGTGCTGCACGAGAGCCCGCCCCACCTCCGGACCACCGGTGAGGCAGTTGACCACTCCATCGGGTACCCCGGCCTCGACGCAGATCCGTGCCAGTTCGAGAGTGGTCAGCGGGGTGTCCTCCGCGGGCTTGAGGATCACCGTGTTGCCGGTTGCGAGCGCGGCGGCGAGTTTCCAGGACGCGAGCAGGAGGGGGTAGTTCCACGGCGTGATCAGTGCACACACCCCGACCGGCCCGCGAGTGGTGTAGGCGAGGACGTCGGGGATCGAGACCGACTTGACGGTTCCCTCGATCTTCGTGCACCAGCCGGCGTAGTAGCGGAAGGTCTCGACGGCGAACGGCACGCTGATCCCGGACGAAAAGCTCAGTGGCTGACCCTGGTCGAGCGTTTCCATGCGGGCGAGGCTGTCGGCGCGTTCTTCGATGAGGTCGGCGATGCGCCACAGCAACCTGCCGCGCTCGGCAGCTGGGAGGTGGCGCCAGGATCCGCGGTCGAAGGCGGTACGTGCCGCAGCCACAGCGCGTTTCACGTCCTCGGTGCCGGCTTCCGCGCAGACACCGATCGTCTCGCCCGTGGCCGGATCCAGGGTCGTGAACTCGGCGCCGGATGCCGAAGGAACCCAAGAGTCCCCAATGAGAAGTTGTGACACGGTCATTGTCGTTCCAATCGTTGTCGAAGTTGTTCGGGCTGTGGGTCAGTCGGAGTCGGTGCCGCGGAGTCCGAGTCGCCGGGTGTCGCGGTCCGGCCTGATGAAGACGGCCCCGGCGAGTCCTCCGACGATCAGGAGAATCCCGCACCACAGGAACGCGGTGCGGTACCCGTCGGTGGGGGTGGCGGCGGTGTCGACGAGCACGCCGGCGACGAAGGGTGCGATCACGGCGAAGGCGGTGACCACCGAGTTGAAGCTGGACAGCATGGCACTGCGCTGACCGACGGGCGACGACTCGGCGACGAGGAGGAAGCCAATCGTGTGCACCGTGCCGGCGAACCCGAAGCTGACCAGCAGCAACCCGGCCGCCCAGGGGCCGGTGCCCATGGCCACGGCCACCACGAGGAGTTCACCACACAGGCACACCACTACTCCCATGTACACCCCGCGTGCCCAGCGGGTGCCGACGCCGCGACGGACCAGAACCCCGCTGAGCCAGCTGAAGAAAATGTGCCCGAACGCCATCACGAGCCCGTATACCGCGATCAGCCAGCCCACTGTGCCCGGCGAGTAGCCGAGCCCGCTCACGAAGTAGCTGGGCCCCCACACGCTGAACACTGCGAAGGAGAAGTACCCCGGGGCGAGTACGAGGATCGGCGCCCACCACGACGACGCCGCGAACAGACGGCGGTACGGAACCCTGACCTCGGCTGCGGGGGTGTGGTCCCCCGGCAGATCGGCCGCCGAGTCGTAGGTGTCCAGGGGGCCTTCCCGGCCGACCAGCTTCCATCCCGCGGCCCAGACGAGACTGACGACGGCCATGCACCAGATCGCGGACTGCCACCCGAAGTTCGTGATGAGGTAGGTGAGGACGGGTGCGGCGATTGCGATACCGAGCCCGGCGCCGAGATTGACCAACGACGCCGGCACCGCCCGCCGGGAGTCGGAGAACCATTTCTGCACGGCATGGGAGGCGAGGGGTGCGGTCGGTCCCTCCGCGGCGCCGAGCAGAAGACGGTTGACCAGCAGGCCCGCCAGTGACGGGAACAGCAGCAGCGGCATCATCGACACCGACCACGCCAGCGCGATGACCAGGAGCAGACGGGTGCTGGTGAAGCGGTTACCGAGAAACCCGACGACCACGCCTGTCACGCCGAAGAGGAGGAAGAAGATGCTGCCGGCCAAGCCGAATTGGCTGGCGGTAAGGCCGAGATCCCGCATCAGGGGTTCGGCAGCGAGTCCGAGGACGCTCTTGTCCGCGAAGTTGATCGTCATCAAGACACACAGCATCGCTGCGATGAGCCAGCCGCGGGCCGGAGTGCGAATCCCACGTGCAGGTGGTGCGGTCGCAGATGTGGGCTGTGTCGGAACGGTGTCAGCGCTGCGCGCGTCGGCGGTCATCACCGTGCTCCCTTCGAATTGTCATGTCGGCCCTGGGCGAGCGCGCGCTTGAGGATCTTGCCGGTCGCGTTCCGCGGGAGGTCGTCGCGGAACTCGACCAGCCGCGGATATTTGTGGCCGCCCAGCCGGGTTCGGCACCAGGTGACCAGTTCGAGCTCACCGAGTGTCGAGCCGGGTTCACGGATGACGAAGACCTTGACCTCCTCCCCGTGCCGCGGGTGCGGTATGCCGACGACCGCGGCGAGACTGACGTCGGGGTGGCCCATGACCACCTCCTCGACCTCACGGGGATAGACGTTGTAGCCGCCACGGATGATCAGGTCCTTCTTGCGGTCCACGATGTAGAGGTAGCCGTCGGCGTCGCGTCGCGCGATGTCGCCGGTGTGGAGCCAGCCGTCACGAAGCGCGGTCGCCGTCTCGTCGGGTCGCCGGTAGTAGCCCTTCATGACACCGTGGCCGCGCACGAGCAGTTCACCCGGATCGCCGGGGCCGACGTCGTTGCGCTCCTCGTCGACGATCCGAACCTCCACACCCCACACGGGGAGTCCGACGGAGCCCGGACGGGACGGACGATCGTGGCGGTTGAACGCGACGACCGGACTGGTCTCGGACAACCCGTACCCCTCGAGGACGGGCACACCGTATTTGGCCTCGAAACCCTTCAGCACCTCCATCGGCAGCGGAGCACCTCCGGCGACCGCATAGCGCAGCGTGCCGCGGATCCGGTCGAGGTCGACGCCGGAATCGTCGGCTCCGAGGAGGTCCCAGTACATGGTGGGAACCCCGGCGAAGAAGGTGACGTCCTCGGCCTGCATCAGTCGCAACGTGTCGGCGGCGGTGAACCGCGGCTGGAGTACCAGGGTTGCGCGCTTGTAGAAGCCGGCATTCATCTGAATGGTCTGCGCGAATGTGTGGAAGAGCGGCAGTGTCACCAGGTGCACGTCGTGCGGGTGATCGGCGTACATGACATCGAACAGGCGGGCGTTGAGCACCAGGTTGGCGTGGGTCAGTTCGGCGCCCTTGGGTTTGCCGGTCGTGCCACTGGTGTAGAGGATCACTGCGGTGTCCCCGGGCCGTGTTGCCGTGGTGTCGAAGGTCGGCGGTTGTGCACGCAGCGCCTCGCCCAGCGATGTCACCCCGGGGAGTGGCGAGCGCGCTGCCATGGGGTCTGCGGCCGCGGAGAAGAAGTGTGCGCACCCGTCGACGTCCGCGAAGGCCCGGAGACCGTGTTCGTCGATCGGCAGTTCCTCGGACCCCTCGAAGCAGAAGAACGCCTTGGCCTCCGAATCGGCCAGGTGGTAGGTGATCTCCTCGGACTTGAGGAGAATGTTGATCGGTACCACCACCACGCCGGCTTTGAGGGCGCCGTAGTACACGGCCGGAAAACTGGGCACGTTCGGGCAGGCGAGGACGATCTTGTCGCCGGGACCGATGCCGAGGCCGGTCAGCAGGTTCGCGACGCGATTCGCCGCGGCGTCGAGATCTCCGTACGTCAGCCGGATGTTCTCGCACACCACCGCCTCACGGGCGGGGTGTTCGCGAGCCGAATCCTCCAGCAGGACAGCGAGGTTGAGCATGTTACTCCTCCGTCGAAGTATCGTGGCGCGACGTCATGCGACGGGCGGGGCGATCAGTTCGAGTTGAATGTTGTCGGGGTCGCGGAAGACCAGCACCGAGCCGTACGCGGTGTCCGCGATCGGTGCCTGAGTGAGCGGCTGATCGGCCGCGCTCGACTGCCGAACACCGAGTTCGGTGAGGCGATCACCCCACGCGGACAGTTCGTCTCGACCGTCCACCCGGAAGCTCAGGTGGTCGAGGCCGCTGCGTGTCTCCGCGAACCGTGCACCCGGGTTGTGCTCGTGGTGATGAAGCCCGATGACGAGTCGGAAATCATTGTCCGCCAATACTTTGGAAGTTCCGCCGTCGTGCGGCACGTCGAGGACGTGCTGGATGCCGAACACCTGCTCGTACCACTCGACGCTCGCATCGAGGTCGCTGACCGTCAGCGCGACGTGGTGGACAACCGGAATCTGGACCATGGAAACCTCCGTTTGTGATCTAACTCTCAATGCAGCGATACGATACGGTGTCGTTTGCATTCGGTCAATAGTCGGAATTGCTACATAGTCGCTGGATAAATTCGAACAGGAGGCCTTGATCCTCCTTCGTCGTTACGATACGGTGACGTTTCGCAACAGAGCGGCCTTCGCGCCGAGGGGCCTGCAGACACGGGCACGGAGCTCAGCACCACACCGGTGCACCCCGCACCCCGTACAAGGCCCCACCCCGCTATCGACGAAGGAGACAGCATGTCGACACCGACCACCGATCCCGAACTCCACTTCGGATGGTTCATCCCGACCATGGGGGACACCACCGCATTCGGCGATCCGAATGCACGAACTGCACCGAGCCTGGAACTCTTCGAGCGAGTCGCCAAGTCCGCGGAAGCGGCGGGGTTCGAATATGCACTGGTGCCGGTTCAGACCGAGTGCTACGAGGCGTGGATCGCCTGCGCAATGGTCGCCGCCCGCACCGAACGCCTCACCCTGCTCGTGGCGGCTCGGCCGGGAGTGATCGCGCCGACCGTCACCGCCAAGATGATCAGTACCTTCGACCAGCTCTCCGGCGGACGCGTCGCGATCAATCTCATCGCCGGCGGATCGCCGACGGAGGCGGCCGCCGACGGACTCTTCCACGGGCACGACGAGCGGTACCGGCTGATGGACGAGACCGTCGAGATCATGAAGCGGGTGTGGACCGAGGACGAGCCGGTCACCTACCGCGGTGAACATTTCACGGTAGAGGGTGCCGTCGTCAAGCCGCGCCCGCTCCAGAGACCCCATCCGGAATTCTTCCTCGGCGGGCTGTCCGATGCGGCCGTCGACGTGTGCGCGAAACATGCCGATGTGTATCTGTTCTGGGGCGATCGGCCCGAGATGATCGCGCAGAAGATCGCCGAGGCGAGGGAACGGGCCGCGGTGTACGGACGCGAAGGCGAACTCCGTTTCGGAATGCGCCTGCAGGTCATCGTCCGCGACACCGAGGCCGAGGCGTGGAACGCGGCCGACGCGCTGATCTCCGGCATCGAGGACCAGGGATGGGGCGGGGCCTGGTCGGATTCGAATGCCCAGGCACGCATGCAGGAACTCGTGCAGGCTGACGACTACCGGCTCGGTGACCACCTGTGGAGCGGCATCACCAAGGTTCGGCCCGGCGCGGGCGTCGCAGTGGTCGGAAACCCGCAGCAGGTCGCCGACACCCTGTCGGAGTTCGTCGACGTCGGCTGCACACACTTCTGCCTCTCCGGCTACCCACACGACGACGAGGCGACCCGGTTCGGTCGCGATGTCATGCCGCTGATGAAGCAGCGGGCAGAGGCCGTCACCACCGGGTAAGACGCGCACGATGCTGACGCGACGGCCCGGTAGCGCTCACACCGGGACGGCCGCGCCAGTTTCGTGACAAAGTCGTGTCGAACAGGAAGAAGAACGGGGCACAGTCCTCGAATATCACCAGTTGAAAGGGAGGTTCGCCGAGGTGGGTACTCCCGCTGTTAAGGTACGTCCAGGTAATGGATCCCGACGTCGAGGGGGCTCGATGGCTGATCCCGCAAGCCCCAACCGGGGTGGCCGACCGCGAAGTACCGACACGACTACGGCGATTCTCGACGCGACCCTCGAACTGTGGAGGGAGCTCGGCTACAGCGCAGTCAGTATCGACGCGATCGCAGCACGGGCCGGCGTGAGCAAGCCGACGATCTATCGTCGCTGGCCCGGTCGGCAAGCAATTCTCGTCGCGGCCATCGAACGCCTCGTCCCGCCGGGCGAGATTCCCGATCTGGGATCCTTCCGCGACGAAGTCGTGGCGTTCTTGCGCGATCGGGCAGAGATGTACCGGACCAGCGGCGTCCGGCGCATCATGGCCGGCGCGGTTGCTGCGAGCGCGGAAGACGAGAACTTCCACCGCGACGTCGAGCCGTTCCTCGATAGGTTCCCCGCCGGAATGCGCATGATCATCCAGCGCGGTATCGCTCGTGGCGACGTCCGCCCCGATGTCGACATCGAGTTGCTCACCGCAATGATCAACGGATCCTTCTACTACCGCAGCATCATCGAACACAAGGGTCTCGACAATCGAGCGGCGGAGTACGTCGCCGATATCGTCACCGTCTCTGTTGCTCCGAACGACAGTGCGTGAGGTCTCGCCGCACTGCGTTCCCTCACTCGTAAGACACGAAATCGAGACGACAGGGGTAGTTGAGCAGGGAAGAGAACGAGGACAGTGTGGTGTGACGCTTCGCCATGACCGACGACGGCCCGGACTTCCACGACACCCCGGGCTTTGAGCCGCCGGCCGCGTGGCTGCTCGCGATCGCAGCCGTGGTCCGGGATCTGCGGTGCCTGCGATACGGGCGCGACGTGCAGGTAGAACGTCTGGTGTGGGAACTCGCGATCAGCGACCAGAACGCGGTCACCCTCGGCTGGCGGGGGTCGGGGGTCGGGGGTCGGTGGGTTCACATCTCTGCCAGGGCGTATCGTTGGATGCCCCCTACCCGCAGGCCGCGGTCTGGGTCGCCGACACCGCGCAAGGCGAGCTGACCGGCTATGAGTTCATCCAGTGGCCATCGCGAGGACGGCACATCCTCCACCCCCGACTACGCGAGGAAGGATCGGTGTGGGTCGACCCGCACACCGACACCGCGGTCGCCGCCATCGGTGAACTGTGCGAGCAGCGCACGTCACGATCGAGCGGTTGCTCATGCTCTGCTCGTCGCCGGCGCGGATCGCCGCGGCCAGCGCATGCCGGTCACCCTCATCCGGCAGCGTCAGTGCGGGGATGAGTTTCTCGTAGCCGGTGACCAGGCAGTCGGGTACCGCCGGCGTTCATCAGCTCCCGCAGCTTCGTCAACGTCGCTGTCGAGATGTCCGGGCGATCCTCAGCCAAGTTCTCGAATGTCTCGCCGGAGGATGCGATCCGTCCACCGCGCGTGCACCAGGCCGGTCTGCGCGAGCCGGATCAGCACATCGCGTAAAACATTCGGGTACAGCACATTCGCGCCGCAGAAGCACGGTGAAGGTCACGTCAGTACAGCCCGAGGTCTTCCGTCAGGGCCGCCAGCTCGTCCGCGGCGGCACGCGAGCTCCCCAGCTGCGTCCGCTGGTAGGCAAGCAGCGACGATGCGAGGATCCGGCGATGCCGGCCGACCATCCGGTACTCGATGTGCCCCTCGTCGAGCAGCTTGATCACATGCGGGCGCGAGACATTGAGCATCTGCGCGGTCTGCTGGGTCGTCAGCTCCGCATGGGCGGGGACGACGGTGACCCCCTGCCCGGCGGCCATATTAGCCAAGACCTCGCGGATCAGATCGAGCGCCGCACGGGGAAGATGCACCGACTCCGAGGTACCGGCCACGGTCACATCGAGAGTCTCCCCCGCCGGATCGACATCACGAAGCAGCTGCAGTGCCTGACGGGCCTGCTCCTGCTCGACAACGCTCGGCTGATCATGCGCTGCGGACACCACGCCACCTCCCAAACGAAATATACGCAACAAACGAAACAACCGCAACGACGGCGCGGTCTTTGCGGCGATCTTCGTCGTATGTCGGTCACTCAGCTGATACCAAACGTCCTGTTTGCCTGATTACATGCCCGGAGTGAAGAAGACAACCTTCGGGATGGCAGCGCTGGCCATCTCCGCACTGATCAGCGGCTGCGGTAGCGGCACGCAGTCCAGCACCACCTCGACCACCACCACGGCATCGGTGGCCCGGCTGGTCGACGCGTCGAGCGCGAGGCCCACGACCACCTCGAGCGCAGCGCCCGCCACGACAACCGCCGCCCTGCCGGTAATCACAACGGCGGCCGTCGCCCCGCCGGTGGCCCCGGTCGCGCCCACGACGACCGTTGCCGTTGCTCCCCCGCCGGCCCCCGTCGTGATTCCGGCAAACCCCCCGGCGCCGATCCACACCACTCCGCAATCATCGGTCAGCTACGCGTCCTGCGCCGACGCAAAAGCAGCCGGCGCAGCGCCGATCTACCAAGGCGAACCCGGCTACTCGACGAAACTCGACCGGGACAAGGACGGCATCGCCTGCGACAAGTGATGCGGCGTCAACATCGTCGACGTCACGCCGTAGTCGACTGTGCGGGTCACAGGGGGCACAGGGTTTGCCGGGTCCGGTTCCAGAACGGAAACAGCTCCGGGCTGCCGGCGTCCGGGTGTTGCCGTTGCGCCTGTTCGACGAATTCGAGGACCGTCTTTCCGGTGGTGTGCGACAGTGCGCAGGCGTCCAGACTCAGCTTCGCCGACGCCACGAACCCGACCCGCTCGGCGTACGGGCCCAGGACCCCGGAATCGACGAACGGAGCGAGGCCTGGCCCCCACCGGTTAAAGGCGGACTGCAACCCGAAATCACAGGGCTGCCCGAAGAGTTCACTGCACGTCGTCGGTACGCCGTGGACCATGACCGCGGTATCGGGCAGCGGGCGCGGCGGCTCGGGCGCATCCGGTCGCGACGCGACCACCCACACCACCAGCACCGCGGCGCCGACGACCAAGCACACCAGCACCGCCTTCAGGACCTGCTTCATCGCTCACCCACCTCGTCACACACCTTCATTGCACCACTCCCGCCCTCCGTCCGGCTGACACACGGCTGGACGGAAACGAGAAGACCAGAACGGGAGGGCCGTTCGACCGCACCCACCGCGTGGCATTCCCGCTCGGACCAGCAGCCGACATCAGGGGTGAGGTCCGGTGCATTCCTCGTGTATGTCTCGGCCGCGCCAGCGTGCGGTGCACCACCAAATGGCGCGGAGTCCTTGCCGGCGCTGGATATTGTCACCGAGATCGTCGGGCTCGATCATCCCTGGGACATCGCGCCAGCCCCGGACGGCACCTTGCTCACAGCGAGCGCGCCGACGCTTCGACGTCACCTGCACAGTGGGCCCTGTTCGGTGCCGGATTCCTCCAACTCGGCGCCGCGCTTACCTGCTTGAAGAGAAGCTCCCCACATGAGACAACCTCGTCGTCGTACCCGCGTAAACCCAGCGGCCACGGAGGCCGATCTCGGCGCGCAATCGAGGGGGCGGTGACCGCGGCGCGCCGCGGTCACATCGAGCAATAAGGTCAGTCTTGGTCGCGGATGAACTGGTGGAAACCCGGAACGGTGAAGGCGAGGACTCCGCGTTCGGGCGCGTAGACGAGGCCCTTCTTGATCAGTTCGTCACGCGGCACGGACAGCGCCGACGCGCTGGGCTTGCCCATCGCCCTGGCCAGGTCCCGGACGACGACACCATCGCCATCGCCTTCCTCCGCCAGGGCACGCAGCAAGTCCTTCTGCGCCGGTGTCGCACGGTCCCACCGCGACTGGTAGAGACCGGCATTGACTTCCGCTCGCGCGATTTCGGTGCCGACCTGCGCGTCCTCGACGGTGAAGACCGGGCCTAAGGCGTTGTTCCACACCGCCTTCCCCACCTCCTGCAGGAAATAGGGGTAGCCGTTGGCTGCGTCCAGAGCCAGCCGCAGCGCCGCCTCGTCCCATTCGGCGTCCCGCTCGATGACCGGTTGCACGAGCGCCGCCCGCGAGTCCAGCTCGCTCAGGGTCGACAATGCCCGGAACTGGTACAGCCGCTCGGCGTAACTGTTGGCCGTGGCCAACTGCGACGGCAGCGACGGCAGGCCCGCCCCGACCAGGAACAACGGCAACACCGGCGAGGTCTGACTGATCTGATGGAGGGCGGTGCTGACCGCCGCCATCTCGTCGGCCGTGGCCTCCTGCAGCTCGTCGATCAGGATGAGCGCACCGACACCCAGCTCACGCACGGTCTCCCCGAGAACGACGAACAGGTCGGTCAGGTCGGTGGACAACCGGCCGGTGTCCGCGAACCCGGCAGCCGGGTCGATATCGACGCCGAGGGTGACGACACCCACGTTCAGCGACACCGTGAACGACTTGAACACGCCCAACAGTTGGGTGAGCATGCGTGGGTCGAATCGCCGCGTCGCGCCCCGCAGGCTGGTGGCGAGCGTGGTGGCGAGTTCCTCGGCCATGGGATGACCCTTGCGGACCTCCAGCTTGGCGACGATCCAGCCACCATTGATCGCAGTGCGCGCGAGTTCCCCGATCAACACGGTCTTGCCGACCCCCCGCAATCCGGTGAGAATCCAGCTGCGATCCCCTTCGCCCAGTTCGGTGATCCGCCGGCGAACGATGTCGAAGTCCCCGAACAGAGTGTCGCGACCAGCGAGAATGGGCGGGCGCAGACCGGCACCGGGCTTGAACGGGTTGAGGACGGGATCCATTCATCAGACATTATCAGTCTTTATAAGACGTCCCGTTATAAAGACCGATACGACCGCACCTCGCGTTTAAGCAACGCACCGTGCGCTCGGCCGCACGCGGTAGCGGCAGAGGCGTGCACCCGACCAGTACCGGTGTGGCCGCAGACGACCGTACCTGCCGCTGATGCACGGGCCGCCGGCGCCAACCGAACCGCCGACCGACGTGCGTGATGTGATTCGGTCCACGGTGCCCGCGATCGACGGCCCGCCGGCACGGAATGGAGGACCGAGATGACCGAAGTCGACCATATTGACGTGCTCGGGGCGCAGTCCGTGCTCGAGGTGGCCGAAGTAGTCGCCGCGGTACTCGGGGCCCGGATGGCGATGGGCGGCGAACCCGGACGCATCGTGGTCACCGGAACGCCCGATCCCGATCTTCGGGTGGTCATCGGGCTGGCGATCAACGACCGCGGGATACCCGAAAGGTGGACCAGACGAATCACGATCACCCACGATCGCAGTAGCGCCGAACGCCACCACTTGGCACAGCACCTACACCGCGCCCTCACCGAACGCCGCGACTGGGCACTCACCGTCACCTCCGGCGGCCCACCGAAACCACACCCCCAACCCTCATCGCACACCCAGGGAACATGACCCGCCCGCGGAAAGACACACGCCAAAACCCCGACGCCGCCACCTCGTGCGCGCCGGGGAGCAAGGCCCGGGTACAGGACGGCCCACTGACCGGTCCTCGGCGCCGTCGACCCGGACACCGGCACACGCCACCACCCGCCGCGGACAAACACCTCATACCTTGGCCGTATCGCCGCGTGTCCAGCTCTTGACGCTGGCCTATGAAGCCCTTTGCTCACCGGGTCCGAATCCGGTTCGGCGAGTGGGGAGCGTTTGATTCGGCGTCGCGGATTGGTATTCCTGCTCAACTATCCACGCCGCGATCTGACTTCGGGAGTTGAAGCCAAGCTTGGTAAGAATATGTTCGACGTGGCCTTGAGCGGTACGTTGCGAGATCACCAGTTCGGAGGCGATTGCCCTGTTGGTCATCCCCTTCGAAACCAGCTGCGCGACCTGCCGTTCTCGTCGTGTCAGCGTCGTGTCAGAACATGCGAGGTCCTGGTTGGTCGTTCGAGTCTCGCCGAGAGCGAAGGCAACAGCGTCGACGACACACGTATCCCATCCGTTGGAATACGCTGCCTCGAAAGCTCGATCGCCGAGTGCACGTCTTGCCTGCTGCTCGCAGCGCGCGTGGTGTGGGAGTAGCTGTGGAGAGACGATGCATGCTCCGCCGACCACACGCGCCGCTCCAAGGAGGACCGCCGCTCGGCGAGCGTCTCGCTTCCGCCCAGAGATCCACGCTGAAATCTCCAGGCACCCAGCGACACCCAGACGGTCGTTAACCCGAGAGGCGGACCGCAAGCAGTCTTTGACCATACTGTCCGCTCGTGCGAGGTCGCCGTGTTGGAAGGTTGTCAGGGCTGCGATCCATAGGATCCACCCACGGTAGGTCTCTGTTCCACGAGTGTCGCCTATTTCCGAAGAGCAATGATCAGAACTTGTGGGTGCGACACGATGTCGCGCATGTGAGTGAGCTCGTGGATTGGAGGTCGGCAATGCCGGTCACGTAGTTCTCGGTTGGTGTTCGCGACCGATCCCCGCCCTGACGTGCGTCGACGGGTCCTGCCCGTGGGGGTGCGAAGCTCAGGGAAGAAGCCCAAGGGCCCCCGTTCCGTCCGGGGGAACGACCGGGCGAGGGGAAGGCCGGACGGGCGAATGCGAATGCGTCAAGCAGCGGTCTCACAGCTACTACGGGCCAGTCCGCCGGCGCGGACCCGCATCGGTACTCGATCCCTCACGGTTTCAGCCGCTCGGAACACTCCCTCTCACCCATCCCTGAACCTTGGGGATGGGCAGTATCGGGCCACGCCTTCTCACGTTCCACGCAAGAGCGGCAGATCGGGCTCACGTCGCCTGTATGCCGGACACCGCCTGGCCAGTAAGCGGGACTCCCGCCAGACT